>NZ_JAHZMK010000008.1:305-78806 GCF_020387775.1 Photorhabdus antumapuensis
GCTTTGTTAGCACGTTAGCGCCACCTAAAAGTACAGAGAAGATATCCCCTTTGCCTGCCTGAGTGATGACGTTAAAACCGCCCGCACCGGACCAGTTCCCATTACCATCACCTATTTGGGTATGAGTATTATATCCCCCCAACATCAGTACCCGGCTGTCACCGTTGCCTTTGTGGATCGAGATATTGCCATAGGACAGAAGGTGAGCCAGATATCGTCCATCCCCGACCCGCACCAGAACATTGACCGCACCACCCGCGTAAACATCCATTTTCCCGCTCTGGCCTTGGTGAACCAGGACATTGGCTAAACCTGCACCATGAAATGTCAGATCGCCCTTTTCACCACTTTTTACAATGACGTTGGCTGCACCCGCACCACCAAAAGTTGTATCACCGAATTTTGAGCCATGCAAAATGACATTTGCCACCCCTGCGCCTTTAAAATTAACATTTCCCCGCGTGACATTAGATTTAATAACGTTTCCACCACCCGCACCGATAAAATTAACGTAACCACCGCTTATGGACGACTTTACAAGGTCTTGCTGACTATATTCTTCGCTATGTACTAATCGATGGGAAGTTCGGTGCACCGTATGAACGTCATATTGAAGCTGGCTTAACGTGTAACCGGGGCCAATAGAGGTATATCCGTTAGCATAGGAAAGCGCTTCATTAGCCAAGTTACCCGTATGATCACCAGCTTTGTACCATGCTATTGCTTTGTATTTCAGTTGCCCTGTATTAGGATCGTTTTTCAACTGAACTTCAACGATTTTGGTATATGGCCCCATGACCTTGGCATACACATAAGTATTGGGCTGCCGGTTCGATTTGACTGCGGAAACATCGACTTTGCGACCATCAGAGAAGATCGCATATCCCCCCATTTTGGCATCACCTAGCGAGATATCCTCTGCTTTAATCACCATGCCACCCGCATAGGTTACCCACCGATCTATCAATAGGTTTTCCTCGGTAGCATGAATCGCGACAGGTTGCTGATGCTCAAAAACCAAACTGGAGAGACGGTAAGCGCCATCAACGTTTACAGCGATAAATCCATTGCCTGACGAAATTTCTTTCGCAGCAAGATTTCCAAGATGATTGCCTGCTTTATACCAAGAAGTGGCATGATAACCGAGTCTACCCGTGGTGGGATTATTTTGAAGCTGGACTTTGCTGATTTTAGTGTACATTTTGTCAGCAAATGCAAAAAGATAGGTATCCGGTTCGACAGTTGATTTAATACCTGTGACTTGTTGAGACTCCTGGATCCAGCTTCCCCCCATCGTTGCCGTCGTCAATACGATCTCTTCAGTTTTAGCAAATTCCAGTGTCTCACCATAGAAATTGCTATTCATGTTTATTCTGGTGATTTCATTGTAAGCACCAGCACCGGAGAAATTTATATTGCCATGCGCGACATCAGAATAGAGTTTGTTATAACCACCCGCACCTTCAAAAGTAATATCACCACGGGTCCGTTCATACCCATCTTTATTTTGGCGTACACGCTCAATTCGATTCGATGCCCCCGCGCCACGTAAGATAATATTACCTTCTTTACCTTTACGTACGATGTGATTATCAGCACCTGCCCCATTGAATGTAACGTTACCGCTCTCTACTCGTGAACTGATACTATTTGCAGCGCCAGCGCCATTAAAAATCACATTTCCCCGTGATCCTTGATAACGGTCAAACCAGGTGCGATCAATGTGATTAACAGCCCCAGCGCCGGCAAAATATAAATCTCCTCGGTTAGTTTCATGCCATAACTTATTGTATCCTCCGGCTCCTTTAAAATTTGTATCGCCAGACAAACCTTTACGAACCAGTTTGTTATAGCCGGCAGCACCCGAATAATTTAAATTTCCCGTATCACCTGTATGATTAATAAAAGCCGCACCGGCTGCCCCCGCAAACGACAGACCGCCATTTCCCGTTTTACTAATGCCGGTGTAACCTGAAGCTCCCTTTACTGAAAGGTCACCATCTGTATGGTATACATCGACTTTAAATGAACCAACAGTAACATCATCATTTCCGCCATAAGCATAAACTTCGCCACCAACACCAATAGCAGTAATACTATTACCATCATTATCGTCGTAGTATTTTCCCGTAAAGAAGTACTCAGTACTTCTATTTGATGATTTCCCCATTAGAAAGCCTTTAAATAATAATATAGAAATTAAACAAAGAACCATTGCACCTGACGAATACAGCGGTTGTTTTGGACATCAAGTTTCCCGCGGACAGTACAAGCTTTCTGGCCTTTCCACGACAAAAAGACACGGCGGCGTAAATCCCTGGCAACTTCACGCCCGTGACCAAAAGGAGCAATCATTTCGGGAAAAAAGATATGTGGACCTGAGCGCCAGTCCGTGTGGGTAAGTTCTCTTTCTCCCGAAAGAATCTCATCTCGATTCTGCTCAGATAAAAAAGCCCAATTACAAAAGGCAATTGGGCGCCCGTGTTCATCTTCGTAATAGCAAAACTGATTCAGCTCAAATGCAGGCAAGATACGCTGTTGCCACTCGGACACCAGGTATCTCCGATGCAGGAGAGAATGCTGACTTAGCAACATTACTCCTCCAATCATTGCTTGAATTTCTGCGTTATTCAGTTTCACTGGTTGATGTATAATCGCCATGCGCTAATCAACCATGAGATCTTATTTTGTATTTTTAGATGGGCGTTTTTTAGCATTAGCAGATTCTTCTGCTATAGATTCTGACGCAATTTGTTCTTCGGCTACTTGTGGAGTAGGTAAAAACCCGGCTGCAACCAATTTGTCAAATTCAGCCGCCATTCGTGGATCTTCCAACATATTTTTAACCATCGAAACCATATACATAAATCCCGATGCTGGCATATGGATAACTTGTTTTAATTCAAGTTCATTATCATTTTCTGCCATTATCCCATTCGCCATACGATTGGGTTCTTGACCAACAAAATAAAGAGAGAAAACACCTTTGTTATAATTAACGCTAGAGATAGTTTGTACGAATTTTTCAGACATATTTTTATTCACCAAAAATAAACAATTTGTTAATGAGGATATACAATGTTTACAACAAAGAAAACATTCAATTCAAGAATATCCTGAATTTGTATATCTATAAATACATTGAGAGTAAACGAATCAATAAAATAATATAGAGCAAAAACTCAAAATCAATATTTATATACAAAAAGTCCTTTTACCCCCCATATATAGTCCCATTTACCCACACTGGTATTGGCAATAAATATAAGATAATAGGCAATTACTTAAATGCCACACAAAATTAATATAACAATTTATTTTAATTAGTATTTTTTGTGAATTTTAAAGACATTTTTCATGAATAAAATTGAGAAATTGACCATAGCATCATTAAGATTAATATTGATGATATGTAATGGAAAAGAACATATTATTGATATTGATAACTTAAAAAAATCTGATTGTTACCATTCCTATATCAAGGATATAGAGAAAAAATTTAACTTATCTCTTTCAAATAAGAATTCCGTAAGCAAAAATCACCATAACATACCTTTACCCGCAATTTTGTTTGATAATAATGGCCTGCCTTTTGTTTTAGCCAAATCGAATAAAGAGAGTTCATTAATACAGAGAGTTGATAAAGACACTCCTGAAATATGGTCGGAAGAAAGGCTAATAAAAGAGTGGAATGGAAAATGGATTAAAATCAAACAGAAACAGGCCAAATTTAACATCAGTTGGTTTATTCCAGAATTCCTGACACAAAAGAAAAATCTGGGTGAAATATTGCTATTTTCCTTTGTGTTACAGATTCTTGCGTTAATTTCACCTTTAGTTATTCAGGTGGTTATGGATAAGGTCTTAATCCATCAAGCGTTATCGACACTCGATGTATTAGTCTTTGGCTTAATTATTGCCGGCATCATTGAGGTGATTTTACGTGGATTACGCGAATACCAATACTCTCACACTGCCAACCGCATTGATATCAAACTGGGATTAAAACTGGTCCAGCATCTGTTCGGGCTGCCTTTACTCTTTTTTAAATCTCGTCAGGTAGGGGCAATTGTCACACGGGTGCGTGAACTGAATACCATCAGAGAATTTCTGACGGGTTCAATGTTCACCTTATCTGTCGATCTGCTGTTTATGTTTATTTTCATCTATGTGATGGCTCTGTTATCCAGCACCCTGACCTGGGTTTTTCTCGCTACCTTCCCTTTTTATGCCATTTTGGCATGGTGGCTAACTCCTCGCATGGAAAAAGCGGTTGAACAACAGTTCACCCATGCAGCAATAAACACCTCTTTTCTGACTGAAACGGTTTCCGGTTCTGAAACCCTAAAAAGTCTGGCGGTAGAGCCAAGATTCGTTCGCCGTTGGGATAGCCAGACTGAGAAAATGGTAAATACCAGTTATGCAGTACAGCAATTGAGTAACCGTTCAAACCATATTGTGATGCTACTGCAAAAAGTCACCAATGCGGCGATTCTCTGGTTAGGTGCGTCAGAGGTTTTATCACTACAAATGACCATTGGTCAGTTGATCGCCTTCAATATGATGGTAAATCATACTTCCCAACCATTAGCCAGACTGGTGGAACTATGGGGACAATTTATCAGAACGCGGGTAGCCGTCGATAAATTAGGCGATATGTTAAATCTGCCAACCGAACAACAATCCGGCCAACAACAAATCACGCTGCAAGGGGCGGTCTCATTTAACCATATTGTCTTTCGCTATCAACCCGATATTCCACCGACGATTAAGGGATTGACTCTCCATATAAGAGCGGGAGAAACCATTGGTATTGTGGGTACTTCTGGTTCCGGAAAAAGTACATTGGCCCGTTTATTACTCCGCCTTTATACCCCAGAAACAGGCTCAGTTACCTTAGATGGGATTCCATTACAAAATATAAATATTGAAACGCTCAGACAGCAAGTCGGTGTGGTTCTGCAAGAAAATTTCTTATTTAACAAAACAGTATATGAAAATATTGCCCAATCAAAACCCGAGGTCAACCTGGAAGCAGTGATTAAAGCGGCCAAACTGGCGGGTGCCCATGAATTTATTCTCAAGCTGCCGATGGGATATGACACAACTATTGCAGAAGGCGGGCAATCTTTATCCGGTGGTCAACGCCAGCGGCTTGCCATTGCCCGGACAATCATGGCTAACCCCAAAATTCTCATTCTTGATGAAGCAACCAGTGCCCTTGATGATGAATCACAATCACTCATTCAATCCAATATGGCGGAAATCGCCCAAGGTAGAACGGTTATCACCATCGCACACCGCCTTTCAACTGTACGTCATTGTGATCGCATCATTGTTCTTAAGCAGGGAGAAATTATCGAACAAGGCTCTCACGCTCAGTTGCTTAACCACGGCAAGCAATACCGAAAGCTCTGGCAGTTACAACAGGAATTAAAACAGGAGGTGCCTTGTCATGATTAAGGCTTTTAAGGATAAAATTAAAACCCGGTTACGCTCTTGCCGACAGCACTATTGTCCGCAACACTATGATTTTTTACCAACACATTTGGCGTTATCGCAGCGCCCACCTTCACCATTTGCTCGTTACACCGCAATCACGCTCAGTGTCGGCGTCATCATAGCCTTGCTCTGGGCCTATCTGGGCAAGTTGGATGTTCAGGCTACGGCTACCGGCCGTCTGATCGTCTCAGGCCGCTCTCAGATAATTCAGGCTTATGAACAGAGTCGGGTGACCGCTATCCATGTCCAGAACGGACAACAGGTAACGAAAGACGCCCCACTTCTGACATTGGACACACTCGGCGTTAATCAAGATATTGCTCGATTACTCAAGCAGATCGAATATCAAGCCCATGAAAAAATTCGTTATCAGGCTTTAACTGAGGAACAGACGCCAGAAGAACAAGCGCTATTTCAAACGTTGCCGGTATCTCAACAAGCACAAGTTGTTGAAAACTATTCCCGTGAGAAAAGAGAGTATGAAGCGAGCGTAACAAATCTGAAAGCAGAGATGAACGTCAATCTCTCTTCTCAACAATCACGGAAAAGCGATATCAATGCGCTCTCTAAGCTCCGGCAAAATATTAGCCAGCGTTTAAAAGCGCGCCAGACTTTAAGTCAAAAACAAGTGATCAGTAAAGTTGAATATCTTGAACAGGAAAAAGAGTTTCTGGAAACAGAACGTCTGATTACTCAACAAAATGCGGAACTCAATGTGCTGCAATCGCAATATATCAGCCTTGAAGAGCGCTTAAACAGCCTGAAAACACAAAAAGAGCGCGAATGGTTTGATAAAAGAAAACAAGCCGAAGTTCAATTAGTGGTTTTAGAGCAAGAGTTGGCAAAAGCTCAAGTACGAGAACAACTTGAAATCATTCGCTCTCCCGTTACAGGAACCGTTCAACAACTCAGTGTGCATACATTAGGTGCAGTTCTGCAACCAGCACAAAATTTAATGGTGATCGTCCCTGATGACAATGTGCAACTGGCAGAAGTGCAAATTTTAAATAAAGACGCCGGATTTGTGCATCCAGGGCAACAAGTCACCGTTAAAGTAGACGCTTTCCCCTATACGCGTTATGGCACGATTGACGGCGAACTGCTGAATATATCCAGAGACTCAACCACCGATGAGCAGTTAGGATTAGTCTTCCCCGCTCAGGTAAGCCTTAAGAGCAATAATATCGTCATAGACAATACACGGGTTGACATTACTCCAGGTATGTCAATCGTCGCTGAAATTAAAACTGATCAACGCCGCGTTATCGATTATCTCCTGAGCCCTATCAGAGAGTATCAATCTGAAGCATTGAGGGAGAAATAATCGTGAACGTTTTACCTTCTTCTACTACCGATTCCGGTAACAACACGCATAATCAGGCACTAGACTGTATTGTCTATGTAGGGAAAAAATTTCATAAGTCAGCCACTCTCGATCAACTTCAACACAAACTGGGGTTTGATTCTTTATATCTGAATGAGTTACAACTACGCGAAGCCGCCGATGCTATTGGGCTACACAGTAAAATTGAGCAATTAACTGTCAATACAGGGCCAACGTTACCCTTACCAGCATTGATTGAACTGGAACAGCAATGGTGGGTACTGATTGAGGTCAGTAACAGCCATATTATTGTTCTCGATCCTGCTACTGAACAAACGAGGTCACTCTCTTTATTTGCTGATAATAAAGAAAATACCCATAAGATCCTGTTAATCGCCGATCAGGAATTAACTAAAAAACATGTCAAATTCGGCCTGAGCTGGTTTTATCCCTCCATTTTCCGGCAGAAAAGTCAGATAAGAGATCTATTTTTATTTGCTATTGTTCTGCAACTATTTGCGCTGGTCAGCCCAATACTGTTTGAAAATATCATCGATAAGGTATTGGTAGGACGAAGTTTATCCAGTCTACATGTATTAGGTATGGCTATGCTCGCTATCGCCCTTGCCGAACCCTTGTATAGCTTTATGCGCAACACGGTGTTTGGACACATGGCAAGCCAGATAAACTCTGAACTTTCCGGCCGACTGTATCGTCATCTGACAAGCTTGCCACTGCAATATTTTAAGCAACGGCAAACCGGGCAGATTATTGCCAGAGTCAGAGAAATGTCTCAAATCCGCCAGTTTTTGACGGGTTCTACCCTGATGCTGCTGTTAGATCTGATTTTCGTCATCATGTTCATTGGCGTCATGTTTTACTATGCCAAGATATTGACCTGGATCGTTATTGGCTCGCTCTTTGTTTACTTCGTATTCTGGATCATTGCCGGGCCAATTATTCGTCGCAAAGTAGAAGCAGAATATGAAACCGATGCGAATGCAACGAGCTTTCTGACCGAAGCCGTAACAGGCATTGAAACCATCAAAACCACCGCTACTGAAAATCGTTTTTTACATCAGTGGCAACGCATTCTCAGCCAGCAATTGACTAAAAGCTTTGCGGCACAGAAAAACGGTTTAATTGCCGGGCAAGGCATCGATTTTGTCCAAAAATTTACTGCCGCAATCCTCTTATGGTGGGGAGTGACAGAAGTTTTACGTGGTGAACTGACTCCGGGGCAACTTATCGCTTTTAATATGCTAGCCGGACATGTCACCCAACCTATCCTCCGGCTAGCACAGGTTTGGCAGGATTTTCAGCATACGTTAATCGCTCTGAAACGTGTGGGGGATATTCTTGATGAACCAATGGAGAACAGTAAACAGGGATTGGCTTCTGTACCTGAACTGGAAGGCCAGATTGAATTCAGAAATATTCGTTTCCGCTATCATGACGACACACCAGAGGTTCTGGCAAATTTATCGTTATCAATAAAATCGGGTCAATTTATTGGTATAACAGGGCCATCAGGTTCAGGTAAAAGTACTCTCACCCGTTTACTACAAAGGCTATATGTACCTCAACATGGGCAAGTTCTGATTGATGGCATGGATCTAGCCATTGCCGATTCCGTCTCCTTACGCCGCAATATGAGTGTTGTGCTCCAGGAAAGTATCCTGTTTTCCGGCAGCATCACCGATAACATTCGGCTGTGTAAACCCAATGCGACAGATGAAGAGGTCTATCGCGCTGCTGAGTTATCCGGCGCCATTGAATTTATTCAATCCTTCCCTCACGGTTTTGCACATCCGGTTGGGGAAAAAGGGGCAAATCTCTCAGGCGGTCAAAGACAGAGAATCGCATTAGCAAGAGCGCTCTTAGTCAACCCAACTATTCTAATCCTCGATGAAGGCACCTCAGCATTAGATTATGAATCTGAAGCCGCAATCATGGCAAATATGGATGAAATATGCCGTAACAGAACGGTTATTAGCATTGCTCACCGGCTCAACACGATTCGCCATGCCGACAAAATTTGTGTGTTAGATCAAGGGCAAATCGTCGAATTTGACTCACATGATCAACTACTTCAACAAGGCGGACTATACGCCCATTTATGGCATCAACAAATTGGTGAAAGCTGAATTGACATCCAGCTTAATTTCTTAACAACAAGAGGAAGCATAAATTTTGATTCAAACTGTGTCTATTTTTATTTATTTGATTAATAAATTAACAAAATGTAAATAAATTATTTAAATTGTAACGTTAAGTTATTAATATGTTAGATAAATCAAATATCTTTATACATCTTAATTTTTAAGTTGGAGAACTCTTATGGATAGGAATCCAGTTTCGTTAAGCGCGTTGGCATTTTCAGGAGGATCTCTAACTTCTATTACCGGCCCGATAGAAATTTTAACCACCGCCGCTCACTTAGCCGGAGCACCGGAACCAGAAATCAATATCATTACCCAGGATAATCAAGATGTTATCGGGCTAGGTGGTGTTCGGCTAAAACCCAATAAACTCATAGGAGAAATTAAACAAACAGATATTGTCTTGGTCGGGGCAATCGGGATCCCCTACAACGACCTTGATTCTTGCACTCAAGAAACCTTAGATTGGCTTCAAATGATGGAAAAAAAAAATATCCTTATCGTCTCCATCTGCTCTGGCTCCTTTATCCTGGCTAAAGCTAACTTACTCAATAACCGTAAAGCCACCACACACTGGCTGTTTACCAACTTATTTAAGGATATGTTTCCACAAGTACAGTTACACTCAGAAATAAAAGTCACCCGCGATAACAATATTTTTTGTACTTCTGGTACCTATGAATACAACGATGTGATGATGCATATTATTGAACAGATATATGGTCAAAATACCAGGGAAACCTGTAGTCAGCTCATATTTGGTGATATGGAGGGCCTCCCTTCGCATACTCTCGCAAGTTTTGTCCCCTATCGCCAACATTCAGATACATTAATCCACAAACTACAAGACTGGATGCATTCTGCCCCATCAGACAGATTATCGGTTGGCAATTTAGCCGATAAAATTCATCTGTGTGAAAGACAGATGAAGCGGCGCTTTAAGACTGCGACTGGCCAGACACCTATTCAATATATCCAACAGATTCGATTATCTCTGGCGAAATGCCGGTTAGAAAAATCGAATAAAACCATAGAAGAAATCAGCCATGAAGTTGGCTATGAAGATACTCGCTATTTCAGAGAATTATTCAAGAAACTTAATGGGTTAACACCAATAGAGTACCGCAGAAAATACCAGCACCGCTAAAACGGAAACTCAATCACAATCCTTTACAGATAAGCAATGATGCCGCTTTTATCTTTGTCAGGCAGTAGCGATACACTAGAAGCTGGGGTATCATGGCGTGCTATATTTTATGGTATATGCCCTTTACTAATTGAATTTATGGCAAAAGAACAAATGGATCGCACCACTCTGGATTTGTTCGCAAATGAACGCAGACCGGGGCGCCCAAAAACCAACCCACTTTCCAGGGATGAACAACTCAGAGTCAACAAGCGTAACCAACTTCGCCGTGATAAGGTGCGCGGTCTGCGTCGTGTAGAACTGAAAATAAATGCTGATGCAGTAGATGCACTTAACTTTCTTGCACAGCAACGCAACATCAGCCGTAGTGAACTCATCGAGCAAATTTTGCTGGCCCAGTTAGCAGAAAGTAACACCACGACTTGATAGCATTGAAGGCACGAAATCACACAAACTTGACAGAATTGTCCTGACTGTTTAGTCAAAATAGGATTTTGTTTTTTTATTAATACAATCAGAACCTTTTCTACTGATTTTTAACATTTTATACGTATATCTCATACAGAAATACACAAATAAAACAAGAGGTTATATTATCCTATGGCAATTATAGGTATATTTTTTGGCAGCGATACCGGCAACACAGAAAATATTGCCAAAAAGATCCAAAAAATTCTGGGTTCCGACATTGCAGAAGTTCATGATATTGCCAAGAGCAGCAAAGAAGATATCGAACAATTCGATATTCTGCTGCTCGGCATCCCTACCTGGTACTACGGTGAAGCACAGTGCGACTGGGATGATTTCTTCCCTACTCTGGAAGAGATCAATTTTGAAGGGAAGTTGGTCGCCCTTTTTGGTTGTGGTGATCAGGAAGATTACGCGGAATATTTCTGTGATGCTATGGGAACTATCCGTGACATTATTGAACCCCGCGGCGCCATTATTGTTGGTCATTGGCCAACCGAGGGCTATCACTTCGAAGAGTCAAAAGGTCTGGCTGATGATAGCCATTTTATCGGGCTTGCTATTGATGAAGACCGCCAACCAGAATTAACAGAAGAACGTGTTAATGCCTGGACTAAACAGATCTACGAAGAGCTGAGTTTGTCAGAAATTCTTGCAGGATAGTGGCTTATCCCAGTAAGCGTAATGGGTGCAGGCCATTTCTTATCAATAGTGAACCCACGGTAGGTGAGAAGTGACTCGCTTCCCTCGCCCTGTGGGATCGCGTTCAAAGGCTATTACTTTTGTCAAAACACTGCTTAAATCCGCTTTTTATTACGAAGAATGGCAAAAAATAGCCTAAACATGATAAATAGTAAGGTTATTACTGCGTTTTATAAATGATTATTCTGGCAAAATGTGTAATGAAAGTTAAGGTTAACGTGGTTTTCATTTTCACTAGCCATGCCTATAATCATAATCTGATAACTAACTGGTACTTTTTGAAGTATCGCTAAGTTCACTTTACTGAGTAACAGGACTGAATCCGCATGACCGACAACAATAAAGCATTAAAAGATGCTGGACTTAAAGTTACACTTCCTCGTCTGAAAATATTGGAAGTGTTACAGGAACCTGAATATCACCATGTCAGCGCGGAAGATCTCTACAAAAAACTGATTGATAACGGTGAAGAGATTGGACTTGCTACTGTCTACCGCGTGTTGAATCAGTTTGATGATGCCGGTATTGTCACCCGTCATAACTTTGAGGGTGGTAAATCGGTTTTTGAACTCACTCAACAACACCATCACGACCATTTAATCTGCCTGGACTGCGGTAAAGTCATTGAATTCAGTGACAAACAGATTGAAAAACGCCAGAAGAACATTGCTGAGCGTTATGGGATTAAGCTTTCAAACCACAGTCTTTATTTATATGGTCACTGCTCCGCCGGTAATTGCCGCGAAGACAGTAGTGCACATGACGAGAAGTAATTCACGCTTGGACTACTAATTTTTTATCCACCTAGAGAGGGGAACCCATCAGGGTTCCCCAAAAAGGGGCTATATTTCAGATTGATTCAGGTCTGTCAAAAATGAGCTATAAGCCAAGCTCTGAGTGAGAACCAAGACGGACAAGGCACAATGTGTCCACATCGGGTTTCTGATAAATCAGTATCAAATCAGGCTTGATATGACAATCTCGAAAATCCTTCCAATCACCAGAAAGAGCATGATCGCAATATTTCGGCTCTAGCAAGCCAATAATTCAACCACCAGCATCAGTACGTCATCAAGAACTTCACGATGCCGACCTTTCTTTTCTCTCTTGTAATCTCGCTTGAATTGGTTTGCGTAGTCAATCGTCCGCATTAAGATCAGCCATTAAATCTTTTGCAGTGGAGAATGATTTACCGCAACCTTTGCGAGCTTCTTTCATTGCAGCTATTGTTGTCTCATTTGGTATCAACGGTTCAAAAGGTAACACTTTTTCTCTTGCTACCCGCGTTAACATCATGCGAACGGCATCTGATACAGTCAGACCCATAGCAGCTAGAACGGCAGCCGCTTCTGCCTTAATCTCTCCATCAATACGGGTTTGTACTAATTGGTTTGTAGCCATATAAGAGATCTCTCGTTGAATTACATTGTAATGCAACTGTAATTCAATGAATGTCTATAATCAACTTCAATAGTGATGCCGCGTGCGATAAATTCCCCCCATTCGCTCAATAAATGAAGGGGTAATTGAGTTTTATCTATTGAAAATTTTTACATAACTAACATCATAGATATGACTGTAGTTTATCCAATTTACCCATTTTTCCTCTGAATCTGTAGTACGAGCCTGCCGGACAACTCGATATCGAGACGCAATTGGCTATCAATCACCTCAACGTAATGTTTGAAATGGCGAATTTTTTCAGAAAGTAAGGTTTATTTTTTCAGTTTCAGTGAGGAACCCATCAGGGTTCCCCTCTTTCTACAACACTATCAAGCCTTTACATTATCAATTCGACTGTAACGTTTACCATCCGGGCTGACAGAACGGATCAACACATCACCTTTCACTCTTGGACGTTTATGGTTGTTATAAACTTCCCAGTTACGACCGCCATCAGTCGAATACTGGATTACCAACCCTGGCAAAGCAACATTAGCCCGCAAAATACCACGTTTTACCTTAGCCCCCGGAACCGGCAGACGGTAAGCAATGCCTGCTTTATCCAGTTTACTAAGTTCACGTTGACCTATCAGGTTAGCGAACCGGGTCCAGTCACGATTCAGCGCATCGATATCGACTTTATACGTTTCTCCTCGCTTATATACCTGACCGGGAACATAATCCAACTCCCAACCGGCCCGGTGCCATGCCCGCTCTGCCAGCGGTAACAAGCGAGGATAAATCATATACTCCATCTGTTCATCAGTACGAACCGTTTCACTCCATCCTTGACCTGACAGCCCATAAGCACCCGGCCACGGTTTATCACTTTTCGCGCGGAATGCATTACCATCACGGTCAACGGATGTTTCAGCATTTTGTGGTATGTTATTGGGCGCAAAACTAAAGATCTTGGCTTCGTCATTAAAACGAGCCGCCCAATAATAGCCACGTTCCTGCGGATGAACTTCATATGGCATATCCAGATAAATATAATCCGGATTGGATATAACCACTTCATAGCCCTTGTTCGCCCAATCATTGACTGAATCAAAGCCACCATCATAGAGAGCATCCCAAAAATTCACCCCAACGCGTTTGGTGGCAAAATCTTTAGCACTGTCAGCATGTTTCAGTCCATCCTGCCACGCCTGCATCTTCTCAATACCATTAGTATTCACAATTTTACTCACTTCAATTGCAAAGTAGCTGGCAAGATGATCAATGTCTTTCACAACACCCTGTTCTATCAACTTCTGACAAATCTGAGACTTAGCCCACGGTTTATCTTCCGCACTTTTATCAATAATGCCCTTACCCGGTACGATAGGACCCTTTTTATCCTGAAATCCGTCTCCCAAACGGATATTCTTCGCTTCATCTCCCCCGAAATGCCAAGTCTCCAATGGTGAGCCCGCTGCTTTATGCATAGCGGCAATTTCACCAATAACTTTCTCAACAAACCGTTTTGAAGAATCCATACACGGGTTCAAATAACTGCGACGATCATAGAGCTGAACAGATGTTGCTCTGGTAGTATCCGTTGGGTCCAGCAAACGATATTCATTCGCCCCTTTCACATTCCCCTGAGCGATTAATTTCTTATAGCGGGCTTCCATAGAAACAACAGCGGCACGAGCATGGGCTGGCATATCAATTTCAGGAATAACGTCGATATAACGGGCTTTGGCATATTTCAGAATATCAATGTAATCTTGACGGCTGAAATATCCGCTCCCCATATTGTTGTTATCGGGGCCTGAACCCAGTTGTGGTAACAAACATTGAGTTTCACTTAAATCATGACACCGCTGGCTGCCAACTTCCGTCAACTCAGGTAATCCAGGAATTTCCAAACGCCAACCTTCATCATCAGACAGATGAATATGGAATTTATTCAGCTTGTAATTTGCCATTTGGTCAAGCAAACGCAAGACCGACTGTTTACTGTGGAAATTGCGCCCTACATCAAGGAGAGCCCCTCGATATTCAAAGCGGGGCGCATCTTTTGCCGTCAAAGTAGCAATCTTCCTATCGCCATCAACAGGAATTAATGACAACAGAGATTGAAGGCCGTAAAACACGCCAGATTGGTCAAAAGCAACAATCTGTGCCCCATTTTGGGTAACATTCAGACGGTAAGACCCTTTAACTTTCCAATCACCAATAAAATCTGAAGAGACTATTTGGGTCGCAACGGGATAGCCACTATTCTCTAATTTAATGCCTTGATCAGTAAAACGCTTTCTGACAAGAATAACTGCCTCGTCATTTAAACCGCCCAATTCCAGTCTCACCCCGCCAGATAAATCAGCATCCTCAGTAAAAATCTGAACCTCTTTTGGTGTCGGGATAATTTGCCCACGCAACTTTTCTGATCCAACCTTTTTGACCTGCAAATTCTTCATATAACGATTTTCAGGCGTCATCAAAATATTGTTATCTGTCTGTGTACGTTTCCACTGATCACCGGTGAAAGCAGATAAGAATTGACTTAGATCTTCTGTATCCGTACTAACAAGCACTTTAGGCGTCGCATCACCCGACGTTGCATACCAGCGAGGTAGAAAATCAGTGCTGTAAATCTGCCAGTATTCTCCAATAAACGGCAGTTTTACTTGCTCATTAGCTTTAATACCGGTGAATTTTTCGGTTGGCTCCAATCTATGTAAATCGCCCGTAATACGCGTGATTTTGAACTGTTCATTATCCATGCTCAGGACCTGACGAATACTGTGGAAATAAATCGCCCAGTCAGCAGAGTCAATCGCCTGATTACCATTGGTTAAAGTAATATCCACTCGATTACATTTAGCCCAGTCCGCCCCCAGTACCGCACAGTTAACGCCGTGATCTCCCGCCTGATTATCAACAATCTTATAATTAACTTTTAATTGACTCAGTGCATCAACCACTTGCTGCGCTGTTTGGGAGGCATATGCAGAGCCCATAAGTCCAACAGTTGCAGTCAATGCTGCTAATGTATGCAATTTAAATTTCTTCATTAATTACCTCTTTCAAACACAAAAGTTATGTAAGGTAAGCCGCTGCCCAGAAATAATTACGCCTATTGGAATAGGCACTAAGAGCAGCAACAACGAGCCATGAGAAGACAATAAACGGCATGATGACGTTGAATTTAATCGCTTTCTCGTTTTGGAAAAAAATGCCAATCTTTGAAACCATAAAATTATTACCAAAAATGTAAATCGATTTATGAAATAAAAAAATTACATTAAAAAATAAAATTAAAACCATCTAATCAACATCTATAAAGACTATTTTTCACATCATGAATTATCAATGGTAAAAAAGGGATTTTTTGTAAAACATGACAGAGAACACATTACAAAAAAACGCGACATCAATTATATACCTCATTGATATCAGAATAAAAAGCAATACAAAAAAGAAAGATTAACAATATAAAAAACGCACTAAAAAATAGATTGATTAATAAAAATACTTTCCAACCAAAATAGATATAAAATTATTTACCAATGATAATATTATAAAAAATAAACTACCAATCGTGATTTGTTTTCCCATTATAGAGAACAGTTAAATAACACAAGTTTAACGGAATAGACCACCGGGATACTGCTAATAATCTTCTATACCCGTTATCTTTCAAGCTGCCTCTTTGTTGGCTGCACTCTCTCACCCCGGTCACATAGTTCTCTATGCTCCCGGGGATTCGCTCCCTTGCCGTCGCGATGCAACTCGAAATCCATAGGGTATATCCCGGTGAAATCATTATTTGCTCTTAAATACAATCTATAAAACCTACACTTACTTAAATTCAAAGCTCTTCACGAACAGCAAGACCTAAGTTTTGCAACATTGGCGCATTCTCACATGCAATATAGAATACGTCATCAATAGCACTACTATTGACATGTTGATGCCATGCCCATACAGGAACATATATCGCATCACCGGCTTTCCATGAAATATGTTGTTCACCAATGAGTGAATACCCCTCCCCATTAACGATATATATTATGGTTTCATAACTATGTCTATGTTTACGGGTCGATTGTCCAGGTTGTAACCCTCCCAAAGTCATACTGAGAACTTTACTGGGTAAATTAACCATAGCCACTTTATGGCGCCTTTCATTCGAGAAATTCAAATCTTGACTCACTTCAGAATTCAATACATTTTCATGAATCAATTGAGTAGGCTTATCTTCAATTAATTCTCTAGGAACTTTGTCAAAGTCTCCAGATGAGAAAAACGTTTTTTTCACTATAATTACCTCTAATATTGTAGTTTATCGTAAAATTTGTATTTTTTAACTATTTTTAAATAACACTCAAAATATTTTATCTTCGTCATTATTTCTGCCTACCTTCTCTAATTATCCTATCAATACCATGTCATATGTCCGTGATTTCTGACAAACGCACAAGAAGTGCCATCAAAATTACCAATAAATTTTTTTATAATATTAGCTTCATCATTCTGCGTAATAACAGTAGTGGTTGAACTATATTATCGTTCTATACACCCAACCACCCTTTCCACAAGTGCGCCTTTCTTAATGCGCTAACACCAAACTCCAATAATATTTCGATTGTTCGCTGACTTTTTTATATACACACCAGATGTATTAGTTAACCATCATATGGTGATCCCTATTTCATTAGCGTTAATATCTTCATCCCAGAAAATCATCCCTTACTTACCTACCGACAATTTTATCCAATATTGAACCTATATTGTCAGGAACCCTATCACCTCTCCAGGCAATATATTGGTCAGGACGCACTAAAAGGAGCCTGGCTTGATATAATTGCCAAGCATCATGACCGGGAAGATCAATAATCTTGACCGGAATTTTACGTTGATATGCCTGAGCTAATAATTCAGATATATCTGGAAAATGAGATCCTACCCGAAGCAAACTAAACCCGGTGCCTAAAATATCGAACAGAGATACCCTAGTACCAGGAATAGGTGTGAGCCATAAGTGTGGCAATCTCCCTCCGGGTACACTACTTGGTTTATAATTAAGCCAATCATCATCCGGTACTGGATCGCTATTAATAATATGAGGAGAACTATCATATCGGGCACCAAGTTCCACACCGATAGAAGTAAATTGACAGCGAAAATGGCTCAGCTCAATACCAATCTTTTCACGCGCCAAATCACCCACAGAATCTGCATCTTCCAAATTTGCAGGCACATATAGTGATGCGGTCTGCCGGGTATAAGAACGTGCAGCGGCAGTATTTCTCCATGCAATTGGACGACGCTCGCTTTCATAAGAATCCATTAACGCATTACCTGCCCAACCATTTATAGACGCAACAATTTTCCAGGCTAAATTGCTGGCATCATCGATCCCCGTATGCATGCCAAAACCACCGGTGGGAGCAAATAGGTGAATAGAATCTCCTGCTAAATATACCCTACCCTCAGAATATTTATCAGCAACGAGAGCAACACCGCCTTTCCATATCGTATTGCCAAGGACTAATACCTCAACATCTGAACCTATTCCTGCCTGCGCTATGCGAACGACTTCCAAATCATCAATAACTTTCCCATCTTTACTCTGGGTCACAAATAAAAAATCATCTTCACCGTCCAAGCAGATAAATAACATCTTCTCCCTAGGTGAGACAATATTGTACATCCAGGATTTTTTGTCTCGTAATAATCCCTGGTGAATTCCAGGAACCCGGATATAACTGGAAACCATTCCACCAGTCAGAAAACCTGCCTTAGCTTCAACAGTTCCTTCATAAGCGATACCAAGCTTAGATCGAACAAAGCTCTGTCCACCATCACACCCAACCATATATGCAGCTTGCCAGACTTCATCGGCATACTTCCCCTCGATATGCTCCGCATAAAGTTTTACTTCATCTTTATACTGGACAAAATCTTTAACGCGCCAGCCATATCTTATTGTGATATTTGGACGACTCTTTGCATATCGTAGCAGAAACCTTTCAACATACATTTGATTTGCACGTATTATTGGTTCTGGAACGGGATCTGTCGAAGCCGCATTTTCGCGCATAGACATTTTCTCCATTTCCGACGGAAACGTAATCCGTGCAAGCTCCCATCCATTAAACTTGGTAAAATATGATACGTCCAAAGGGAACTCTTTTGGTACGCCTAATGACCGAATAGGTTGAGATATACCTACACGACGAAAATGTTCCATAATACGAGCACTATGAGTACTGCCTTTAGGCTGCCATCGGGTCTCTTCCTCCAAATTAAAGATAACGGAACGAACACCATATAAATCCAGGAATAAAGCCAACATTAGACCAACGGGTCCGCCACCAACGATGGCAACTGGTGATACAGAAATATTTTCCGAAGTCAAAATATACTCTCCTTAATAATGATTAATAGCAATAAGTATTTCAGACCAAATATATCAATTAAAAAATTTATCTATATTTGAACTATCTCCTTTCCCTCGCTCCTCATATAAAACAAAATAGTTATAACCATGCTCTATGCATCATTCACTAAACACCATTTCATTTCCCTGACGGTTAAGCTCCACAACTCTTTTTCCTGAGTAATTGTGATACTTTCTCACTTCTTTAAGGAAGTGCTTATGCATTATATATTTTAGATCGTCAAACACATGATAAGTTTCCCTTTTAAAAGAGTCACTTTCAAGAATAAATATAAAGTTAGAGTTCAAAAAAATAACATCAAAATTTTCACTATTTTTTAATATTTCAAATAAATCGCCATATCCAACAGAAACGAATTCATTTTCCTTATATCACAATATAATAAACAAGGTATTCTTTATCGTTTCCTTAATATAATAAACAATAATCTGATAATATCCCTCTCATGCTGTCATACAATAATAACTCTTACGCCGTAGCTTGATTCCAAAAAAGAGGTATCCTAAATTCTTAGTAAAAATACCGGTGGACTGCTGAAAGTGAGTTGGTGGGAACACATCTTTGTGAATGTTAAAGAACCACTCCATATGTTCAAACTCAGAGACATCAGGAGATTTAGCAAGAATCAATCTTTTTACAGCTTCAATAACCGTATTTTCATAAAAACCTCCATTCACAATATTTTACCTTCGCCATAATCAACTCTAATTACTGGATGTATGATTAACAATTTTTAAAATCCCATCTGAAAGTTCTTTATTTCTTTCATATTTATCGAAAATTTCAGAGGAAATATCCCTTAACTTTGGTTACAGAACTTTACCTATTGCCATCGAGGAAATTTGACCGAAGCTATTCACAACAACGACATATTCTCTAATATAGTATTTCTTATCGGCCTTTTCCAATATTAGTTGAATAATTTGTTGCCCAATAATATTTACATCTGAATTTAATTATCTATTCAATAGAATCAATAATTACTAATTTCATTTTTTACTTTTGACATTATACGAGTTCAATCCAATAACTATTACATTATATATGATTACGATCGTTTGTATTGCTTATTTTGCCAAAAATATATCCACCAACCCTTTATGCTGATATTTCATCACTAGAAACTATATCAAGTACTTTTGCTGTACACGCCATTATGTACGCAGAGTATCTCAATCACACGCGGATAAAAGCGTCGTTACATCTGTATTTATCCTGATACTGCTTTGATATAGTTCATTAAGCATCTCAATGCGAAAACGCACCATTTCTTCACCAACCGCAATAACATCCCTATTTCGGTAAGGTTGCTCCTCAATCATTCGATCAATAATTTTTCTCATCGCAATTGCATGATCTTCATCCTCTTCAACATGGATTCTAAAGAAATGTAATGCATCATCAGGCGCCTTTATTAATTGCAAGGCATCTAAAATTGGGCCATAAACCAAAGGTACGATCGCCTCAGCACCTAAACACAGTGCCGCAAGCCCTCTTAGAGAATCATCACTGCGGCAGTGGCGAAACATAGCATCAATCAGTTGTTGAGTACTGTTAAGAATCGGGTCACTTTTAGGAACAGCGTTAATAGCCGCCATCGCTTTTTTATATAACTCTGCATGAGATATCTTTGCTGCATCGGTTCCTGTTAGCTCTTCCAATAGATTATGAGAAAGCAGCATAAAATCTTTTTGATCTGCTAAACCTCCCATCAATAAACACAGATAACGAGTGAAATATTGTGAATAGTAATGGTGCTGGATCATAAATTTTCTTAATAAATTCTGGTCCGCCTGTCCAGAGCGGCAAGCGACCAAAAATACATTAGAATTGAGCTCCTCCAATAACACTTTAGAGAAAACGTCTTCCCATAGTGGAGATAAAAAGTAACCGGTTTCTTTTTTAAGCTCGTTTTGAGTGTTGATAGTGAGTCCCATAATAAACCCTTTTAGTAACATTCAACCGATGAAATAGATGATATACAAGCTCTGAATCTGTGTGGCTTTCCGCTATATAGCAGATAAAGCAAGATAAATTTTATTTCATACTACAGATTCGCTAATAGTGGATAAATAGACCTACAATCACTTCTGAAGTGACTTTCTTGTCACCAATAGCAACCCAAAAAAGCCCAGGAGGCCCAAGTGAATAATTTGAGTGGATTCATCATTTTCATTCATGTCGCCGAAGCTCGTAGCTTTGCAACCGCAGCCAGGCAACTCGGACTCTCTCCTTCGTCTGTTAGCAAAAGCATATCCCGATTAGAAAAGAAATTAGGTGTACGTCTGCTCCAACGCAGCACCCGTAGTGTCAGTTTGACGGCGGAAGGCACACTGTTTCTCGAGCGCTGTAAACGCATCCTGGACGAGATTTCCACTGCGGAAAATGAACTATTAAGCTCTATCTCTGCCCCTCAAGGCCGCCTGCGAGTGAGTTTGCCATTGCTCAGTAACCTGATGTTACCCGTATTATCTGCTTTTGCGACTTGTTACCCACAGATAGAGCTGGAACTGGATTTTAGTGATCGATTAGTCGATGTTATCGATGAAGGATTCGACGCCGTGGTTCGCACTGGAGAACTCAATGATTCACGACTGATGAATAAACGTATAGGGTCTAGCCGTTTCGTCTATGTTGGTGCTCCAAGCTACTTTGCACAACGTGGTAGGCCATCACACCCCGGAGAGTTATTACACCACGCCTGCTTGATGCATCGTTTTCCCACTACCGGCCTTTTAGAGAAATGGCCGCTGTGCTCAGGAAGATCCGAAATAGACATACATCTTCAGGCCAAGATAACCAGCAATCATGTCGAAACACTGCTACACATGGCGATTCAAGGCCACGGCATAGCCTGTTTGCCTGATTTTACCGTTAAACAAGCATTAGCTAGCGGTACATTGTTAACAATCTTGGATAAATGGGCGGGTACTTCAAGCACCTTCCGTGTTCTCTGGCCATCTAACCGTTGGGTATTACCTAAAGTCAGAGCTTTTGTCGATTTCATGGCAGATAATTTATTCCCAAAAGAGAAATCAAAGATTTATCCATAAAAAACTGCACCTCAATGCTGGATTAAGTGTCCAGCTTGTGAGGTACAGTTCATCATCTCAATTAATCCTGAGAAATTTTTGCCCAGGTATCACGCAGGCCAACGGTACGGTTAAATACCAAATTTTCTGCACTGGAATGACAACTATCAGCACAGAAATAACCTTCACGCTCAAACTGATAAGTTTGTTCTGACTTAGCATCAGCTAAACCTGGCTCAACAAAACCCTGACGAATCACCAGTGACTCTGGGTTAATTGTCGCCAGAAAATCATCCTCCGCACCTGGATTCGGTACGCTGAACAAACGATCATACAGACGGAATTCAGCAGAAACCGCATGAACCGCACTGACCCAATGAATAACACCTTTCACTTTCCGGCCATCCGCTGGATCTTTATTCAACGTTTGATCATCGTAGCTGCAATAAATTGCCGTGATATTATCGTCAGCATCTTTCTCAACACGCTCCGCTTTAATGATATAAGCGTTACGCAAACGAACTTCTTTACCCAATACCAGACGCTTATATTGACGGTTCGCTTCTTCACGGAAATCTGCTCGGTCAATATAAATTTCACGGCTAAATGGCACTTCACGGCTGCCCATCTCTGGTTTGTTCGGATGATTAGGCATACTCAAAATCTGCTCCCCTTCTGGCATGTTTTCGATCACTAATCTGACTGGATCAAGAACAGCCATTGCGCGAGGGGAATTTTCGTTCAAATCATCACGGATACAAGATTCCAATGCTGCCATTTCCACATTATTATCCTGCTTGGTGACACCAATACGACGACAGAATTCACGAATAGACGCGGCAGTATAACCACGACGACGCAAGCCTGAGATCGTTGGCATACGTGGGTCATCCCAACCTTCAACAATCTTATCCGCCACCAGCAGATTCAGCTTACGCTTAGACATAACCGTGTATTCAAGATTCAAGCGCGAGAATTCATATTGGCGCGGATGACAATCAATGGTGATATTTCCCAGCACCCAGTCGTACAGGCGGCGGTTATCCTGGAACTCCAGTGTACACAGCGAATGTGTAATACCTTCAAGCGCATCAGAAATACAGTGAGTAAAATCGTACATTGGGTAGATGCACCATTTATTACCGCACTGATGATGTTCTGCAAATTTAATCCGGTACAAAACCGGATCACGCATCACAATAAAAGGTGATGCCATATCAATTTTGGCGCGCAGACAAGCTTTACCTTCGTTAAACTCACCGGCACGCATTTTTTCGAACAGCACCAAGTTTTCTTCAATACTACGGTCACGGTATGGGCTGTTTTTACCCGGCTCTTTCAACGTGCCACGATATTCACGGATCTCTTCCGGACTCAATTCATCAACATAAGCCAGACCTTTGTTGATCAATTCAACAGCATACTGATACAGCGTATCGAAATAATTAGAAGAATAGCGAATATCGCCACTCCACTCAAAACCTAACCACTGAACGTCATTTTTAATAGAATCGACGTATTCAACATCTTCCTTAACTGGGTTGGTATCATCAAAACGCAAATTACACTGGCCCTGATAATCCTTCGCAACACCAAAGTTCAGGCAGATCGATTTCGCATGACCAATATGCAGATAACCATTTGGTTCAGGTGGGAAGCGGGTATGTACCGATGTATGTTTACCAGTTGCCAAATCTTCGTCAATTATCTGACGGATAAAGTTTGTTGGGCGGGCGTCTGCCTCACTCATTGTTTTATACCTCAATAATGCCAAAAACGCGTCACATAACCGCCTATAATCCAACAAGCAGTGCCGAGAAACAACCGTTTGTTCATGTAAAATGGCGATTTAGTACAAAGTTGGCGCGAAAAAACGATGACGAGTTTAAAAGGGGCTGTTTTAATAATTTTTTACTAGAAAATAAGACTGGTACCTAGCAGCCCAAACTAATGGGTCCATATTTAAATAATGCCATATATAACAATATGTTATGAACAAATTACTCTTCTGTCAAAAAATAATCAATAGTGGCGCATGTCGACAATACAGCAAACTTTATTATGAAATAATCAATGAGGCTGTCTCCAATCAATATTTCATTCAACCATAACGAATATTACTGAATAACAACCATCCAATTTTAAAGAATAAATAATTGACACTATACCTATTACCAATAACTATTTGATAAAATGAAAATAAGTCTATAATTTAAATTTCTAAATTATCTATTGATTGATACTTTTACTCTGCAAATATAAACAAATAATTATATATATCAAATCTATTATTAAAACACGATTAATGATGCTCTAATTACACCGCTATTCTAATGGGTATTTATTTAAAAATAAATTTACAATCAGACTAATAAAATAAACCAAAGCATAACAAATAGTTACGTTACATACACGCATTTTAATGTTTAAACCACCGTAAATAAACAATAAAATACTTTGCAATTTATTATTAAGGTAATAATATTATTAAGTATCTTATCTATAATAAAACTATTCAGGAATAATACGATACGCTTAATCAACTCTAATCATTATAAATTAAAAAATTAATATATAAAAATAACCCCAAATAATTTCACGCACTTAAGAAAATACCTCAAGGGAAATAAAAATGACAAATATAATATCAAGCAATAAAATAACACCAGCAGTAATAGTCATTAATGGCAACTACATATCAAATGATTATCGTTCTGGTTTTAAAGTTGGAGCGACATCATTCACACTAAAAGTTGCTGATTATTTTATAAAAAGAAACTTACTCTCTGGATTTATATTCTACAAAAGAGATGAATCATTAATGTCACCTAAAATAACTGAAGGTATAATTGAAGGTATAAAATATATAAATATCTTTTTTAATTTCTCTATGAAAAGCGGAGATATAAGAAATATGTTAGAAAAATGTATTTCAATATTATCAATGAAAAATGATCAAATAGCTCCTGCAATAGTTTATTATCAAACAGATACATTATTATCCTATCATCCTCCCCATATACCTTGTTGTATAACACATCATGGCCCTTTTGTAGAAGACTTTCAACAACACTATTCTCTGGAAGAGACATATAATGCTTTTGAAAATAAAGCTAAAGCCCAACACATTAATATTCAACAAATGAAAGGTATTGAAACATTAATTGATAAAAAATATTTCATTTTCCAACATTCAAAATTACAAGGCAATTTCTTACTCAAAAAAGGAATAAAACCAGACAATATCAAGAATATTATTCCACCTATTTCTTTTGAAAAAATTACTGAATTAAAAATAGAAAATAAATATATTAATGATTTTATCAAAACTAATAAAAATGAATTATTATTGTTTACTGCGGTAGCCAGATTAGATTATTTTAAAAATATAGAACTATTAATCAATTCAGCAATTATTTTACTGAATAAAGGTATTCCCATTAAAATTTTTATTGCAGGTGATGAAGATGGCAAAAATATCAGAAGGAATAAACTGATATCGATGGTCCCCACCAAATATCAGGAACAATTTTTTATATCACATAAATTATCCCAAACAGAACTATTCAGCATTTTTAATAAAATAAAAAATAAATCTATTTTTGTATGCACATCACGCTATGAAACCCTTGGCATTACACCATTAGAAGCTGCATTAAATGGCGTATGCACAATCGTACCAAACTTAAACTTAATTGAAGCAGCTTCTTATTTTCCTTCAGAATATAAATTTACATATAATATCGATTCTCTTACTGAGAAGATAATATCAATATACGAAAAAAATCTATTTACTTCTAATCAGCAGTTACAATATATAAGCTCTTTAATTTCAAAAGCCTATTTTGAAGATAGTATGGAAAAAGCCTGGGAAGAAGTCTCAATAAGCTATACGGCAAACAAAAACCTTGCTCCTGAGTGTCTATTATAACGCTTCAACTAATTACCAAATCAATGGGCACGTACAGGTGCCCATTTACAAAGCTCCCGGTAACATCTGCCCGTTATTTTCTTATCTAATTATATGTTTTTTATAATTAAGTTTGATGTTACTCAATCTATTTCGATAGCTAAAAACCATAAAATTAAATAAATCATTAAGTTAATTCAGTTAAAAATTTGCACCCGTTGACTACAGATGACTCAATTTATGCAATTTTAAACAATATCGCTACAGTGATCACAATTACTCACTTATGTGTAGCTTTTTATTATTTTTCAACTAAAAATAAGTTGTATTGCTGTTGTTAATAGCGAGCTATTTTTTCAATAAAACTTCCTACAACTAAGGTAAGCATTATGGGTATATTCAATTATTTGCAGCGATTGGGAAAAGCATTAATGCTTCCCATTGCCACGCTTCCCGTAGCTGCACTTTTGCTACGTTTCGGTCAACCCGACGTATTTAATATTCCTTTCATCGCCAGCGCTGGCGGGGGTATTTTTGAAAACCTCCCTCTGCTATTTGCATTAGGTATCGCGATAGGCTTAGCAAAAGATAATGCTGGCGCTGCCGCACTGGCAGGTGTCGTTGGTTTTTTAGTACTCACTAAAGCTACGGCAGTCATAGATTCGACGATCAATATGTCTTTTTTCGCAGGCATTATCGCAGGTATTGTTGCCGGCCATTGTTATAACCGCTTTTCAGATACACGCCTGCCGGAGTTTCTTGCTTTCTTCGCCGGTAAGCGATTAGTCCCTATCATGACAGGCATTATTTGTCTGTTCATTGCATGGATATGTGGCTATGTATGGCCATATGTTCAGCACGGTATTGATACTTTCAGCCTTTTAGTATCAAAAAGCGGTATGGTCGGATGGTTTACTTATGGTGTTCTTAACCGCTCTCTCATTCCATTTGGTTTGCACTATATCCTGCATTCTGTTTTCTGGTTTAGTCTGGGTGATTGTCTGAAAATTACTTATGACTTAGCCAGTTCTGTACATAATATCTGTCTGGCTCCAGATGTTGTCCGTTCTCTGACCATCGGCGCAGCGGTTCCAGGTATTGACGGCTCTACGATTACCCAAATAGCCACCGATATGAGCCGCGGCGACTTGAACCGTTTCTTCGCCGGTGATCCCCATGCCGGAATCTACATGGCCTGGGCTTATCCCATCTTTATGGGCGGTTTGCCCGGTGCTGCACTGGCAATGTATCTTGCAGCACCAAAGGAACGTCGTCCTCAGATTGGCGGGATGCTATTATCCGTCGCTTTGACAACGTTCTTAACCGGTATAACTGAACCAATAGAATTCTCATTCTTATTCCTAGCTCCAGCTTTATATGTTCTGCATGCAATATTGGCTGGTGTTAGCATGGTTATCGTCAATTCATTGGGCATTCTGCATGGCTTTGGATTCTCCGCCGGATTAATTGACCTTGTATTGAGCTGGGGTCTGGCAACCAAGCCGTGGTTGTTAATCCCATTAATCGCCTTGTTCTTTGTGCTGTATTTTGTTTGCTTCACCCTCATGATTCGTATTTTCAACTTACGTACGCCAGGCCGAGAAATTGGAGAAACAACTCAAGCGACTTCCGCCTCCCAAGACAACGAAACAATTCAACATTACATTACCGCTCTTGGTGGCGCACAAAATATTCATACCGTAGACGCCTGCATTACCCGTCTTCGCTTAACCGTTGAAGACAACACACAATTGGATGAACACCAGTTAAAACAATTAGGTGCAAAAGGCGTCCTGAAAATAGGGAAACAGAGTGTTCAAGTTGTATTGGGACCCCAGGCAGAAAGTATTGCCGGGCAGATACGTACTCAGCTACCCTTAGATAGACCAGACAAAAGATCGCCAAATAAAAATAGCTAAAAACACCTCGAACTTAAAAGGGAACTCATCTCTCGTTCCCTTTTATTTTTCTTGCAAAAATAAGATGGCTTAATAAGTGATAAAAACCGTAAAATCCATCACTTCCTCCATTAATTTTCTGGCTATTTTTTGCATCTTATTTTAAGATAAAAAATATCTTTGAAGTACAGCATATCTCTGCTCATAAAAATGAAGAAGATTAATTAATCAGCTAATTTATCCAACTGCTATAATTTCTTGTTTTAAGAGGCATTTATGAGACTGATCCCCCTAACGAATGCAAGTGATGTTGGTAAATGGTCCGCACACTATATCGTTAGTAAAATCAATACATTTAATCCCACCGCCGAGCACCCTTTTATTTTGGGGTTGCCAACCGGCAGTACACCACTGGCAACTTACAAAGAATTAATTGCTCTGTACAAAGCAGGGAAAGTCAGTTTTAAACATGTCGTGACATTCAATATGGATGAATATGTCGGTATCGCCGAAAATCATCCACAAAGCTACCATAGGTTTATGTACCAGAACTTCTTTGATCATATTGATATTCAAAAAGAAAATATCAATCTACTCAATGGTAATGCCTCTGATGTCGAAGCGGAATGTCAACGTTATGAAGACAAAATTAAATCTTACGGTCAGATTCATCTATTTATGGGTGGCGTCGGTAATGACGGTCATATTGCTTTCAATGAACCCGCATCATCCCTGACTTCCCGTACACGCATTAAAACACTTACCGTAGAAACCCGCACAGCTAACTCCCGCTTCTTCGATAATGATATTAATCAGGTGCCTAAATACGCCCTGACCGTAGGTGTAGGCACGTTAATGGATGCAGAAGAAATCATGATCCTTGCCACGGGTCTAAATAAGGCCCAAGCCATTCAGGCGGCAATTGAAGGCAATGTTAACCATATGTGGACCATAAGCTGTCTGCAAATGCATCCTAAATCCATCATTGTCTGTGACGAACCTGCAACAATGGAATTGAAGGTAAAAACAGTCAAATACTTCCATCAACTGGAAGCAAATATTATCGGCGAATTCGCCAGCAAAAAATAAGAATCTACGCAGCCTGATGCCTCTCCCAGGCTGATTACCGTCATTATCTTCAATCATCATCTCCCGATCCCATAGGAGGCTAAGATGTATGCTTTAACCAACTGCATTATCTATACCGGTCACGACAGACTAGATGAGCATGCCGTTATAATTGCAGACGGCTTAATCAAAAGTGTTTGCTCAATACAAAATTTACCAAAAGATATTGTCACGCGCGATCTGAATGGTGCAGTGCTTTGTCCCGGCTTTATTGATTTGCAAGTTAATGGCTGTGGTGGTGTTCAGTTCAACGATCAGTTGAAAAATATTTCAGAAAAAACGCTGGATATCATGCAAAGAACCAATGAACGCTCTGGCTGCACCAGCTATTTGCCGACTCTGATTACCAGCACAGACGAATTGATGATGGCCTCTGTTGAGGTAATGCGCACTTATCTTAAGCATAATCAGCATCAGGCTTTAGGTTTGCATCTGGAAGGACCTTATCTCAACCCGGTAAAAAAAGGCACTCATAATCCAGAGCTTATCCGTAAGCCTACATCTGGAATGATAAATTTCCTGTGCGATAACGCTGATGTCATCACTAAGTTGACCCTCGCACCGGAAATGGTTGAGCAAAAATATATTCAGCAGTTGGTAGAAGCCGGTATTGTTGTTTCTGCCGGTCATTCAAATGCCAGTTATGAAGAGGCCCGACAGGGATTCCAAAACGGAATTACTATCTCAACCCACCTTTATAATGCCATGCCAGCTATTTCAGGCCGCCAACCCGGCTTGATTGGCGCTATCTTTGATACACCCGAAATCTATGCTGGAATCATCGCTGATGGTTTGCACGTTTCATGGCCAAATATTCGTAATACTAAGCGTTTGAAAAATGATAAATTAATTTTGGTAACGGATGCGACAGTCCCAGCAGGGCTCGATCCTGCCATCAGTAAAATGGAACATTTCACCTTTGCAGGTAAGACCATATACTATCGCAACGGATTATGTGTTGATCAAAACGGCATTCTAAGTGGCTCCTCTCTCACTATGATAGATGCCGTTAAAAATAGCGTTGAACATGTTGGTATTGCACTGGATGAAGCACTGAGGATGGCAACTCTTTACCCTGCCCGCGCTATTGGTGTTGATAAATATCTTGGCACTGTTGAAACCGGGAAAATCGCTAACCTCTGCGTTTTCAATCACGACTTTAAAATCTGCAAGACCATCATTAACGGAAAAGAAACTGAACTTTGACGGACGAAATAACTGATGAGTTATAACAACACACAAAAACAAATTGGTAATATTGACCTTGTAAAGCAACTTAACGGGGCCGTGGTATATCGGTTGATTGATCAGCAAGGGCCAATCTCTCGCATTCAAATTGCTGAGCAAAGTCAACTGGCGCCAGCCAGTGTGACTAAAATTACTCGTCAATTACTTGAACGTGGCTTGATTAAAGAAGTCGATCAACAAGCCTCTACCGGAGGCCGCCGCGCCATTTCCATCGTTACAGAAAATCGTCACTTCCATACTATTGGTGTCCGCCTTGGCCGCCATGATGCTACTCTTGCTCTCTATGACATGAGTGGCAAGGCATTGGTTGAAGAACATTATCCGCTACCTGAAGCAACTCAGCAAAAAGTTGAAAACCGGCTTATCAACGCAATAGAAAACTTTATTCAACAAAATCAACAAAGGATCCGCGAACTCATCGCCATTTCAGTTATCCTGCCCGGATTAGTTGACCCAGACACCGGCATCGTCCGTTATATGCCTCATATTAAAGTGACTCACTGGACTCTGGTCGATAATTTGAAAAAGCATTTCAACATTACCTGTTTTGTTGGTCACGATATTCGCAGTTTGGCATTGGCTGAACACTATTTCGGCGCCACCCGTGATTGTGAAGACTCAATACTGGTACGTATCCATCGGGGTACCGGTGCCGGGGTGATTATCAATAATCAGATACTTCTCAATAATAGAGGAAACTTAGGTGAAATTGGTCATATTCAAATTGATCCACTCGGTGAACGTTGTCACTGTGGCAATTTTGGCTGCCTGGAAACTATTGCCGCTAACTCAGCAATAGAAGCGCGAGTTCAGCATCAATTAAAGCAAGGTTTTCCAAGCCAGCTAACATTGAATAATTGCAATATCAGAGCTATCTGCCAAGCCGCTAATCAAAATGATCCATTAGCATCTGAAGTGATAAAAAGTGTCGGCCATTACCTCGGCAAAGCTATCTCTATCGCCATTAATTTATTTAATCCACAGAAAGTTGTTCTGGCAGGAGAAATTACTGAAGCTCAGAAAGTGCTCTTACCCGCTATTCAAAGCTGTATCAACTCTCAGGTTCTGAAAGAATTTCGTCAAGATCTGCCGATCGTTGTTTCTGAATTAGTCCACTGTTCTGCTATTGGCGCCTTCGCTCTGACTAAACGTGCTATGCTTAATGGTGTTCTGTTACAACACTTACTCGAAAGGTAATGTTATTTTTTGTTGATTTTGTCAGCAAAATGCTTATATGCCAAACAAACAAGCGACTTTAAACAGATTTCGAGAAAAAAGCAGTTGACGCATTTAGCTGATATACGCATAATGCGCCCCGCAACGCCGATGAAGGTAATGCAAAAAAGATGGCTACGTAGCTCAGCTGGTTAGAGCACAGCACTCATAATGCTGGGGTCACAGGTTCGATTCCCGTCGTAGCCACCATCTTTGCGGGAGTGGCGAAATTGGTAGACGCACCAGATTTAGGTTCTGGCGCCGCAAGGTGTGCGAGTTCAAGTCTCGCCTCCCGCACCATTCATTCATCGAGTTGTCGTTATTCAGATGGGGTATCGCCAAGCGGTAAGGCACCAGGTTTTGATCCTGGCATACCCAGGTTCGAATCCTGGTACCCCAGCCATAATTCTGGTAACACAATTCTGACAACATGTTGTACAGTGACCACTTTCAGTTGGGGTATCGCCAAGCGGTAAGGCACCAGGTTTTGATCCTGGCATACCCAGGTTCGAATCCTGGTACCCCAGCCATTGACTGGCTGGTGATTACTGGTATTTTGTAATAAATTTTCTCGCATCAAAAAAGGCTACGTAGCTCAGCTGGTTAGAGCACAGCACTCATAATGCTGGGGTCACAGGTTCGATTCCCGTCGTAGCCACCATCCATTGGGGTATCGCCAAGCGGTAAGGCACTGGATTCTGATTCCAGCATTCCCAGGTTCGAATCCTGGTACCCCAGCCATATTTGTCAATGTGTTACGTAAAGTGATGCGCTGAAAAAGCATACAGAAAGAATAAAAAAAGAATATACAGGTAGAATATCTTTTGGTGTAGAAGGCTACCGAGAAGGTGGTTTTTTGCTTTTCAGCCCCGCTATCTTTACCTTTCTTACTTGTCAATTAGCTGCATATAAAGAAAAACAAGTTGTCCACGCCATAAATAATTTACGACGTGCTTGTCATCTTCACTACCAATTTATACGTCACAATCCCAATGCATACTTAAGCGCCGCTTTTTTCATTACGCCAGCCCGTTGAGCTGCCATCAGCGCCAGATTACGAACAACTTTCAACCCTGGCAACTCATTACTGAACACGGTGTAAAATAGATCCATTCCAGCTTGCATCGTTAGGTTATCCGGCATTCTACGGCGCTGATAACGCATCAATACTTCCAATGAATCCCACTTTTCTGTTAATTCTCTCGCCTTTACCAAAACATCAAGTAAAGTATTCACATCTCGATAACCAAGATTTACCCCCTGCCCAGCCAGTGGATTAATAGTATGAGCCGCATCACCCAACAATACTAATCCTTCACGCACATAACTGTTAGCATGATGACGAGTCAAAGGAAATGAACCAACAACCACGGGAGTCACTTTACCTAATCGCGCAGGAAATGCCTGAAAAATCTCCTGCTCAAGTTGAGCCATTGACATTGCCTGTAATTGTCGTATGCGTGCCGGTTTGTCGTACCACACCAGCGAAGCCCATTGATCAAACAGTGGAAGAAACGCTCTCGGGCCAGAAGGAAAAAACTGCTGCCAAGTAATATCCTGCTGTGGCTGTTCTGTTTTTACCGTGATCAACATACAAGACTGTCTGTACTGCCAGCCACGACTGCCAATTCCTGCCATTTGCCGAACCTGGGAACGAGCGCCATCAGCCCCGACAATCAAACGAGCAGCGATTTCCGTTCCATCAACCAGAGTCACTAACCAACCCACTTTCTGCCACTGCATTGATTGCAATACTGCCGGGCATAGCAAAGTCAAATTGGGATATTTTTCAAACTGCTGCCACAGCGCCAGTTGCAAGATACGATTTTCAACCATATAGCCCAACTCAGGCAGCCCTAGACTTCGTGCATCAAACACCAAATTAGAATCATTCTGTTCCCAAGTCTCTAATGTACGATACGGCGCACTGCGCATCTGTAATACTGTATCCCATGCGCCAAGTTGTTTGAACAAAGCTACAGAAGCACAACTGATTGCTGATACACGCACATCAGGATGACTCTGTATATCATAAGATTGTGGTGGTTGATGATCCAATAAAGCAACTGTCCAACCTTCCTGTGCCAGCCCTAATGCTGTTGCAGCGCCGATCATACCAGCACCGACCACCACTACATCAAAAATCTGTTGTGAATTATTCATCTCAGTCATGCTATTAACCCATTGATTAGTACAGTGTACCGAATTTTTAATTCTCCGGTAGAGAATATCCTGTTTAACAGTCTGGTCACTGCTCCTGCAAATGACTACAATATCCGACAACTTTATGCCTAATACACAATTGCTTTTGCCGTGTAATAACACCTTTCAGCACGGTAGAAAGCTCGGATGCACAAGAAAATGTCGACGATAAAAAAACTGTATATTAAAACTTGGGGCTGTCAGATGAATGAATATGATTCATCTAAAATGGCCGACCTGCTGGAAAGTACTCACGGTTATCAGTTAACCGATGTCGCCGAAGAAGCAGACATTTTGCTATTGAATACCTGTTCAATCCGCGAAAAAGCACAGGAAAAGGTTTTCCATCAATTAGGCCGTTGGAAAAACCTAAAAGATACTAATCCAGATATCATCATTGGGGTCGGTGGCTGTGTCGCCTCTCAGGAAGGGGATTTCATCCGTCAGCGCGCTCAATGTGTAGATATTATTTTCGGGCCGCAAACATTGCACCGTCTACCTGAAATGATCAACCAGGTGAAAGGCACCCGCAGCCCGGTTGTTGATATCAGCTTCCCGGAAATCGAGAAATTTGACCGTCTACCTGAGCCGCGTGCTGAAGGCCCGTCTGCATTTGTTTCTATTATGGAAGGTTGCAACAAATACTGTACTTTCTGTGTCGTACCTTATACCCGCGGAGAAGAAGTTAGCCGCCCATGTGATGATGTTCTGTTTGAAATCGCTCAGCTTGCCGCTCAAGGCGTACGTGAAGTCAACCTTCTCGGTCAGAATGTAAACGCCTATCGGGGCGCCACTTATGATGGTGATATCTGCTCTTTCGCTGAGTTAATTCGTTTGGTCGCGGCTATAGATGGTATTGATCGTATTCGCTTTACGACTAGCCACCCAATTGAGTTTACGGACGATATTATTGCCGTTTACGAAGATACACCAGAATTGGTTAGCTTCCTGCATCTACCGGTGCAAAGTGGCTCAGACCGTATTCTAACGTTGATGAAACGTGCACATACAGCCCTTGAGTATAAAAGCATTATCCGCAAACTGCGTAAAGCACGCCCTGATATCTTGATAAGCTCTGACTTCATTATCGGATTCCCAGGTGAAACCCAAAATGATTTCGAGAAAACCATGAAACTGATCGCAGATGTCAATTTCGACATGAGCTACAGCTTCATCTATTCTGCTCGTCCGGGAACGCCGGCAGCCGATCTGCCTGATGACGTCAGTGAAGAAGAGAAAAAACAGCGCCTTTACCTGTTACAACAACGTATCAACCAACAAGCTATGAGCTACAGCCGTGCTATATTGGGCAGTGTACAACGTATTCTGGTTGAAGGAACTTCCCGTAAGAATGTGATGGAGCTTTCTGGCCGTACCGAAAACAATCGGGTTGTCAACTTTGAAGGCCAACCTGATATGATTGGCAAATTCGTTGATGTTGAAATTGTTGATGTCTACGCCAACTCACTACGCGGTAAAGTTATCCGTACCGAAGATCAAATGGATCTTCGTATACACGAATCACCTGAGTCCGTTATAGCCCGTACCCGTAAAGAAGACGAAATCGGGGTCGGCACTTATCAGCCCTAAATATAGAGATAATCAGTGACTCAACAAATTCATTCACAAATAGCAACCCAGGAAATTTTCCTCGAACCTGCCGATAATCAGCGCCTAATGAGCCTGTGTGGTCCGTTTGATGATAATTTGAAGCAGCTTGAACGCCGACTAGGTATTGAAATTAATCGTCGTGATAACCGTTTTAAACTGATGGGTAAACCGCTGTGCATTAGCGCAGCCACCAATATCCTACGGCATTTATATGCGGAAACTTCCCCTGTCCGTGGTGTGATCCCTGATATCAAGCCAGAACAGATTCATCTGGCAATTACCGAGAGCCGGGTTCTGGAGCAAACCGCCGAGAGCATGCCCGAATACGGTAAATCCGTTAATATTCGCACCAAACGCGGCATGGTGAAACCACGTACGCCCAATCAGGCACAGTATATTGCCAATATTCTTAGCCACGATATTACATTCGGGATTGGTCCTGCCGGCACAGGAAAAACTTACCTGGCCGTTGCTGCTGCGGTTGATGCACTGGAACGACAAGAGATTCGCCGTATCCTGCTAACCCGTCCGGCCGTAGAAGCGGGCGAAAAATTGGGTTTCCTACCGGGTGACCTGAGCCAAAAAGTGGATCCATACTTGCGCCCACTCTACGACGCGTTGTTTGAAATGCTAGGTTTTGAAAAAGTTGAGAAGCTGATCGAACGTAACGTTATTGAAGTTGCCCCATTAGCTTATATGCGAGGACGAACCCTGAACGACGCTTTTATTATTCTGGATGAGAGCCAGAACACAACCATCGAACAAATGAAGATGTTCCTGACCCGTATCGGCTTCAACTCCAAAGCGGTTGTTACCGGTGACGTTACGCAGATTGACCTGCCTCGTGGGCAAAAATCCGGCCTACGTCATGCCATTGAAGTTCTATCAGGCGTCGGTGAGCTGAGTTTCAACTTTTTCCACAGTGATGATGTTGTCCGTCACCCGGTGGTTGCCAAAGTCGTCATTGCCTATGAAGAGTGGGAAGCAACCGAGCAAAAACGCAAACAGGCACTCGGTGAACAACGCAAGCAGGAAGCACAATGAGTTCAGTCATACTTGATTTACAAATTGCTTGTGAACATTCCCAAGGTCTTCCTGAAGAAACCCTATTCCAGCACTGGCTGGATGGGGTTTTACCTCAATTTCAATCTGAAAGTGAAGTCACTATCCGCATTGTTGATGAGGCAGAAAGCCACGATTTAAATCTGACCTACCGTGGTAAAGATAAGCCAACAAATGTGTTATCTTTCCCATTTGAAGCTCCACCAGAGGTTGATTTACCCCTGCTTGGCGATTTAATTATCTGTCGTCAGGTCGTTGAAAAAGAAGCGGAGGAGCAACAAAAAACAAAAGAAGAACATTGGGCGCATATGGTTGTGCACGGCTGCCTACATCTGCTGGGCTATGACCATATCGACGATGATGAAGCGGAAGAAATGGAATCTTTGGAAACAGAAATTATGCAAAAGTTAGGTTATGCTGACCCCTATCTTGCAGAAAAAGAGTAACCATTCGTACCATTTTTATGCTAAAAAATACCGACAATAACTTATTTAATGGGAAATTTTCATTAAAACTCCATGAGCGACGACCATCCTTCAAGTAACGACAACCCTAGCCCTAAGAAAGGGTTTTTCACTCTTCTTCTTAACCAACTTTTTCACGGTGAGCCAAAAAGCCGTGATGAACTGGTGGAACTGATCCGTGACTCTGAACAAAACGATCTGATTGATCCTGATACCCGCGATATGCTCGAAGGGGTAATGGATATTTCCGATCAGCGTGTCCGCGATATCATGATCCCCCGTTCTCAAATCGTTACCTTAAAACGTAATCAAACCCTGGACGAATGTCTGGATGTGATTATCGATTCGGCCCACTCCCGTTTCCCTGTGATCAGTGAAGACAAAGATCATATTGAAGGGATTTTAATGGCAAAAGACCTATTGCCATTTATGCGCACCGATGCCCCACCATTCAGCATAGATAAGGTTCTGCGTCAGGCTGTCGTTGTACCTGAAAGTAAACGGGTTGACCGCATGCTGAAAGAATTCCGTTCTCAACGTTATCATATGGCAATCGTCATTGATGAGTTTGGTGGTGTATCGGGTCTGGTCACTATTGAAGATATTCTTGAACTGATCGTCGGTGAAATTGAAGACGAATACGATGAAGAAGAAGATGTCGATATTCGTGCCTTGAGCCGTCATACCTATACGGTACGAGCGCTGACTCAGATTGAAGACTTTAATGAAGCCTTTAGCACCCAATTCAGTGATGAAGAAGTGGATACTATTGGCGGTCTGGTTATGCAAGCATTCGGTCATTTACCCGCCAGAGGAGAGTCTATTGATATCAACGGCTATCTCTTTAAAGTTGCTATGGCCGATAGCCGAAGGATTATTCAGGTTTATGTTACGATACCGGACGATGCGCCAATACCTAACCTTGAAGAAGAATAGAGTCTGGATGAACAAAGTCTCATTATTAAATTGCCAGCGGCTTCGTGCCTTGCTGGCACTATCTTTCGGAGCCAGTGGAACACTGGCTTTTTCACCTTTTGGCTTCTGGCCTGCCGCCATTATCTCCTTATTTGGGCTGCAACTTCTGACTTTAAACAGAACACCCCGACAAGCGGCATTGATTGCCTTTTGTTGGGGATTCGGTCTGTTTGGCAGTGGTACAAACTGGGTGTATGTCAGTATTGCTAATTTCGGTGGCATGCCAACCGCAGTCAATATTCTACTGGTCATATTACTGGCCGCCTATCTCTCGCTCTATCCTGCTTTATTCGCTGGTTTACTCAACCGTTTCTTCGCAAAAACGAACGGGTTGAGGCTGGCTGTAGCAGCACCTGCATTATGGCAACTCACCGAATTCCTACGAGGCTGGATTCTAACCGGTTTCCCTTGGCTACAATTCGGCTACAGTCAATTAGATGGTCCAATGAAAGCCATTGCACCAATTTTGGGTGTTGAGGCCATCACTTTCCTGTTAATGGCTCTCAGCGGGTTATTCGTTCTGGCCGTCATACATCGGAAAATAGTCGCTGGTATTATCGCTGTCGCTATTCTGCTATTACCGTGGTCAATACGCCATTATCAGTGGTATAGCCTACTACCTGAAAAAACTGTTGATGTCGCGCTGGTTCAGGGAAATATTCCACAGTCCCTGAAATGGGACCCTAAAATGCTCAGCGAAACTATGGACATCTACATGGGCAATAGCCTGCCATACATCGGAAAAATGCCGATAATCATCTGGCCGGAGTCTGCTATTCCCTCATTGGAAAGTTATCAACGCCACTTTCTAACAAAATTGGATGAGCTGTTACGCAATCAACATACCAGCCTTATTACCGGTATTGTCGATGAAAGAGCCGTTGGCGACAGTGATAAGATCTATAACAGCGTGATTGTCCTCGGCAATAAAAGACCTTATCAATATCCAGCAGCCATTCGCTACGATAAATATCATCTGGTACCATTCGGTGAATTTGTTCCGCTGGAGTCTCTATTCCGGCCTCTAGCGCCATTCTTCAACTTACCCATGTCTTCATTCAGCCGTGGCAACTACATTCAACCACAGCTTTCTGTTGCAGGATATAACCTGACGGCTGCTATTTGTTATGAAATTATACTGGGTGAACAGGTTCGTGCGAATTTCAAACCGGATACCGAATTCTTACTCACGGTTTCCAATGATGCTTGGTTTGGTGGTTCAATTGGCCCCTGGCAACATTTCCAAATGGCGCGCATGCGTTCCCTCGAATTAGGACGCCCGTTACTACGTGGTACCAATAACGGCATTACAGCCGTTATCAGCCCGGACGGAAAAGTGCAAGCAGCACTCCCACAATTTACCCGTAATGTTTTGGTAGCTAAAGTGACACCTGCAACCGGGATAACACCCTATGCACGCTGGGGTAACTGGCCGGTATGGATAATTACCGTATTATTTTCCCTGTTTGCCTTAACGTATAACCGCCGTAAATCTTAATTCGAATATCCATCTTGATTCGAATATCTATATAGTCAAAAGGGAGCAAAACTGCTCCCTTGAGAAACAACTTATTGGTATTAATTTTACCCCTCTTTATTATTTTGGCATGCTAATTGCTGTTATCTCTATGAATAAAAAGGGAAATAGCTGTTTCACTAATAAAAAATGGGAACATGCACCAAAAAAATGATAATCACGTATCTTTATTGTGCAAGATAAACAACATTGTTCATTTATAGTGCGAGACAGCTCCCGAAATAGAAACAATTCATTTTCATTATCTAACCCTTTTGTACTATTTTTTAACACCATATATACATATAACAGCAAATGATCCTTGATTAAAAACAAATCACAGAGAGACTTTTGCAAACATAACATCGCAAACGATAACCACATTAAAGGAGTTGTATATGCGTATGCGTAACTTAGTATTAACCATGATGTTACTTGGCATGGCGGGGGCTGCTCAGGCCGAAGAATTAACGGGAACACTGAAAAAGGTTAAAGATGATGGTGTGATCATTGTGGGACATCGTGAATCCTCCGTACCTTTTGCTTACTACGATAACCATCAAAAAGTCGTCGGCTACTCTCAGGATTATTCTAATCTGATTGTTGAAGCAGTGAAGAAGAAACTGGACATGCCAAATCTGCAAGTAAAATTGATACCCGTGACTTCGCAAAATCGCATCCCATTGCTACAAAATGGAACTTATGATTTCGAATGCGGTTCCACTTCCAATAACCTTGAACGTCAGAAACAAGTCACTTTCTCTAACACCATCTTCATTATTACTACGCGTTTGCTGACTAAAAAAGGTTCCGGTATCAAAGATTTCCCAGATTTAGCGGGTAAAAATGTCGTTGTCTCAGCAGGTACGACTTCTGAAATATTGCTGAATAAACTCAACGATGAGAAAAACATGAAAATGCGCATCATCAGTGCAAAAGATCATGGTGACTCATTCCGTACTCTGGAATCTGGCCGTGCAATCGCCTTTATGGTGGATGATGCACTACTAGCAGGTGAACGCGCCAAAGCGAAAAAACCTGATCAGTGGGAAATTGTTGGTACACCTCAATCTAGAGAAGCCTATGGTTGCATATCACGCAAAGACGATCTTCAATTCAAGAAGCTGATCGATGAGACCATTGTTCAAGCGCAAACCTCCGGAGAGGCAGAGAAATCATTTGAGCGCTGGTTCAAACACCCGATTCCGCCCAAGAATCTGAATCTGAATTTCTCTTTGTCTGATGAAATGAAAGTACTATTTAAATCGCCAAATGATAAGGCGCTTGACTAGAAATATAATTAAAAAAATGACTATTTGATTGGCATCACAGGGTGCGAGGTGGCCGTTCCCTACCTCGCTTTTTTTTCTCAGCCAATCAATCGTTTTCAGGGGATCAAGCTACACCCTAACAGGGAGTATTATTATGTCAATCGATTGGAATTGGGGCATCTTTTTGCAAGCTGCCCCTTTCGGTAATACGACTTATCTAGGCTGGTTGATAGCTGGATTCCAGGTGACGATTGCCTTGTCTATCTGCGCCTGGATTATCGCTTTCATTGTCGGCTCACTGTTCGGCATCTTACGCACTGTTCCCAATAAAATATTATCTGGGATAGGTACCTGTTATGTTGAGCTCTTTCGTAACATACCGCTTATAGTTCAATTTTTTATCTGGTATCTGGTTGTACCTGAATTACTACCAGAAAAAACCAGTCAGTGGTTTAAAACTGAACTGGACCCTAATATTCAATTTTTTCTCTCATCCACTATCTGTTTAGGTCTTTTCACCGCTGCACGGATGTGTGAGCAGGTTCGTGCCGCCATACAATCACTACCACGCGGTCAAAAATCAGCTGGGCTGGCAATGGGGCTAACTCTGCCACAAACCTATCGCTATGTCCTATTACCCAATGCCTATCGGGTGATCATTCCACCCATGACGTCAGAAATGATGAATCTGGTAAAAAACTCCGCCATCGCCTCCACTATTGGTCTGGTAGATATGGCAGCACAAGCAGGTAAATTACTTGATTACTCAGCACATGCTTATGAAACATTTACGGCGATTACACTAGCCTATATCGGAATCAATCTGGTGATTATGCTTGCCATGCACTTGCTTGAGAAAAAAATGCGTTTACCGGGTAATATTGGAGGTCAATAAATGTACGAGTTTGACTGGAGTTCGATTATCCCCAGTATTCCGTTTCTGCTACAAGGCTTAGTCATTACAGCAAAAATCACGATTATTGCTGTTGTTGTCGGTATTCTCTGGGGAACCGTACTGGCCGTTATGCGCCTCTCTTCTGTAAAAGTACTGAGCTGGTTTGCCACTTTATATGTCAATCTGTTCCGTTCTGTGCCACTGGTTATGGTACTGTTATGGTTCTATCTGATTGTGCCTAGCCTAGTGCAGAACGTTCTGGGGATTTCTCCGAAAACAGATATTCGTTTAATTTCAGCTATGGTCGCATTTGCCTTTTTCGAAGCGGCTTATTATTCAGAAATTATCCGGGCGGGAATTCAGAGTATCTCCCGCGGGCAATCTTCAGCGGCATTAGCATTGGGTATGACACCAATGCAAAGTATGAGACTGGTTATCCTGCCTCAAGCATTCCGTGCGATGACCCCGCTGTTGCTGACACAGGGTATCGTACTGTTTCAAGACACCTCATTGGTGTATGTGCTCAGTCTAGCGGACTTTTTCCGTACTGCGGCAAATATCGGTGAGCGTGATGGCACTCAGGTCGAAATGATCCTATTTGCTGGTTTGGTTTATTTTATTATTAGTATTGCCGCATCTATGCTGGTTAATTATTTGAAGAAAAGGACTGTTTGATGATCTCCCTGAAAAATGTATCCAAGTGGTATGACCAATTTCAGGTTCTCTCCGACTGCTCAACCGAAGTTAAAAAAGGTGAAGTCGTTGTGGTCTGTGGCCCATCTGGCTCAGGCAAATCTACCCTGATAAAAACGGTTAATGGTCTGGAATCCATCCAACAGGGTGAAATTCTGGTTAATGACATTAAAGTTAATGATAAAAACACCAATCTGGCACAACTACGTTCTAAAGTCGGCATGGTGTTCCAGCATTTTGAACTGTTCCCCCATCTATCCATCATTGAGAATTTAACTCTAGCGCAAATTAAAGTGCTTAATCGTGATAAAAAAGCAGCGGAAGAAAAGGGGTTGAAATTACTTGAACGCGTTGGGCTTGCCAGTCAAGCGAATAAATTCCCGTCTCAACTTTCCGGTGGTCAACAGCAACGTGTAGCAATCGCCCGTGCCCTTTGTATGGACCCGATTGCCATGCTATTTGACGAACCTACCTCCGCACTCGACCCTGAAATGATCAATGAAGTGCTCGATGTCATGGTTAAACTCGCAGATGAAGGGATGACCATGATGGTTGTTACTCACGAAATGGGCTTCGCCCGTAAAGTAGCCAACCGAGTTATCTTTATGGATGAAGGCAGAATTGTTGAAGATAGCAAAAAAGAAGATTTCTTTGCGAATCCAAAATCAGATCGCGCCAAAGAATTTCTAGCTAAAATTCTTCACTAAACACCAGCTTGCTCCCGGTGAGGACGCCTGTCACCACCGGATTTTCCCTCATAACCTCTGTTGCTGGCGTATCAAATCAGATATGCTATGCCGACCTCATATTTTACCAACTAAATGATTGCTACAAGCGTAGCTTTTTACTCACCATAGGATCATCGGTGCCATGCAAGAACAATACCGTCCAGAAGATATAGAGCCGCAAGTTCAGCTTCACTGGCAAGAGAAGCAAACTTTCAAAGTGACAGAAGACAACAGCAAAGAAAAATATTACTGCCTGTCCATGCTACCTTACCCTTCTGGTCGACTACACATGGGCCATGTACGCAACTACACTATTGGCGATGTTATCTCCCGCTATCAGCGTATGCTTGGCAAAAATGTCTTGCAACCTATCGGTTGGGATGCATTTGGCCTGCCCGCAGAAGGCGCCGCAGTAAAAAACAATACCGCACCTGCTCCGTGGACCTATGCCAACATCGAATATATGAAAGTCCAATTGAAAACACTGGGCTTCGGCTACGACTGGGATCGTGAAGTCACAACCTGTACCCCGGAATATTACCGTTGGGAGCAGTGGTTCTTCACCAAATTGTATGAAAAAGGCTTGGTTTATAAAAAAACCTCCGCAGTTAACTGGTGTCCCCACGATCTGACCGTTCTGGCTAATGAACAAGTGGTCGATGGCTGCTGTTGGCGCTGTGATAGCAAAGTTGAACGTAAAGAAATTCCACAGTGGTTTATCAAAATCACTGATTATGCCGAAGAGTTGTTAAACGATCTGGATACGCTGGAAGAGTGGCCGGAGCAGGTCAAAACCATGCAGCGCAACTGGATTGGTCGCTCCGAGGGAGTAGAGATCACCTTTGATGTGGCTGATAGTCAGGAGAAGCTAACCGTCTATACCACTCGTCCTGATACGTTCCTGGGTGCCACTTATGCTGCGGTTGCCGCAGGTCATCCCCTGGCAAAACAAGCAGCAGCAAATAACCCTGAACTAGTTGCTTTCATTGATGAGTGCCGTAATACCAAAGTTGCCGAAGCAGATATGGCAACAATGGAGAAGAAAGGCATGGCAACCGGTATGTTTGCCATTCATCCATTGACCAAAGAGAAAGTAGCAATTTGGGTTGCAAACTTCGTCCTGATGGAATACGGCACCGGTGCTGTCATGTCAGTTCCCGGCCACGATCAACGCGACTGGGAATTTGCGACAAAATATAACCTGCCAATAAAAGCCGTTATTCTGGACAGTGAAGGCAATGAACCAAACGTCCATGAAGTACCTGTGACAGATAAGAATATCCTGTTTAATTCTGGTGAATTTAGCGGTCTGAATCACGAAGATGGTTTCAATGCTATTGCTGATAAACTGGTGGAAATGGGCGTAGGTAAGCGTAAAGTCAACTATCGTCTGCGTGACTGGGGGGTTTCTCGTCAACGTTATTGGGGCGCTCCTATTCCAATGGCAACGCTGGAAGATGGCACAGTTGTTCCGGTTCCAGCAACTCAACTGCCAGTTATTCTGCCGGAAGATGTCAAAATGGACGGCATCACCAGCCCAATTAAAGCTGATCCTGAGTGGGCGAAAACTACTATCAACGGCCAGCCAGCATTACGTGAAACAGATACCTTCGATACTTTTATGGAGTCTTCCTGGTACTACGCTCGCTACACCTGTCCAGATTATGACAAGGGCCTGCTCAATCCAGCAGCAGCTAACTATTGGCTGCCAGTTGACCAATACATTGGTGGTATCGAACATGCCATCATGCACCTGATGTATTTCCGTTTCTTCCATAAATTGATGCGCGATGCTGGCCTGGTAAATTCCAATGAACCCGCTAAGCGCCTGTTATGTCAGGGCATGGTTCTAGCAGATGCTTTTTATTACATCGGCAAAGATGGCGAAAAAATCTGGGTTTCCCCAGCTGATACTATTGTTGAGCGTGATGATAAAAGCCGTATCATTAAAGCAACGGATAAAGAAGGCCATGAGCTGGTTTATACCGGCATGAGCAAAATGTCAAAATCCAAAAACAACGGTATTGACCCACAATCGATGGTAGAAAAATATGGTGCTGATACCGTTCGCCTGTTTATGATGTTCGCTGCGCCACCAGAGCTGACGCTAGAATGGCAAGAATCCAGTGTTGAAGGAGCAAATCGCTTCCTGAAACGTGTATGGCGCCTAGTTTATGAACATAGCAGCAAAGGGGCAACTCAACCGCTAGACATCAAAAACCTAACAGTGGAACAAAAAGATCTATTCCGAGATCTGCACAAAACCATTGCTAAAGTCACAGATGATGTCGGTCGCCGCCAGGCATTCAATACTGCTATCGCTGCCGTAATGGAATTAATGAATAAACTGGCCCGCGCACCACAAGAAACTGAGCAGGATCGCGCTCTGATGCAAGAGGTTCTGCTGGCAGTTGTCCGTATGTTGTCACCAATAACTCCTCATGCTTGCTTTATTATGTGGCAAGCACTGGAGGGTGAAGGTGATATTGACACAGCTGATTGGCCACAAGCTGATGAACAGGCAATGGTTGACGATACCAAGTTAGTCGTCATTCAAGTTAACGGTAAAGTGCGTGGTCGTGTTACTGTGCCAGCAGAGGCGACTAAAGAGTATGTTCATGATATGGCAGCAAAAGAGTATGGTGTGGCGAAATACCTTGAAGGCGTCACTATTCGCAAAGTCATTTATGTACCAGGCAAACTGCTGAATCTGGTCGTCGGCTGATAAAGGAGGCAATGTGCGACATTGTATTTTAACGCTATTGCTGGGGTTAGCGGTGCTGGTCACCGCTGGCTGCGGTTTTCATCTGCGCGGCACCACTCAGGTGCCAGCGGAACTCAAAAAGCTGCAATTAACAAGCAGTGACCCATATGGGCCACTGGCCCGTTCCGTTCGCCAACAGCTTCGTCTGAATAACGTCACTATCCTTGAGGATGGTAGCGCTGATGTTCCTGTTTTGAAGTTAATTGGCTCTTCTGAAAATAAAGATACTGTCTCTGTTTTCCAAGATGGTAAGGCGGCAGAACGCCAATTGACACTAAATGTCGATGCTCAGGTTATTATGCCAGATGGTAGCGTATACCCGCTGCAATCCAGGGTTGACCGCTCTTTTTTCGACAATCCATTAGAGGCCCTGGCGAAAGATGCTGAAAACGAGATAATCAATCAGGAAATGCGTGAACAAGCTGCTCGCCGGTTAGTTCGCCAGTTATTGACCGTTCACAACGCAGAAAAGCAGAAAGCCAGAGAAAAACAGGTGGGACAGCAAGCTGCGCAAGCACAATGATCAAACTCTATCCCGAACAACTGATTTCGCAGCTCAATGAGGGGCTGCGAAACTATTATCTGATATGGGGTAATGAACCCCTACTATTACAGGAAAGCCAGGATCATATCCGCAAGGCTGCTGAAAAACATGCCTTCACTGAACACTTCGCCTATACGCTGGATAATCACACCGAGTGGGATGAGATATTCAATATTTGTCAGTCATTAAGTCTGTTTGCTAGCCGTCAAACACTCACTTTACTACTGCCGGAAAATGGCCCTAACGCAACCATAGCCGAACAACTGCTGAAACTGGCAGGACTACTTCACCCAGATATACTGCTAATACTACGTGGTTTGAAATTGACCAAGGCTCAGGAGAACAGTAACTGGTTCAAGATACTAGGAAAAAACGGTGTTTATGTCAGTTGTCAGACACCCGAACAGAACCGTCTGCCGCAATGGGTTGCACAACGGGCCAAAGCCATGAAATTGATGCTGGAAGAACAAGCTAATCAACTACTGTGTTATTGTTATGAAGGAAATTTACTGGCGTTAACTCAGGCACTTGAGCGACTCTCACTGCTATACCCAGATGGTAAACTGACCTTACATCGTGTCGAAAATGCGGTGAATGACGCGGCTCACTTTACACCCTATCACTGGGTAGACTCGCTATTATCAGGTAAAGCCAAACGAGCCTGGCATATTCTGAAACAGTTAAAACAGGAAGATTGCGAAGCTGTTATTCTATTACGTACCGTACAGCGTGAATTATTGCTGCTACTCACGCTGAAACGTCAAAGTACCACAACCCCGATGAAAACATTGTTAGATCAGCATCGGGTATGGCAAAACCGCCGTCCATTACTGACAAGCGCACTGCAACGTCTCACTCAACATGATTTGCAGCGAGCAATTCATTTACTTGTACAGATGGAACGCCAGATCAAACAGGATTACGGCCAGTCTATTTGGTCAGATTTAGAAACGCTTTCCATGCTGTTATGTGGAAAAACCTTACCTGAGAGCTTTTTTAATGCCTCATACCATTGATTCTACTTGCTCGAAACAACCCGTTATTCAAGCATTATTTGGTGGAACATTCGATCCCATCCATTACGGGCACTTGCAGCCAGTTGAAACCCTGGCATATCAAACTGGCCTGAAGCAAGTGATTTTACTACCAAATCACGTCCCCCCACACCGCCCACAACCGGAAGCCACTGCACAACAGCGGCTTGAAATGGTACAACTGGCAGTACAGGATAACCCACTGTTTACCGTCGATAAGCGTGAACTGGAGCGCACTACCCCCTCTTACACAATTGATACGCTAGAGTCATTCCGTCAGGAACTTGGTAACAAACAACCACTAGCATTTATAATCGGCCAAGATGCTTTGTTATCACTGCACACTTGGCATTGTTGGCAAGAATTGCTGAGTTTCTGCCATTTGCTGGTTTGTGCTCGGCCCGGTTATCAAACTCAGCTTTCCACAACTGAAATGCAACAATGGCTTACAAAACATCAAATCTGCGATCCAAGCCAGCTTGGCAGTAAACCTAATGGTTATATCTATCTGGCAGATACACCTCTGCTACCGATCTCAGCAACAGACATCCGTCAACGCCACCAGCAAGGGTTAAGTTGTGACGATTTACTCCCCCTTTCAGTACAGAAGTATATAGATTCACAGGGGTTATATCGCCAATAGCGAAATCTACCTCGATTAGTCGCTTAGTTGGCTTACCCTTAAGTGACCTGACATGCTATTATTCCGCACTATTTAATCAATTGTGATAAAAAATAAGGATGAGCCTTTTGCAAGGTAAAGAACTCCAGCAGTTTGTTATTGATAAGCTTGAAAACTCCAAAGCACAGGATATTGTTTCCCTTGATGTCCAAGGGAAATCCAGTATTACCGATTGCATGATCGTCTGCACCGGAACTTCCAACCGCCATCTGATGTCTGTCGCAGATAATCTGGTTGATGACTGTCGTGCGAGCGGCCTTATCCCACTTGGCGTTGAAGGACAAGGCGTATCTGATTGGATTGTCGTAGACCTCGGTGAAGTTATCGTACATGTCATGCAAGAAGAGAGCCGCCGCATGTACGAACTTGAAAAGCTCTGGAGCTGAGTTTGAAGCTGCAATTAATCGCTGTAGGTACAAAAATGCCGGACTGGATACAGGCCGGCTTTACAGATTATTTGCGTCGTTTTCCCAACGACATGCCATTTGATCTGATAGAAATTCCGGCTGGCAAACGGGGCAAAAATGCGGATATTAAACGCATTCTGGAAAAAGAAGGCGAACAAATGCTGGCCGCTGTCGGCAAAGGCAGTCGTATTATTACCCTGGACATTCCGGGTTCCCGTTGGGAAACGCATCAACTGGCGCAACAGCTTGAACATTGGAAACGAGATGGTAGAGATGTCAGTTTGTTGATAGGTGGGCCCGAAGGTCTCGCTCCGGCATGTAAAGCTGCCGCAGAACAAAGCTGGTCACTGTCACCACTGACCTTACCCCATCCTCTGGTCCGAGTTTTGGTTGCGGAAAGCCTGTACCGGGCATGGAGTATTACGACCAATCATCCCTATCATCGGGAATAATTTGGTTATCAACGGATAAAAGCGAATTCTGGCAATGGGATGAAGAATAAACGTACCCCTTTTCGTGATTATACGGCTGAATCAGCCCTATTTGCTCGCCGCGCATTGGTGGCGTTTATTATCATCCTGGTACTGACTGGTATCCTGGTTGCCAATCTTTACCATTTACAAATCACCCGCCACGAAGACTATCAAACCCGTTCAAACGAAAACCGTATTAAACTGGTTCCCATTGCGCCAAGCCGCGGTATCATCTATGACCGCAACGGTACGCCATTGGCACTTAATCGAACTATCTATCAGTTAGAAATCATACCTGAAAAGGTAGAACACCTTGAGCAAACGCTGAATGATTTACGTAATGTTATCGATCTGACTGACGAAGATATTGCCAACTTTGAAAAAGAGCGTAAACGCTCGCGCCGCTTTACCTCTATTCCATTGAAAACTTCACTTGATCATATTCAAGTAGCACGCTTTGCCGTTAACCAATATCGTTTCCCTGGTTTTGAAATAAAAGGCTACCAACGCCGCTTCTATCCTTATGGTTCAGCACTGACACATATCATCGGCTATGTTGCTAAAATTAATGATAAAGATGTAGAACGATTGGATAAAGAAGGTATTTTACCTAATTACGCAGCTACCCATGATATCGGCAAACTGGGTATTGAACGCTATTATGAAACTATTTTACACGGCAAAACGGGTTATGAAGAAGTCGAAGTGAATAACCGAGGCCGGGTGATTCGCCAATTACATGAACAACCACCACAGGCCGGACAAGATATTTACCTCACTATCGATCTCGAATTGCAGATTTACATTGAGAAACTCCTCACAACCAGCCGTGCTGCGGTCGTTGTCAGTGATCCACGTAATGGGGAAATTCTGGCACTGGTATCTAACCCAAGCTATGATCCAAACCTATTCGTAAACGGTATCTCCAATAAGAACTACCAGGAGCTATTAAACAATCCTGATAGGCCGCTTATTAATCGTGCTACTCAAGGAATCTATCCTCCAGCTTCGACAGTGAAACCTTTTATTACCGTTGCAGCACTAAGTACAGGCGTTATCAATAAAAATACCACCATTTTTGATCCGGGTTGGTGGCAATTACCGGGTTCAGAAAAACGCTACCGTGACTGGAAACGTTGGGGACACGGTAGTCTCAATGTACATAGAGCCATTGTAGAATCGGCGGATACTTTCTTCTATCAAGTTGCCTATGATATGGGAATTGATCGTCTATCTGAGTGGATGACCAAGTTTGGCTATGGCGAATATACTGGAATCGACCTAGCCGAAGAACGCACCGGTATCATGCCTACCCGCGAATGGAAACAAAGAAAATATAAAAAACCTTGGTATCAAGGAGATACCATTCCTGTGGGTATCGGCCAGGGATATTGGACAGCAACCCCCATTCAAATGGTAAAAGCGCTGATAACCTTAATTAACGACGGTAATGTAAAAACACCACATCTTCTGCTAAGCAAGAAGCTGAAAGGTGAGATGATCCCTTATCAACAAATAGAAAATATTCAGATCGGTGATATCCATTCAGGATATTGGGAATTGGCAAAAAGCGGCATGTACGGTGTTGCTAACCTGCCAAACGGTACCGGCCACAAGAGTTTTACCGGTACGCCTTATAAAGCAGCGGTCAAATCGGGAACAGCACAGGTCTACAGTTATGAAACCTACAATGCTAGTAAAATTGCTGAGCATTTACGGGATCATAAGCTGATGATCGCTTTCGCTCCTTATGAAAATCCGACAGTAGCCCTTTCCATTATTTTAGAGAATGGTGGTGCAGGTCCAGCAGTGGGAACCCTTGTTCGCCAAATCCTCGACCATGTACTATTAGGGGATAACAACACAACATTGCCGAATGCTGTCCCTACACCTCCCGGAACAGAAAGTGACTGATTAACACCATGACAGAAAACCAAAAAAGGGCTCCTCTCTGGACCAGATTACATATCGACCTACCGTTACTCGTGTGCATTTTGGCATTGCTGATATACAGCGCTTTTGTTATGTGGAGTGCCAGTGGTCAAGATATGGGTATGATGGAGCGCAAAATTAGCCAAATTGGTGCTGGGCTGGTTGTCATGCTCATCATGGCGCAAATTCCACCAAGAGTTTATGAAAGCTGGGCGCCCCATCTCTATATTGTTTGTGTCATTTTACTGATTTTTGTCGATGCTTTCGGGCAAATAAGTAAAGGTGCCCAACGCTGGCTGGATTTAGGGATCATCCGCTTCCAACCTTCAGAGATTGCCAAGATAGCCGTACCACTGATGATCGCACGCTTTATGAACCGCGATTTATGCCCCCCATCACTGAAAAATACAACTATCGCTCTGATGCTCATTTTTCTGCCCACTTTACTGGTTGCCGCTCAGCCAGACCTAGGGACCTCAATTCTGATCGCAGCTTCTGGCCTGTTTGTCCTGTTCCTTTCGGGCATGAGCTGGCGGTTGATCGGTATCGCAGCTCTACTGTTAGCCTGTTTTATCCCCATCTTGTGGTTCTTCCTGATGCATGGCTATCAACGCGATCGCGTCATGATGTTACTTGATCCAGAAAGCGATCCTCTTGGTAAGGGTTACCATATTATTCAATCAAAAATCGCGATTGGCTCCGGTGGTTTATCAGGTAAAGGCTGGCTATTAGGAACACAATCTCAATTGGAATTTCTGCCAGAACGTCATACAGATTTCATATTTGCCGTACTGTCGGAAGAACTTGGTTTGATTGGCGTACTACTGTTATTAACATTATATATGTTATTAATTACGCGTGGGCTGGTTATTGCAACCAGAGCACAGAACACTTTTGGCCGGGTTATGGTTGGCGGCCTAATGTTAATTCTATTTGTTTATATCTTCGTCAATATCGGCATGGTGAGTGGTGTCCTGCCTGTAGTAGGCGTTCCTTTGCCATTTGTCAGTTATGGCGGCTCAGCGTTAATCGTCTTAATGGCGGGTTTCGGCATTATCATGTCGATTCACACACACAGAAAATTGTTGTCCAAAAGTTTATAGAGAAGAGGTTTCAATGCGTCAACACTGGCTTATACTCAGCATGATTGCAGCCCTGCTATCTGGCTGTACTACTCCTGACAAACCAAAACTTTCCCCGTTACCAGCAGTACCAACGCAGGATGTTCTGGGTGCAGAACCTCGCTATGAGCCTTATCATCCTAGCGCCAATAATGATTATCAGATGAACGGACATACTTATCACATTGTGCAAGCCCCCTCTCAGTTTAGTGAGACAGGTTATGCTAGTTGGTACAGTGAAGAATCTAGCGGCAAAATGACCGCAATTGGTGAACGTTTTAATCCTTATGCGCTGACAGCCGCCCATCCTACCCTGCCAATTCCAAGTTATGTCCGTGTGACCAACTTGAGCAATGGCCGCATGATGATTGTTAGAGTCAATGACCGTGGTCCTTATAAACCAGGGCGAATTATCGATCTATCGAAGGCTTCCGCTGAGCGGTTAAACCTGACTCAAAGTACCAAAGTTAAGGTTGATTTTATTGAGGTTGCCCAGGATGGTTCTGTATCTGGTCCCGGTACCATTGGCAGCCAGATAGTTAAACAGAGTTACGCTCTACCGGGTAGACCAACGCTGACAACCAGCCCATTAGGAACACCAACAATGGAGAATATCCCTGATCAGACTGGCAGCCAGCCCTTAACAAATCAGCCGATGAAACTGACGGTACAACCGGAAGCGACTGAGCAACTACCCGCAATGAAGCTGCAACCACCTAAACCTGTTACAAATAGTACTTCAATAGTCACAACGCCAACAACCGTATCAGCAAATAGTTTTATGGTTCAGGTTGGCGCTGTTAGCAATGAGCAACGAGCAAAAGAGTGGCAACAAACACTGGAGCAACGCTTTAATGTTCAAGGACGCGTAACTCAATATAGTAACGTTTATCGTGTACAATTAGGGCCATTTAACAATCGCCAGCAAGCTGCCGATTTACAACAAAAACTGGCTGACCAGATACAACAATCTTCTTTTATCGTCAGTCCCTAATCGTTCTCTTACTGATATCTCACTTTGATCCAGATATCAGTAAGAGGAGTAAAAAAATGTAAACCTAAGTCTTGTCAAAATTTGGCAATGTCAGTATTTTTTTCATTTGCTATGATGTGGCTCGATATCAACCTTTTCTCACGGATGTTGCCAAACTAACCATGAAATATACAACCACTTCTCGTTTTATAAAAAGCGCCACCTTGGGTATTGCGCTGGCAATAAGTGCTTCTGCCTTTGCCAATGAGAATGATGTCAACCTGAAAACGATGATCCCAGGTGTGCCTCAGATTGATGCGGAAGCTTATATCCTTATCGACTATAACTCAGGCAAAGTGCTGGCTGAGATGAATGCAGATGCACGCCGTGATCCTGCCAGTCTGACAAAAATGATGACCAGCTATGTTATTGGTCAAACAATTAAATCAGGCAAAATCCACCCAAATGATATGGTCACTGTTGGCACTGACGCATGGGCAACCGGTAATCCGGTATTTAAAGGCTCTTCCCTGATGTTCCTCAAGCCAGGCGATCAGGTCTCGGTTTCTATGTTATCCCGCGGTATAAACTTGCAATCCGGTAACGATGCCTGTGTTGCAATGGCAGATTATGTTGCCGGTAGCCAAGAGTCTTTCGTTAATTTAATGAATGGTTATGTGAAATCGCTTGGATTACAGAATACGAATTTCAAAACCGTTCATGGTCTGGATGCAGAAGGCCAATACAGCTCTGCCCGTGACATGGCATTGATTGGTCAAGCACTGATCCGTGATGTTCCTGAAGAGTACACCATCTATAAAGAGAAAGAGTTTACCTACAACAATATCCGCCAGACAAACCGTAATGGCTTATTGTGGGATAAGAGCCTGAATGTCGATGGTATTAAAACCGGTCACACTAGCGCAGCGGGCTATAACCTAGTCGCTTCTGCAACGGAAGGCGATATGCGTCTGATTTCCGCAGTATTAGGCGGCCACACTTATAAAGGCCGAGAAACAGAAAGTAAAAAACTGCTGACCTGGGGTTTCCGTTTCTTTGAAACTGTTGTGCCTCTGAAAGCAGGCAAAGAATTCGCATCTGAACCAATCTGGTTTGGAGATAATGATAGGGTTCAGTTAGGTGTTGATAAAGATGTTTATCTGACTATTCCCCGTGGTCGTCTGAAAGATCTGAAAGCCAGCTATGTCATGAATAACAGTGAATTACATGCACCACTGGCGAAAAATCAAGTCGTAGGTACTATCAACTTTCAACTTGATGGCAAGACTATTGAACAGCAGCCTTTAGTCGTCATGAATGAAATAAAAGAAGGCAGCATCTTCGGCCGCTTTATCGATTACATCAAGCTACTATTTCATCATTGGTTTGGCTAATTCTTGAGATAATTAATCGATAAACAGAGCCAATCAAAGCGAATCGGGCTACCGCCCGATCGCAATAAGCATCTCCGCGTTTTAAGGCGGAGGAAAGTATCAAATTTTACAGCAGAAACTGACCGTACGTATCGCGGAAAGCAAAACAGGAGCGCCCATGAAAACGAAATTAAATGAACTGCTTGAGTTCCCTTGTTCATTCACTTACAAAGTGATGGGCTTGGCAGAACCTGAGCTAGTCAATCAGGTCGTTGAAGTGGTTCAACGTCATGCGCCGGGCGATTACTCTCCACAAGTGAAGCCAAGCAGCAAAGGTAACTACCACTCAGTATCCATTACTATCAATGCGACTCATATTGAACAAGTAGAAACGCTGTATGAAGAGTTAGGTAACCTTGAATTGGTACGGGTAGTATTGTAATACGCACTAGAGAAATCCCCTATAATTTCGCAGGGGATTCTTTATCTATCAGGAATACCACAGTTTCAGGTGCACTAAACTGGTGAGAACCTCTTCTGAGGGTTATACTGACCAAATCTTATAGCTATCAAATAAAGTTTCAATTGCAACATAAAACGATTTTCTTACGTCAATTAGGAATACAACCCTACGAGCCGATTTCCGATGCAATGCACTTGTTTACTGAGCAGCGAGATACTAATACTCCTGATGAAATCTGGCTGGTACAGCATCCAAAAATCTTTACTCAAGGACAAGCAGGTAAAGCTGAGCATTTGCTGTCCCTCGGTGATATTCCGGTTATTCAATCCGATCGTGGTGGACAAGTCACCTATCATGGCCCTGGTCAGCAGGTTATGTATGTCATGATTGACATTAAACGCGCCAAAATTGGTGTACGGCAACTGGTTACGGCGATAGAGGATACTGTCATTAAAACCCTTGCTCACTTTGGTGTGAAAGCCTATGCCCGCCCGGATGCCCCTGGTGTCTATGTCAATGAAGCCAAAATTTGCTCTCTTGGATTACGGATACGCAAAGGTTGTTCTTTCCACGGATTAGCCCTCAATATCGCAATGGATTTAGAACCCTTCCAGCGTATTAACCCTTGTGGCTATGCCGGCATGAAAATGATTCAACTCAGTGATTTAGTTCCTGGAATTGCTGTTGAACAAGTACAACCTGTTTTGGTAGAGAAATTTTGCCAGCAGTTAGGATTTAAACTGAATAGTTAAAGATGCTATAATTTTTTAACATTTTTCAAAAATTTTTTAATTGTTTATCATACAGTAGACTGAATGATAAATCTCAACCTGATGAATTTAACACTGGAACCAGCACGATTATGAGTAAACCAATTCAGATGGAACGCGGAGTTAAGTACCGCGACGCAGACAAAATGGCGCTGATCCCTGTCAAAACAGTGATGACCGAACGTACAGAAATCTTGCGTAAACCTGAGTGGATGAAAATCAAACTTCCTGCGGATTCCAGCCGCATTCAGGGCATCAAATCTGCCATGCGCAAAAATGGTCTGCATTCCGTTTGTGAAGAAGCGTCTTGCCCTAACCTAGCGGAATGCTTCAATCACGGTACAGCAACCTTTATGATCCTTGGCGCAATTTGCACCCGCCGTTGCCCTTTCTGTGATGTTGCGCACGGCCGCCCAATGGCACCTGACACCAACGAACCGGTAAAACTGGCACAAACCATTAAAGATATGGCACTGCGCTACGTTGTCATCACCTCCGTTGACCGTGATGATCTACGTGACGGTGGTGCTCAGCACTTTGCTGACTGCATCTCTGCTATTCGTGAAAAAAATCCATCCATTAAGATTGAAACCTTAGTTCCTGACTTCCGTGGGCGTATGGATCGTGCACTTGAAATATTGACAGCGACACCGCCTGATGTCTTTAACCATAACCTGGAAAACGTACCCCGGGTTTACCGTCAGGTGCGCCCTGGTGCAAACTATGAGTGGTCACTAAAATTACTTGAAAAGTTTAAAGAGGTCCATCCTGATATTCCAACCAAATCGGGTCTGATGGTAGGTCTCGGTGAAACCAACGAAGAAATTCTTGATGTTATGCGTGATCTGCGCCGCCACGGTGTGACTATGCTGACTCTGGGACAATATCTACAACCCAGTCGTCATCATTTACCGGTACAGCGCTACGTCAACCCACAGGAATTTGATGAAATGAAAGAAGAAGCGTTAGCCATGGGGTTCACCCATGCCGCCTGTGGTCCATTTGTCCGTTCTTCTTATCATGCTGACTTGCAAGCCAAAGGTGAAGAGGTCAAATAACCCAGTTTCTTATTATGACTAATATTATTCTGGCTATATTTATCGGAGGTGGCTTAGGCAGCGTATTACGCTGGTTTATCAGCCTCCGCCTTAATAATATTTCTGCTAATATCGCGATTGGCACCCTTACCGTTAACTGTATTGGTGCATTAATTATCGGACTAGGGTTAGCCTATTTTAATAAATCCACACACCTTGATCCGGCTTGGAAATTGATGCTGACCACCGGTTTTTGCGGAGGTTTAACAACCTTTTCCACATTCTCTGTTGAAGTTGTTTATTTGTTACTGGACGGAAAACCAGGATGGGCACTGGGAACAGTTTTGCTTAATCTTTTTGGATCATTACTGATGACCATGTTAGCTTTCGTATTGATGCATGAGCTTTAAATTAAAATTACCTACGTATCACACAAACCAAAAAAAACCCGTTGAAATAACGGGTTTTCGAAATACGGAGTTAAAATCAGATAGCGACAACGTTTGCAGCAGATGGACCTTTAGCGCCGTCAGTGATTTCAAACTCTACTTTTTGACCTTCTGCCAAAGTTTTAAATCCGTTAGTCTGAATAGCAGAGAAATGCACGAATACGTCTTTGCTACCATCTTCTGGAGTGATAAACCCGAATCCTTTAGATTCATTAAACCACTTAACGTTACCTTTAATTTTTGACATCAAACTTACCTTTAACGTGAAAATTAAGACACAAAATCTGCGTCGCATACAGTACAGCAAATAAGTTGGTTCACTGTCTACAACCAAGATCACGAAAAGCATAATAAAATACGATAGATGTTATCTTTATTTAGTTTTATTACTAAATAATACACATATATAAATATCTATAACCTTCCCTGGTCTTTTATCACACAAGTTATCTAACAAACAAATGACTAGGTTTTTTCATGTTCCAATAACCAGCTTTTAATATTCAGGCCACCGGTATATCCCACCAATTTACCATCATGTCCAATAACACGATGACAAGGCACAATTAATGAGATCGGATTACGAGAATTAGCCATTCCTACCGCACGACAATAATTAACTGAACCTAATGCTAATGAAAGTTGCTTATAACTCCACACTTCTCCAAACGGGATCTTACACAACTGTAACCATACACGCTGCTGGAATTCAGTTCCTACTGGGTTGAGTGGAACGGAAAACTCAGTACGCTTACCCGCAAAATATCCCCGTAACTCTTTCACGCACTGCTTAGTAATATCATTTTTCACTTCAGGCGCTGTTTTTTCATCAACAAAATATAGACTGGTCACTCCCTTATCATCCGCAGTGATATGAATATACGGTTTAGGAAATCCTTTGGGTGTATCAAAATAGTGATGATACATAACCACCTCCATTGAAAAAAATATCAATCATTATAGGGATTAGAGTAAATCGTCTTTTCGACAAATTGCAATGATGAATTCAGTTGCTCCCTTACCACCGACTAGAAAACTTAAACTTGTCTGAAGACGAAAAGCCGGCCAACAAACAGAGAATAACCAACATTGTAATTTTAATGATAGTCACTCGATGTAAAATTAACACCATATATAGTATGGTTGAAATAAAATTTCACTATATATAGTATAGTTCAAGTTATGGCTTTTAGGGGAATTATTACTCATGAACCAAATTTTGCCATTGCATGCCCACAAACTGACAAAGGAGTCGTTAATGAGCATTACCATTTATAGCAAACCGGACTGCGTACAATGCAGCGCAACCTATCAGGCGCTAAGCCGAAGAAACATTCCTTATCAGATTATCGATTTAACCGAAAACCCGCAGGCTTTAGCGACTATCCGTACTATGGGCTACCAGCAAATTCCTGTGGTTATCGCGGGCACACAGCATTGGTCAGGATTTCGTCCTGATAAAATCAACGCATTAACCGAGAATTTGTAGGTTTATTATGAATATAAATCCGCTGATCTATTTCTCCAGTTCATCCAGTAATAGCCATAGATTTATTCAGAAACTAGAGATACCAGCCCTTCGTATTCCAATAAATCAATCAGGCAACCCATTAAACGTAGACTCTCCTTACATTTTACTGACACCCAGTTATGGTGGTGGCAGTGCTAAAGGCGCTGTTCCACCACAAGTGATCCAGTTTCTAAATATCGTCGAAAACCGGGCATTAATCCGGGGAGTTATCGCGGCCGGGAATACAAACTTTGGCGAAGCTTACGGTATCGCTGGACGGATAATTGCGGAGAAATGCCGGATACCCCTCCTATACCGTTTTGAACTGTTGGGTACTGAAGAAGATGTACAACGGGTACATCAAGGTATTCAAAGATTCTGGCAACATGATTCATTAGAGAATATGTAATTATGACTTTTCAAATTGATACACAACAGGATTATCATGCTTTAAATGCCTTACTCAATCTGTACGATAGTGAAGGAAAGATTCAATTTGATAAAGATAAACTGGCTATTCATTATTACTTTCGCCAGCATGTAAATCCAAACACACTATTCTTCCATAGCCTAAAAGAGAAACTGGATTTCCTCCAACAAGAGGGATATTACGAAACAAACGTCCTGGAGCAATACGATTTTACTTTTATTAAAAAGCTCTTTCAGCAAGCCTATAGCAAAAAATTCCGCTTTCAAACCTTTCTGGGCGCATTCAAATATTACACCAGTTATACTCTGAAAACCTTCGATAATAAACGTTATCTAGAACGCTATGAAGATCGGGTATGCATGGTAGCACTGACCCTGGCCCAAGGCGATCAGATGCTGGCTTGTCGTCTGGTGGATGAGATGATCAGTGGCCGTTTTCAACCAGCAACGCCAACTTTTCTTAATTGTGGTAAGAAACAGCGAGGAGAATTGGTTTCCTGTTTCCTGCTACGCATTGAAGATAATATGGAATCCATCGGACGTTCAGTCAATTCAGCCTTACAGCTTTCAAAACGTGGCGGTGGGGTCGCATTCTTACTCAGTAATCTACGGGAAACGGGTGCACCGATAAAAATGATTGAAAATCAATCATCAGGTGTTATCCCAGTGATGAAAATGCTGGAAGATGCGTTTTCATACGCCAATCAACTCGGTGCACGCCAAGGTGCAGGAGCCGTTTATCTCCATGCTCATCACCCCGATATTCTCCGTTTTCTGGATACAAAACGGGAAAATGCCGACGAAAAAATCCGTATAAAAACACTCTCTATTGGTGTCGTTATTCCTGATATCACTTTTAAGCTAGCTAAACATAATGAAGATATGTATCTATTCTCACCTTATGATATTCAGCGGGTTTATGGTGTGCCAATGTCAGAAATTAGCATGACAGAAAAATATGCTGAGATGGTGAATAACCAACAAATTCAGAAATCAAAAATCAATGCCCGTGAATTTTTCATGACGTTAGCTGAGATCCAATTCGAATCTGGTTATCCCTATATTATGTATGAAGACACTGTGAATAACGCTAACCCAATTAAGGGACTGATTAATATGAGTAATTTATGTTCCGAAATTTTACAAGTTAACAGTGCCAGCGAATATGAAGATGATTTAAGTTACCGCCATATTGGGAAAGATATTAGTTGTAATCTGGGATCAATGAACATTGCTCATACAATGGATTCACCTGATTTTTCCCTCTCTATTGAAATGGCTGTCCGCGCTTTAACCGCGGTATCAGATATGAGCCATATCTGTTCAGTTCCTTCTATCGAAAAAGGAAATCAGGATTCTCATGCCATTGGTTTAGGACAAATGAATCTTCACGGCTATCTGGCAAGAGAAAAAATTCATTATGGTTCTGAAAAGGGAATAGATTTCACCAATATCTATTTCTACATCGTCACTTATCACGCTCTGCGTACTTCCAATCAGATCGCCATTGAACGCAATAGCTACTTTAAAGGCTTTAAAGATTCTCGTTATGCCAGTGGTGAATTTTTTAATAAATATACAGAAAGAGCATGGCAACCTCAGACCAAAAAAGTCTCTCAATTGTTTGAACAAGCAGGAATAACCATTCCTAATCAACAAGACTGGCTTGAATTAAAAGCCTCAATTATGACTCATGGTATTTACAATCAAAATCTCCAAGCTATTGCTCCTACAGGTTCTATTTCATATATCAACAATTCAACCTCAAGCATTCACCCGATGGTATCCCGTATTGAAATCCGTAAAGATGGTAAAACAGGGCGGGTATATTATCCAGCGCCGTTTATGACGAATAATAATCTTGAATATTACCAAGATGCTTACGAAATAGGACCGGAAAAGATTATTGATACTTATGCTACAGCCACTCAACACGTCGACCAAGGATTATCACTGACACTTTTCTTCAAAGACGATGCCACTACCCGTGATATTAATAAAGCCCAAATTTATGCCTGGCGTAAAGGAATTAAAACACTTTATTACATCCGTCTGAAACAAACTGATTTGGAAGGCACGGAAGTACAAGGCTGTGTTTCATGCTCACTGTAAAATGAATTCTGGAAATTTATTATGATTAGTAATCCTATACGCGCAATTAACTGGAACCGAATTGAAGATGACAAAGATCTAGAAGTTTGGAACCGATTGACAACTAATTTTTGGTTACCGGAAAAAATTCCATTATCCAATGATATTCCTTCATGGAATACATTGACGACAGAAGAAAAAAAGCTGACTATCCGGGTATTCACCGGGCTGACACTATTGGACACAGTTCAGAACACTGTTGGTGCTCCAGCGCTAATGGAAGATGCCCTAACACCTCACGAAGAAGCAGTTATGTCCAATATTAGTTTCATGGAAGCTGTTCATGCACGTTCTTATAGTTCCATTTTTTCAACATTATGCCTAACAACTGATGTGGATGACGCCTATCACTGGAGTGAAAAGAGTTTTTCATTACAGAATAAAGCCAAAATTATACTAAATTATTATAGTCATCATCATCCATTAAAGAAAAAAGTCGCCAGTGTTTTTCTAGAATCATTTTTATTCTATTCAGGTTTCTATTTACCTATGTATTGGTCAAGTCGAGGAATATTAACAAATACAGCCGATTTAATCCGACTTATTATCCGAGATGAAGCCATTCACGGTTATTATATTGGATATAAATTTCAACAATCATTAAATAAATATTCAACATTAGAGCAAAAAGAAATTAAAGAATTCACTTTTTCATTATTATTGGAATTATACGAAAATGAAATTAAATATACAGAAGAACTTTATGATATTGTTGGCTGGACTGAAGATATTAAGAAATTCTTGCATTATAATGCCAATAAAGCGTTAATGAATCTTGGCTATGAAACCTTATTTCCCCCAGAAATGACAGATGTCAGCCCTGCAATCCTCTCTGCATTATCACCGAATGCCAATGAAAACCATGATTTCTTTTCTGGTTCAGGTTCATCATATGTTATCGGTAAAGCAGTTAATACTGAGGATGAGGATTGGAATTTCTAAAGAGAATGATTTTATTTTATATAGAATACTTCAAAATAACCATAATACTCTAATATTTTAAAAGCCATATTATTTAGCCTGTTTTTTAAACGATAAAACGCCATAAAATCCTTATACTTTTATGGCGTTTTTTCATGATTATCGCCATTTCTATGGATATTTTTTACCATCTCCACCTCTTATATCATCCGAAACGACAAAAAAACATTAATATAGCTAATTAATTTTAAATTAAATTTCATTCTAATTAGACATAATCAACATGATAAACTAATAATCGATTCTATTTACAACGTGGTGAATGATTCATTTGCTGACAAAATCAAAAAATACATTAATAACAGCAATATAGATACAATTCATCCTTTCAATAACAGCATGAGTTTGGGTAAAAAAATTGCTAATAACAATGAAATGACTATAAATATATCTAATTTAAGGCATTCAATTTCACTAACTTTTACATTAATTATCATTAATATAGGGTTGTCAGACTCTCTCAGTATGTTAGGGTATATATATTCAAATAATCATGCAGAGATGAATAATGCATAACACCATTAAATAACCATTGAAAGGAAAGTAACTATTTCATGGCAATTAAACTTGAAGTTAAAAACCTATATAAGATATTTGGCGACCATCCAGAATATGCTTTCAAATTACTGAATTCGGGTTTGAGTAAAGATCAGATATTTGAAAAGACAGGTATGACTGTTGGTATACAAAATGCCAATCTGACTATTGAAGAAGGCGAAATATTTGTCATCATGGGATTATCTGGCTCTGGCAAATCCACAATGGTACGCCTTCTCAATCGTCTGATAAAACCGACTCGCGGCCAGGTATTAATTGATGGTGAAAATATTTCTGAGATTTCAGCAACAGCGTTAAGAGAAATTCGCCGTAACAAAATCAGTATGGTTTTCCAATCATTTGCACTGATGCCGCATTTAAACATACTAGAAAACAGCGCCTTTGGTATGGAACTTGCCGGAATCACCAAACAAGAACGCAATAAAAAAGCGTTAGATGCACTGAAACAGGTAAACCTGGAAAATTATGCACAATCTTATCCAAATGAGCTCTCAGGCGGGATGCGCCAGCGTGTAGGGCTTGCCAGAGCACTAGCTAATAACCCAGATATTTTGCTAATGGACGAAGCGTTTTCTGCCCTTGATCCATTAATTCGTACAGAAATGCAAGATGAACTGTTAAGCCTGCAAGGCAATCAGCCACGGACTATCGTCTTTATCTCTCATGACTTGGATGAAGCAATGCGTATCGGAGACCGGATTGCCATTATGCAAGACGGTGTTGTTGTGCAGGTCGGGACACCTGATGAAATCTTGAATAATCCAGCGAATGACTATGTGAAAACTTTCTTTCGTGGCGTAGATATCAGCCATGTATTTAGTGCTAAAGACATTGCCCGTCGCCGTCCTGACTCTCTGCTTCATATTGCACCCGGTTTTGGTCCCCTTTCTGCATTGAAAGTCCTCGATGACGAAAACAGAAACTATGGTTACCTGATCGAGCGTGGACAAAAATTCGCCGGTATAGTTTCCGTAAATTCATTGGAAAAAGCATTACGAGAAAAAAAACCTATCGAACACGCCATATTGGCGGAACTGACCGCCGTTGCCGCAGATATGCCCCTCAATGAGCTGATTGCTGTTGTAGCACAATCACCTTGTGCGATTCCGGTGGTTGGAAATAATGACAAATATATCGGCGTTATTTCCAAAGGGATGCTGTTGCAAGCTTTAGATAAGGAGACACCAAATGAGTAATCAAAACGAACATCAAACTCAGCCTGAACAGAATACATGGGATACCTCCCCCATCGCTGCCGATAATACAGATCCCTGGAACAACGGAACCGATGCCGATAATTCAACGGGTTCTGAGTGGCTGGATGCCGCCCCCACAACCCCTGAACAATCTGAACATTTCAATATCATGGACCCATTCCAGCATCCACTTATCCCCTTAGATTCATGGGTAACCCACGCTATTGATTGGATTGTACTAAATTTTCGTCCCGCATTTCAGGGAATACGCGTTCCCATTGATTTTGTTCTCAGTGGCTTTGAACAATGTCTGACTTCAATACCTGCTCCCATTGCCATCCTATTTTTTGCCCTGATTGCCTGGCAGTTATCAGGCATAGGTATGGGTATTACTGCCCTGATTTCTCTGGTAATTATTGGTGCAATTGGTGCATGGTCTGAAGCTATGGTCACTCTATCACTGGCTCTGACATCGCTATTGTTCTGCATTATCGTTGGTTTACCACTCGGTATATGGCTGGCACACAGCAAGAGAGCCTCGAAAATTATCCAACCGCTGCTTGATGCTATGCAAACCACACCAGCATTCGTTTATCTGGTTCCGATTGTCATGCTGTTTGGCATCGGTAACGTACCTGGGGTTATCGTCACCATTATCTTTGCTCTACCCCCGATTGTCCGTCTGACAATTTTAGGCATCAAACAGGTTCCAACAGATCTGATAGAAGCAGCTGAATCTTTCGGCGCCAGCCCTCGTCAGATGCTGTTTAAAGTTCAATTACCACTGGCTATGCCAACCATTATGGCCGGTGTCAACCAAACCCTGATGCTGGCCCTATCAATGGTGGTTATTGCATCAATGATTGCCGTTGGTGGTTTAGGCCAAATGGTTTTGCGAGGTATTGGCCGTCTCGATATGGGACTTGCCACAGTAGGTGGAGTCGGGATTGTTATTCTTGCAATTCTCCTTGACCGCCTAACACAGTCTCTTGGCCGCAGCAACCGGACTAAAGGCATAAATCACTGGTATGCCACTGGACCCATTGGATTAATTACCCATTTATTTAGTCAAAAAGTGTAACCTTCCAAAACACCTATCAAACCACAATTATTTGATAAACACATGATGACTGCAACAGGAGGAAAAACCATGCGTAAAATAGTTATCTGGGCTATATCCCTGTCATCACTGATAAGTTCTCAATTATTCGCTGTCGAATTACCGGGTAAAGGTATCAGTGTACAACCCATACAAAGCACCCTTAGCGAAGAAACATTCCAAACGCTGATCGTCAGTAAGGCATTAGAGAAACTTGGTTATAATGTCAAACCCACCAAAGAGGTGGACTACAACGTCGCCTATTCCTCTATTGCCTCCGGTGACGCAACCTTTATGGCGGTAAGTTGGGAACCACTGCACAACACCCAATATCAGGCAGCAGGTGGTAATGCCAAATTTTACCGTGTTGGTAACTATGTAGAAAATGCCGCACAAGGCTATTTGATCGACAAAAAAACAGCGGAAAAATACAACATTACGAATATTGCTCAATTAAAAGATCCGAAAATAGCCAAATTATTTGATACCAACGGTAACAGCAAAGCTGATTTAACTGGCTGTAATCCCGGTTGGGGCTGTGAAATCGCCATTAACCATCACCTTAAAGCTTATGGTTTAAACAATAGCGTTGAACACAATCAAGGTAACTATGCAGCCATGATGGCAGATACCATTGCCCGCTATAAAGAAGGCAAGCCCATCTTATATTACACATGGACACCTTATTGGGTTAGTGACGTGCTGAAACCAGGTAAAGATGTTGTCTGGCTGCAAGTTCCTTTCTCCGCTATGCCTAATGATGAGAAAATAGAGACGAAATTGCCAAATGGCGCTAATTATGGTTTTCCACCAAGTATTATGCATATTGCTGCCACTAAAAAATGGACAGAAGACAACCCAGCCGCCGCCAGATTATTTTCTATCATGAAAATTCCCCTTGCGGATATCAATGCCCAAAACTTGCGAATGCATAATGGTGAGGCATCACAAACGGATATTGAACGTCACGCCAACAGTTGGATTAAGGCTCATCAGAAGTTGTTTGATAGTTGGGTTAAAACTGCTGTTGAAGCTGCTGGAAAAAATTAATATCTAGAGCGTTACAGTGAATTGGTATAAAACAATTCACTGTTTTTTACTGTTATTTTTTCTGACTCAAAATTCTTATTAAAATTTATATTTCAACAATTTTGTAGTCATTATCGCTATATTATGACAAATAACAAGAATTAATATCGTTTTCACATTTCATTCTCAGTCCGATTTGATCGTTAAATCACAAGGACAAAACTACCTAACGCAATGAATACTCAATAGAGTTTCTTTAGCAACCATTCTCTTGGCTTTACCATTGAACCTGAATAAAAATTCATTACAATGCAAAAAGTTTAGCTCGTGACTATAGACCTTTAACGAGCTGTCCACTCACCCCCAACCTGCCGTTTAAATATAAGAAAATACATTTATGGAAGAAAATATTTCCCGTACACCATTAAGTCCAGCTTTGATTGCACTGATCGCAATTGCCACAGGTCTGGTTGTCGCCAGCAACTACTATGCACAGCCTCTACTCGATACTATTGCGTTACAATTTAATCTGACCGTCAACGAAGCGGGGTTTATTGTAACCACAGCTCAATTGAGCTATGCCGTTGGCCTAACATTCCTTGTGCCATTAGGTGATATGTTCGAACGACGCAGTTTAATTGTCTCAATGACAATATTAGCCACTATTGGATTACTGATTACCGCCACATCGCAGAACATCTGGCAAATGTTACTGGGAACGGCAATGACGGGCTTATTTTCGGTGGTTGCTCAAATACTGGTCCCGCTGGCCGCAACACTTGCTCTTCCCCATCAACGAGGAAAAGCTGTCGGTACGATTATGAGCGGTTTACTGCTTGGAATATTACTAGCAAGAACCATCTCAGGAACAATGGCGACTCTTGGTGGCTGGCGAACTGTTTTTTGGGTTGCCAGTGTCTTATTGGTGATTCTTTCTCTGACGCTGTGGCGCTACCTGCCCCGTTATAAACAAGTAACCAATCTCAATTACTTCCAATTACTTGGCTCTATTGTAAACCTTATCACTACAAGCCCGCTTCTAAGAGTACGCGCTATACTGGGTGCACTGACATTTGCCAATTTCAGCCTGCTATGGACATCAATGGCATTCCTGCTCTCAGCACCTCCTTTTAACTATTCTGAAGGAGTCATCGGCTTATTTGGATTAGTCGGTGCTGCCGGAGCATTAATGGCAAGCAAAACTGGGCAACTCGTTGATAAAGGAAAAGGTTCTCTGACTACCAGCATTTCTCTGGTGTTATTACTTCTTTCATGGATACCGATCGGCTTAGTCAAAGAATCACTCATTGGCTTTATAATTGGTATTTTTCTCCTTGATATTGCGATTCAAGGTGTTCACGTTACAAATCAAAGTACGATATACCGCATCATGCCAGAAGCCAGAAATCGGCTCACCGCCGCTTACATGACCAGCTATTTTATGGGTGGGGCCCTTGGCTCTCTGGTTTCAGGCTATGCTTACAAACACTCAGGTTGGTATGGTGTTGCCGCTGCGGGCATTACTATCTGCATAATAAGCCTAATCGTGTGGTTTTTAGGCAAAAAGTACGAACCAAAGACGTTGTAAGAAACAGGTCATAGTAAAAAAATACTTAAATAAAAACATTTATGAAACATTTGTTAAGGATGATATTTTCTATTTGGTTTCCTTTTGTTAATGTTATATAACATTCATATGACCAGATAGATTTTATGCCTGTTTCTGATACATCATCACCCTTAACCAGTAAAAAGTCTTCTTTTACTGAAGGAATAATAGACAGTTTACCCATTGTTATCGGCTATATTCCCGTCGCCTTTGCTTTTGGTCTCAATGCCGTCAAACTTGGCTTCAATCCAATAGAAGCCATTTTCTTTTCATGCATCATCTACGCCGGTGCAAGCCAGTTCGTCATCACAGCTTTACTGAGTGCGGGTACATCATTATGGATTTCTGCCCTAACAATCATGGCAATGGATGTCCGCCATATTCTCTATGGTCCATCTTTAAGGCACCGAATCAAAGATAAGTTAACGGAGAAAAAAACCGTTATCTGGGCTTTTGGCCTGACAGATGAAGTTTTTGCCGCCGCTACTGCAAAACTCATTAAGAACCAACGGAGCTGGAGTGAAAACTGGATGGTTGCTATTGCAATCTGTTCCTGGCTGGCCTGGGTCGCAGGTACCACAGCTGGGGCATTTCTTGGTAACGGTTATTTGGAATCCTATCCTGCTGTAGAAGCTGCCATGATTTTCATGTTACCAGCACTGTTTCTCAGCTTTCTTCTTGCTTCTTGCAGAAAGCAAAATAGTTATTGTGTTGCAACCGCACTAACCGGAGCACTTTTGGGGATTACATTTTTCTCAATTCCAGTTGCTATTCTGGCAGGTATTGTCGGCGGTTGTATCGCGGCACTGTTACAACCGCAAAACAGTGGCAATGACTCTTCTGAACAAAAGGAAACACCATGATTGATAGCAAGATTTTGCTCATCGGGCTATTTGTTGGGTTAGCTAACTTTTCATTTCGCTATCTGCCACTACGATTTGGGAAAGCACGTCAATCCGCCGGCAGAAAAAGTGGAAAAACAAGCATTATTCTTGACAGTATTGGCATTGCATCCATTTGTTCTTTACTCATCGTATCGGGTGTACCTGATGTGATGAGAGAGAGTCAAAAACTACTTCCTACCCTAATAGGCTGTCTGACCATCTGTTTAGTCTTTTACAAAACAAGGCAAATTATACTCGCAACGTTATTTGGCGCACTGCTTTTTGGACTAACATTCAAAATATTTATGAATTAGGTATCAATATCAAAAGAAATATGATGATAACAAATAACTACAATTGCTAAATTTATCTTTTAATATACCATTTGGATGTTTGATAACAAAAGTTATCTTACCAGTTGAAACTAATAAGGTATCTAAATAATGGAAAGTTCGTTTACGCCTACCGAAGAATTACTGAATATTCGTGCAGCACAGCAAGCCAAATTAAATAAAGATATCCCTTATCAAGAGATCCTGTTGACTAGGTTATCAATGCACGTCCAAAGTAAATTGCTTGAAAACCGTAATAATATGCTGAAAGCTCAAGGTATCAATGAAACTTTGTTCATGGCCCTGATGATCCTTGATACTAAAGAAAGCCACAGCATTCAGCCATCAGAATTAAGTGCCGCATTAGGTTCCTCCCGTACTAACGCCACTCGTATTGCTGATGAATTAGAAAAGCAGGAGTGGATTGAAAGAAAGGAAAGTCATAACGACCGCCGTTGCCTTCATCTTCATCTGACAGAACAAGGTACAAAATTTTTAAATAGTTTGCTTCCACCTCAACATGATTGCCTGAGAAAACTTTGGTCATGCCTTGACCAGGAGGAACAAAAACAGTTAGAAAAGTTAATGAGAAAATTACTGGTCAGACTTGATACAATGGGCGATTGTATCAAAAAATAGCTTGTTGTTTAATCGATCAATTTTCATCCAAACAATACTTTCTTGGTTAAATTGTTCGAAAAAATTTTCCTGTTAGCCAAAATGATATTTTCTGCAAAAAGCTAACTATTATTCTTCGATAACATTGGATCCTGTGTCATTCACCTTTCCAGTAGTGATGATATACCACTACTGGAAAGTGATCTGAAAATAGTAATTACTAGAAGATAAATAACAAGCATGGGGATTTACTATGAGCGCAAATGAGGCAATAGAAGTACAAGCGGCACAAGATCCAACCAGTAGCAAAAAAAGGCAACGCAGTCGTGCCTTAGTGTTACTAACCCTTATCTTTACCCTGCTCGGTGTTGCCTATTTTTTCTATTGGTTTCTCATTTTACGCCACCATCAAGAAACAGATAACGCCTACGTTACAGGTAATCAAGTTCAGATCATGTCGCAAGTTGCTGGCAGCGTAATCACAGTTAACTTTGATAATACTGACTTTGTGAAAAGCGGTAGTATATTGGTACAACTCGATCCCCGTGATGCAGAATTAGCATTAGAAAAAGCAAAAACAACATTAGCCAACAGCGTTCGCCAGACTCATCAACAGATAGTTAACAGTAAACAATATCAGGCTAACATCGCTTTACGCAGATCCGAATTAACCAAAGTGCAAAATGATCTTAGCCGTCGTGAAATACTTAGCGCTCAAAAAGTCATTGGCAAAGAAGAGTTGCAACATGCACAGGAAGCTGTCGCCAGTGCCCGAGCTGCGCTGGATATTGCTATTGAACAATATAACGCTAATCAAGCAATTGTCCTGGATACACCTCTAGAGAAGCAACCTGCCATTGAACAAGCTGCAACGGAAGTCCGTAACGCTTGGCTGGCGTTACAACGCACGAAAATAGTCAGCCCAATCGATGGTTATGTCTCACGCCGTAGTGTACAAATTGGTGCACAAATCAATAAAAATACTCCACTGATGGCAATAGTTTCGGCAAACGATATGTGGATCGAAGCTAACTTCAAGGAGACGCAAATTTCTGGTATGCGTATTGGTCAACCCGTGGAAATCACCAGCGATTTCTATGGTGGAAGCAAAGTATTTAGCGGCAAAATCACTGGCCTTGATATGGGTACCGGCAGCGCCTTCTCTTTATTACCCGCTCAGAACGCCAGTGGTAATTGGATTAAGGTTGTACAACGTTTACCCGTCCGCATTGAGCTTGATCCTGGGCAACTAGAAAAATACCCATTACGCATCGGCCTCTCGACTAAAGTCAGAGTAGATACTACGAGTCCTGATGGAACCGTTCTGTCTGATAGAGCACGTACTAAATCAGCTTATCACACCGCTGCTCTGGCAATAGATATGTCTCCTGCCAATAAAATAGTTAATGACATTACTAATAGTAATGCTGGAAAATAATACCGGAGGCTAAGGTGACGAGACAGCCGCTTACAGGTGCCAAACTTGCATGGATGACCATTGCGTTATCCTTGGCAACATTCATGCAAGTGTTAGATTCTACCATTGCTAACGTAGCGATACCCACGATTTCAGGTAATCTAGGATCATCAAATTCTCAAGGGATCTGGGTAATTACCTCTTTCGGAGTTGCCAATGCAATTTCCATCCCGATTACTGGATGGTTGGCAAAACGCATCGGCGAAGTTAAGTTATTCATCTGGTCAACCGCTCTATTTGCCATAGCTTCCTGGCTATGCGGTATTTCCAACAGTCTTGGTATGCTAATCTTCTTCCGGGTTATTCAAGGATTAGTTGCCGGTCCTCTTATTCCCCTTTCACAAAGTCTACTCCTGAACAATTATCCACCAGCCAAAGGAAATATGGCACTGGCATTATGGTCAATCACGATTATTATTGCACCAATTTTTGGCCCTATTTTGGGTGGCTACATCAGTGATAACTACCATTGGGGATGGATTTTCTTTATCAACGTTCCTGTTGGTATAGCGATTATTCTGATTGCTATGCAAACGCTGAAAGGGCGTGAAACCCAAACAGAGATCAAGCCTATCGATACAATAGGACTCATGTTGTTAGTGGTCGGCGTTGGTTGTTTACAAATTATGCTAGATCAGGGAAAAGAGCTGGACTGGTTTAATTCTACAGAAATTATCGTTTTGACAGTTATCGCCATCATCTCATTAGCATTTCTGGTGGTATGGGAACTGACCGATAATAACCCAATTATTGATCTATCACTGTTTAAAGAGCGCAATTTTACCATTGGTTGCTTCTGTTTGAGCTTAGCTTATATGCTCTATTTCGGCACAATTGTGTTATTACCTCAGTTATTACAGGAAGTGTTCGGTTATACAGCAACCTGGTCAGGTCTTGCATCAGCACCGGTAGGATTGTTACCACTAATAATTTCTCCACTGATTGGTAAATTCGGCAATAAAGCAGATATGCGCTACATAGTGACATTCAGTTTTGTTGTTTATGCCATCTGTTATTACTGGCGCGCATATACATTCGAACCAGGCATGGATTTTGCCGCAGTCGCATGGCCTCAGTTTATCCAGGGGTTTGCTATTGCCTGTTTCTTTATGCCACTCACAACCATTACCCTTTCCGGCTTGCCAGCAGAGCGGGTGGCATCTGCATCCAGTTTATCGAATTTTATTCGGACACTGGCGGGTTCAATAGGAACATCACTAACGACAACCATGTGGACCCAACGCGAGTCAATGCATCATTCCCATTTTACTGAACATATCAATCCTTATAGTCCCGATACTCAACAGATCTATCAACAATTATCAGAATTAGGCATGAGTAACCAGCAAATTTCTGCTTATCTAGCAAAAGAAGTTACTCATCAAGGGCTCATAATCTCAGCGAATGAAATTTTTTGGCTTTCAGCCGGAGTATTCCTGATTTTGATTATGCTCGTCTGGCTAGCCAAGCCACCATTTACCCAAGGAAGTAAAGAAGGCATAAGCGGAGCCCACTAAATCTTAAATGGCAAAACCGGGAGCACCCCAGCTCCCGCTTTTCCTAATCAAGCTTTATTCTGTCGCCACCATTCAGCTAGCATAATGCCAGTTGCAACAGAAACGTTCAGGCTTTCAATCAAACCCGTGCCACCAACGAACAAACTCATATCACCATGTTCCCAAGCACTGTCACTCAAACCATCACGTTCTTGACCAAGTACCAGAACCATTTTTTCCGGTAATTCAACTTTAGCTAAATCGGTACTACCTTTATGGCTGGATGTCGTCACAATGGTGTAACCCGCTTTACGAAAGTTATTCAGTGTAGTGTTCAAGCTATCAGCATCAATACCTTTAATATGCTCAGCACCACCTTCTGCTGTACGGATAGCCGCCCCCGACTCCAGCAAGGCCACATCCTGCAAAATCACCCCTTGCACACCGAAATGTGCACAACTTCTCATAATAGCGCCAAGGTTGTGAGGATTACCCACATCTTCAAGAGCCAAAACACAATCTTTTACTGGAGCATCTTTCAGGTAGGTCTCTGCATCCAAACCATTGCGTTTCTTAATCAGAAAACAAACACCACCATGATGTTCAGTACCTGACACTTTTGTCAGTTCAGCCTCATCCACAACATGATAGGCTTTACGGTTAGCAGCCATCCATTTCAGCGCATTGCGGAAGCGTGGTGTCACTGATTCAACAAACCAGGCACGAACTATCGCTTCAGAACGGTTTTTAAACATCGCCTGACAAGCATTTTCACCATAAATCCTAGTTTCTTCCATCCGCTGACGACGGAGCTGTTCAGGATCAATCTGGCTTTTCCCACTGATACCACCATGCACTGACGTTAAAGAATCACTCTCAGGGCGTGACACTGTTTTCCAAGGAGATCTTTCACGCTCATTGTCACGCGGAGAACGGGATGTTCGCTCATTGTCCCGACGACGCTGACCTTGATCGCGTCCCTTGCCAGATGGACGTTTGTTATTGCTGCGGCTGTCATTATCGCCCTCACTACGGACATACATCACTTTGACTTTGCCATTTTTACCACTGTATGAATCGTTCATTCGTTTCTCCAACTGCTTTATGGCGCGAAGATTACCTGATGTGCGCATCTTAAGCTACCTCTGACAACCATAATCCATTAAAATGCACTCTTAATTTTCCTGCTTTCGGCGAGATATGCTGTACTTGCTATCGAGGGCATAGTCAGGCTATCTGTTGAAACAGACACCCACCGAAGATATTCAAGCTACAGCTTGGTACTATTTTGAAACAAGCTGGCAATTTAATTGCTTCTCAGCAACAGCATCCGATAGCGTAAATCACAGTAACAAATTGCGAAATCCGCTACAGTTATCAACTAACCACAAAAAGGAGCCTCCTGATGAGCCAGCGCGGACTTGAAGCTTTATTACGCCCTAAATCCATTGCTGTAATTGGTGCCTCAGAAAAACCAGAACGAGCGGGTTCAGTTATGATGCGCAACTTGCTTGCAGGAGGTTTTGCCGGGCCAATACTACCGATTACACCTAATAGCCGTTCTGTTCAAGGGGTTTTAGCTTACCCTTCAATAGATAAATTACCGATCACACCAGATTTGGCTGTTATTTGTACTCATCATCACCGTAATTTGCAATGTTTAAAACAACTGGGGCAGTTGGGTTGCAAAACGGTGATTATTCTTTCTTCACCAACGTCCCAATTTGCTGAACTAAAGCAGTGCTGCCAGCGCTATAGTATCCGACTACTTGGGCCAAACAGCTTAGGACTATTAGCCCCCTGGCAAGGGCTAAATGCCAGCTTTTCTCCGGTTCCAATACTCAAAGGGAAATTAGCCTTTATTTCTCAATCGGCGGCAGTCTCAAATACAATTCTTGATTGGGCAAAACACCGGGGAGTCGGATTTTCCTACTTTATAGCGTTAGGTGACAGTGTAGATATCGATATTGATCATCTGCTTGATTTTCTGACTCGTGACAGTAAAACCAGCGCTATCCTGCTCTATTTAGAGCATATTCATGATGCCCGTCGCTTTCTTTCAGCATCTAGAAGTGCTTCTCGCAATAAACCCATTTTGGTGGTTAAAAGCGGCCGTACTAAACGAGCACAGAAATTACTTGGTGAACAACAAAATCTGGATGCGGCTTATGACGCAGCAATTCAGCGAGCAGGGTTACTGCGCGTGCAAGATACACATGAAATGTTTTCTGCTGTAGAAACATTAAGCCATATGTCACCTTTACGGGGAGAACGGCTATTTATCGTCAGCAATGGTGCTGCTCCTGCCGCAATGGCGCTGGATGCGTTATTCCTCCGTAACGGTAAGCTCGCAATATTAGGTGAAGAGACAACGAAGGCATTAAAAACACAACTACCAGAAACTATCTCCCTACATAACCCGCTAGATTTAAAAGATGACTCCACGGTGGAACGTTATATCTCTGCGTTAAAACCATTACTAGACAGCCACGACCATGATGCTCTGTTACTTATTCACTCTCCTAGCGCGATTGCTCCCGGTATTCAAACCGCAACCAAAGTCATTGAAACAATCCGTAAACACCCACGGGGAAAATGGCTAACTATCTTTACCAATTGGTGCGGTGAATTCTCTTCACAAGAAGCCCGCCGTCTGTTCAGTGAAGCAGGTATTCCAACTTATCGCACCCCTGAAGGCGCGATTACTGCTTTCATGCACATGGTGGAATATCGCCGTAATCAGAAACAATTAACAGAAACACCCGCACTACCAGCAAACATCACAGCTAACACAGCGCGTGCCCATCAGTGCATACAACAGGCTCTGGAACAGGGAAATTCTCGTCTGGATACCCATGAAGTTCAACCTATTCTGGAAGCTTATGGTCTCAATACATTGCCAACATGGATTGCTCATAACAGTGATGAAGCAGTCAATATTGCCCAACAGATCGGTTATCCTGTTGCGCTGAAATTACGCTCGCCAGATATCCCGCATAAATCAGAAGTTCAGGGGGTTATGCTCTATTTGCGAAATACAAATGAGGTCAAGGCTTCTGCTCAAGCGATTATCGAACGTGTCAATCAGAATTTCCCACACGCAAGAATTCAAGGACTGTTAGTTCAGAGCATGGCAAACCGTGCCGGCGCACAAGAATTACGAATTGCAGTCGAACAAGATGAGGTATTTGGCCCACTAATTATGTTAGGTGAAGGAGGTATTGAGTGGTCACACGAAACACAAGCAGCCGTTGCGCTGCCACCTCTTAATATGGCGTTAGCGCGATACCTGGTTATTCAAGCGATTAAAAGTAGAAAAATTAAGCTCAAGGGAGCTCCTCAATCATTAGACGTACTGGCACTCAGCCGACTGTTAGTTCAGGTATCTAATCTGTTACTTGATTGCCCGCAAATTGTACGATTAGATATTCATCCGTTACTGGCTTCTGGCGATGAATTCACATTATTGGATGTATCAATGGAATTATCTTCAATAGAAGGTGATTCACGAACTAGATTAGCTATCCGTCCATACCCAAGCGAACTAGAAGAGACTATAAGACTCAGAGGGGATGCAGAATGCCTGCTACGTCCGATTCTGCCAGAAGATGAGCCATTGCTGAAAGATTTTATCGGCCAGGTTACTAAAGAAGATCTCTATTACCGCTACTTTAGTGAAATCAGCGAATTCACACACGATGATCTGGCAAATATGACTCAAATTGATTATGACCGTGAAATGGCATTTGTTGCCGTACGACATCCTAAAACTACCCCAGAAATTATCGGGGTTACTCGTGCCATAGCTGATCCTGATAATGTCGAAGCAGAATTCGCTGTGCTAGTGCGTTCTGACTTAAAAGGGATCACCCTTGGATATCAACTTATGATAAAACTGATTAACTATACACGAGAACATGGCATAAGCCGCCTCAACGCTATCACCATGCCAGAAAACCGTACTATGATAAAACTGGCTAAAAAACTAGGATTTACCATAGATGTTCAATTTGAGGATAGCATTGTAAACTTATCCCTCGAACTCTAAATCAACTACGTGATGAACCGCACAGACTTGAATCATTAGGCATTAGAGCGTTAAATCATGCTCACAATTAGCCAAACTAATGGTATTATCGCCAGATCATTTGATTCATTGCTTTACATAGTAGTCTTTTAGCCATCTAACATAAGAGAAAAAGCGCACTGTGATGTTGTCTAAATTCAAACAAGCTAAACATCAACAACACCTTGCACAACTGCCTAAGCTACCTCAGTCAGTTGCTGATGTTAAAACACTTTATCAACCTGAAGTGTTCCGCAGCACCCTGCTGGAAAAAATTGCTAACGCTGAAAAACATATTTATATCATCTCCCTCTATCTGGAAAATGATGACGCAGGGAAAGATATCCTTAATGCACTTTATACAGCTAAACAACAACGCCCAGACTTGGACATTAAAGTGCTCGTTGACTGGCATCGAGCACAACGTGGACGCATTGGTGCTGCTGCAATGGTAACAAATGCCGATTGGTATTGTTCTATGGCAGAAGCTTATCCTGATGTGAAAATTCCAGTACTCGGTGTACCTGTAAATACCCGCGAAGCACTGGGTGTTTTACATTTAAAAGGTTTTATCTTTGACGATACTGTGGTTTATAGTGGAGCAAGCATTAATGACGTTTATCTCCACCAACATGATAAATATCGTTATGATCGCTACCACTTGCTTCACAATGAAAAACTTGCAGAAGCAATGAAACACTTTGTTGATAATTACATTATCGCTACAGGGGCCGTACAGAAATTGGATTGTAAGAACCGTCCTCGTATTCCTGAAATTAAAAACCTGATCCGTCAATTACGTTTTTCTCTGCGGCACACTACCTACAAAATAAATAATCAGGCAACGAATGACGAACTATCTGTCACTCCACTTGCCGGTCTGGGAAAGAAAAATCTACTAAATAAAACCATTAGTCATCTGATCGCCAGCACAGAACAAAAGCTGATTATTTGTACCCCGTATTTTAATCTTCCAGCCATCATTGTCCGGCAGATTATTCATCTGCTTCGTAAAGGTAAACATGTAGAAATTATTGTTGGCGATAAAACTGCCAACGATTTTTATATTCCGCCGGAAGAACCATTTAAAATTATCGGGGCATTACCCTATTTATATGAAATTAATCTGCGCCGTTTCATCAGTAGACTACAGAGTTATGTTGACAATAATCAACTGACTATCAGGCTATGGAAAGATGGTGATAATAGCTACCACCTAAAAGGTGTGTGGGTGGACAATCAATGGCAATTGATTACAGGAAATAATCTTAATCCACGTGCCTGGGGACTGGATTTAGAAAATGCTATTCTTATCCACGATCCTAATAAAGAAATGCAGGAACAACGTACAAAAGAACTGCACTGTATCCGTACTTATACTACGGTTGTCAATGATTATCAGGAATTGGACAGCATCCAGCTTTACCCAGTCAAAGTACGTAAACTTATCCGCCGCTTACGTCGCATCCGGGTAGACAAATTGATTAGTCGTATTCTGTAATTGAATCGATAAAGCGAATTATCTTTTCTAAATCAAATCTCCTGATATTGAATAATTTCGGGAGATTTTTTACCATCGAACTTTAATTTGATAAATCTCAACTTTGTTTAAATAATAATAATATTAAAAAGTACATAGATTTAGATTTTAGAGATTAAAAAAATATAAAACAACCAATCGTGTTAACACTCTATTTTCAACAAGAAATTAATCGAATTACAATCCTCGAATGTTCTATTTTAAAATATTATTTCTCTGCTCCGGAATACCTTATTAATCATATAATGCTTGTCTCATGAAGACGCAGGGCCTGAGGGATCATGACTGAACTCCAGCCTTCAGAGGCCAGCAGAACAGCTTTTATGCGATCACCCCCCTCTTATCACGTCAGATGTGTTGGAAGTGTTCTAGTTCGGCTTTCTGTTCATCAGTAATGAATATTTTCATGACTGATACCATGATCCTCATTTTTGGGAAAATCAAGCATCTTCAATGATTACGGGTATATGCAATAAAATAATATTTTAAAAACGCAAAAACCCCCAGCTT
>NZ_JAHZMK010000080.1:0-1079 GCF_020387775.1 Photorhabdus antumapuensis
CGAGCCCCGTCCGCACCGCCACTTAATTTCCAGAGAAACCCTGAGAGAAATCTCAGGGTTTTTTGTCGTTTATAAATATTAAAATCAATAATTACCTTATTACATTTGATAGAATCGGATAGTATTTATAGTTATTCTGTATTTAAGAGGTTTTTCACGTGGTAAAGAAAACCTATGCAATAAGATATGTCGCAGGGCAACCTGTTGAACGAGTCTTTCCTATGTCGGCTCATCAGATTGGGAATACATTACCTGTAGGTACTCCTTTGATCACTGGTACAAATGAGCTTAGGGTTATTGTATGGAATATCTATAAACAGCAGCGTCCTTCATGGCGAAAGGTTCTGAAGGAGCTGACTAATGAAAGCCAGTTGATTTTATTACAAGAAGCGCAGACAACCCCTGATTTAGTTGAATTTGCTACCTCAAATTACCTGATAGCTGATCAAGTTCCTGCATTTCTATTACCACAACACCCCTCTGGTGTGATGACGTTAGCAACTTCTCATCCTGTCTATTGTTGTCCATTGAGAGAGAAAGAGCCTCTTTTACGTTTATCTAAATCCGCTCTCATCACTGTTTATCTTTTACAGGATAATCGTCAGTTAATGGTTATTAATGTGCATGCGATAAATTTCAGTTTTGGTGTGGATGTGTATAGCCGCCAGTTGAATAATATTGGTGCTCATGTTCGTTTACATAATGGTCCGGTAATTATGGCTGGTGACTTTAATGCATGGAGTAAGCAACGATTAAATGCTTTAAAACGTTTTACCAGATATTTACACCTTGAAGAAGTATCTTTTACTGATGATTATCGAACAATCGCGTTTGGTAGACCTTTAGATTTTATTTTTTACCGAGAGTTGAATATAGCCAATGCTATTGTGATACCTACTGATGCCTCCGATCATAATCCTCTTGTTGTGAATTTTTATTAATTCTTTATTATAAGAATATATTCGTTTATTTTTTATGAATTAAATTTTTATTTAATTTATAAAAAAGATATAACTTTATGACTGAAAAATATTATATCATTATTAATTTATTGTAAATTTTTATTCTTAACTGAAAAC
>NZ_JAHZMK010000081.1:0-12044 GCF_020387775.1 Photorhabdus antumapuensis
GCATTGGCAACGTGTTGACCCAGGTTGGCGACGGTTGGACACTGGGCGTGATGGCTGCGGCGGGGAATATCTTCACCAAAGTCGGGGAGGGGACATCAATTGCGGCCATGATTGGTGCAGGCAACCTGTTTACCCATGTTGGCAGAGGGGATGCATGGGCGTTAATGGGCGGCGCAGTGAACGTCTTTACTAAAGTGGGTGACGGTAATGCGCTGGCCTTGATGGTAGCCGCAGGCAATGTGTTTACTCATATTGGGGATGGCACCAGTGTTGCCCTGATGCTGGCAAAAGGCAATATTGCAACTAAAGTGGGTAATGGCATGACCCTGGCGGCGATGATCGGCAAAGCCAATCTCTTTACCCATGTCGGGGATGGTAATACCTTTGCGGCCATGATTGGGGGGGCCAATGTGCTGACAAAAGTCGGTAATGACCTGACCGCCGCCTTAATGGTAGGGAAAGCCAATATCTATTCGCATGTGGGTGATGGCACCAGTATCGGTTTGTTTACCGGTGAACTGAATGTGATGACCAAAATCGGTGAGGGGACAACGCTGGCGGCCATGTTTGGTAAAGCCAATATCATGACCCATGTTGGGGATGGCTTAACGGGTGTCTTGGCACTGGGTGAGGCCAATATTGTTACCAAGGTGGGTGATGATTTTATGGGGGTTGTTGCGGCAGCGAAAGCGAACGTTATTACCCACGTGGGCAACTCAACGACGGCGGCTGTTTTGTTTGGCAAAGGCAATATTCTGACCAAAGTAGGAGAAGGGGCGACAGTCGGTCTGCTGGTGTCTGATGTAGGCAACGTCATGACTCATGTCGGTGATGGCACGACGGTGGGTTTTGCCAAAGGTAAAGCCAATCTTATCACTAAAATTGGCGATGGCACCGGGGTGAATGCGGCCTGGGGTGAGGCGAATATCCTGACTCAAGTGGGAAAGGGCGACCGTTACAACTTTGCGAAAGGTAAAGCGAACATCATTACCAAAGTGGGTGATGGGCAAGAAGTCACCGTGGTTCAAGGTGATGCCAACATGATCACCCATGTTGGTCACGGTGATGATTATACCGGCGCTTGGGGGCAAGCCAACGTTATCACTAAAGTCGGTGACGGGCGTAATGTGGTGCTTGCCAAAGGTAAGGCCAACATGGTCACTCAGGTAGGCAAGGGAGACAGCTTTAATGCCTTGTGGAGCGAAGGCAATATCGTCACCAAAGTAGGTGATGGTATGCAGGTTACGGTGGCAAAAGGGAAAGCTAACGTGACTACAACAGTAGGCAATGGCTTAAATGTAACCGCTGCTCATGGTGACGCTAACATAAACACCCAGGTGGGTGATGGTGTCTTGGTTAACGTGGCGTGGGGTAAGTACAATGTTAATACCAAAGTTGGCAATGGTCTTAATGTTGCGGCAATGAAAGGCCAAGGTAACGCTAATATCCAAGTTGGTCATGGCTTATACGTTAATGCCTCTTATGCGCGTAATAATGTGGCAATTAAGATTGGTGACGGCGATTTTTACAGCTTGGCTGTTGCATCGAGTAATACAGAAAGCAACAAACTTGCCTCTTTCTTCGACAATATCAAACAAACTGTGCTCGGTGTGGGAGGCAGTCAGGCGATCAACTACTTGGTTCAGGGGGATGAAGCTAACACGTCGGGCACCCATAGAGGCAGAGGCGCGATTAACTTAACCGAAGTTTCCTCCATTGATGGTTTTAAGATGGATGAAATTGATCAAGTGGGTTCGGACTTAAGCAGTCGTCTGAGTAGTTCTATAACAGCGGTAGAAGTACCTGATATTGACTCAATAGAAAGTTCTTTAGCAGGCTCCTTGGATCGAAAAACGCGATCGGTATCAGATCGGAACGAAAACCTAATCATCAATGGTGACTTTGAACAAGGTAATCAAGGTTGGCAGTCAACTCATGGTGTTGAGGCATATAATGCGGCGGGTGCTTACGGCCTTGATAACACGGGTCATGGCTCACGGGTTAGTGAACTTGATGTGGATGTCAGTACCACTATTTACCAGGATCTGAAAAACCGGTCTGAAGGTGAAGTTATTTCATTGAGCTTTGATTTTGCAAAACGTGCAAATATTGTTATGCCCAATGAAGGCATGGAAGTGATTTGGAATGGTGAAAGTGAATTTACCATTACTAATGGTGATACTGCATGGCGAAGTGAAACATTGGAATTAATCGCCAAAGCAGGTACTAACCGCATCGAAATTAAAGGCGTCGGTGATAATAATGGTATTGGCTATATTTTAGATAACGTTGTTGCAAAATCTGTGGGTACACTGCCAACCAATAGTGTTACTGAACATGCCAGGCAAGACCAAGCGGCCAAAAACGCGTTAAGTGATAAAGAAAAAGCCGAAAAAGATCGCCAGCATCTAGAACAAGAAAAAGAGAAACAACTGGCAGCGATTGAAAAATCGAAATCTCAATTGCAATCAACGGATCAGGAAGCGCTTAACCGGAATGGGCAAGTGCAGAGTGAGGCGATAAAAGAAGAAGCTCAAGCAGTGACTGAAGAGCTGACTTTAATAGCTAACAAATTTAAACAACTTAAAGATAAAACTGATGATAGCCGTGAGTTAGGTAGCCATTATCTCGACTATGCGGGGGGAATCTCTGAGGACGTCCAGAAACGGCTGGATGACATCAAGCCGACATTAGAAAAACGGCTGGCAGATATACATCGGGATGCGATTGATACACAGCAAAAAGTAAAAGGTGCGGTTGCTCAATCAGAGGTTGCCGAGACAAAAAGTAAACAAAATCGTGATAAGGCAATTCTTGACGGTGTAGACGCGCAATTCAAAGCAGATCAGAGAAAAGAAGAAGCACTTTCACAACAGCAGCAGGCAGAAAAGGCGAAGGATAACGCCAATATCGCGTATCAGAATGCAGAAAGTCGTGGTAAGCGTGATACCGCGGCGGCGGAAAGTAAAGCGGCTCAGGCCCAAGCTGATGCTAAAGGGGCGCAACTGAGCGCTTCCAAACCTGCTCGGATTGGTGCAAATGGCAGCGGCTTGTCAGGGGAAAAAGCCTATGAGTCAACAGAAGCGGGAGAAACCGGCAGCCATATTGATCCTGAATCAATGCCAGAAGCGAAAAACCGATATTATCAAGGGCTGACCGAAGAAGACCTGCAAGCGTTGGCGGATGCAAAACAAGCCGTTAATCGGTTGCAGATCAACGCGGGAATGCGGGCAAAAAATACCGGTGTTTCGCTTACTCCGCAGTCTGTTGAACCACAATCTGGCAGCATTGTAGTTCCTCCTTCACATGAGACGCGTGAACTCATCAGAAAAGCGCAGATAATTTCGGGTATTAATCTGGAAGGATTGGGTGGCAGCAAAAAAAGGGCGATCGATTCTTCCATACTAAGTCGTGCACAGAAAATCGCCCACATTTACCGTTGGCTTGATAATGGTAACGCTAATACGCCGGACGGATATATCCCTGTTCCCGGATTTAAACGTGTTAGTGCCGATATTTCCGATAAAACCAGACAACGGATAGTAACTTTTGTTGAAAGGCACCTCAGAAATACCAATGCCAAAAACAAAGTACCTGAGAATGAAGCTGCATCTTTAGCGAAACTGTTTGTTGACGCGACTCTGGATTATGACTGGGATAAACGAGTTGAGTTTATTACAAAACTAGACCGCTATGGCTATAACTTTGAACCTGCCCGCGATGACAAAAGTATTGTTTCATTCTGGTCTGGGAAGAGTTTTAGAAGGCATCGAGATGTTCTTGAGGCAGCACAACCGGATGGCAAAAAAATTGTTTACGATGTTGATGTGCAAGGAAACGCTTTTGCGATTCAACTCAATCAGCAACTCATGCGCTGGGGAATTATGTACCTCGCCGATCCTGAAAATAGTGAACATAAAGCGCTAAGATCGGCAATTGATGCGGCTACGTATAGCAACACCGGTTTCTGGAGTTCCGTCTATGCCGCAGGATCACGGGGTGATGTGTATTTGATCTCTGAGGGTGGCTTACGTCTTGGGAACTATTTCTGGAATGTTGAATTACCTGTATTGCGTAAACTGCAACGTGAAGGATTAGTGGGTAAAATTCGATTGCTGGATAAACCGGCAAGTGAATATAACGGATTGCCTACAGAATCGATTGGCCGCAAATTAACAGAGGCGGGTATTACTGTGCAGGCACGGTTTGATGCTTTGACTATTGAAGAGCAGAAAAAACGGCTGGCGGTTAACCCCGGTGGTTATAAAGCCGATACCGTTGTTGAGCTCGATATTAAGCTCAGTGCTATCGACACTATGCTAAATCAGGCATTGCCGTTTTATGGATTACGTACAGAACGTAACTTATTAGTGCAAAAGAGTGATGAAGGATTTGAGGTGCGTTCATGGCCAGGTAATGGTAATGAATTTAAGCGAATTATTGTAAAAAATACGACCAGTAATAATCTGCTTAAAGCGGTTGAACGTTTTATTCTTGCTAATTACGACAATTATGCACAGTTACCTGATGAGTTATATTTCATTGAAGATCGGATTATATCTCATCATCAAGGACATACCCGAATTCTTACTGAGAAAGTGAATGGCATCTGGAAACCCGTGCCAAAATTGATGTCGGTGAGTGAGTTCCAGGCAGTCGCATCTGTTGCAGGTAAAATTCGTGGTGACAGTTACCAAAAAGTGATTGATGCATTAGAGCGTTATCACAATGCCCGACAAGGAAGAAAAGACGATGAATTGGATGTGATTGGAAAATTATCCGATTTGCGCCAACAGGTTGAAGGTTATCTCTTAGGTCATCCTGACTCAGGTCGTGTACCCGCAATGAAGGACTTGTTGTCTCAAATTGACACGCGCTTTGAAGAGTCGATGGTGCTTGCTGAATCCACTGTGAGAATCTCAGAGCAAGGCGATTTCAGTAGTCTGTATGATAAGCTTGGCAGTGCCAATCTTAAGGATTCAAAACACTTTTATGTTGATGAAAATGGCGATTTTGTCACTCGGGGTAAGACAAATATTCATATTAACCAGAAAGCGGAAAATTTTGATAAAGCGGTTGAGCAAGTCAAAGCAGCGGTTATTAAAGAATATGGTCAAGATGTTTCAGATGCCGTCTTCTCGAATCTGAAAGCCAGCGATTTATCGAACGATGGTAAAGGTATTGATGTCTCTGGTTTAAGAAAGATCCATCAGGCGATTGAACAGCATTTATCTCCAATAAGTGCCACACTGTTTGTTTGGAAACCAAGCGATCATAGCCAGTTAGGGCACGTCGCCATGCAAATTGGTCAGGGACGAGCGCATATTAATGCGGACGACGCAGGCGCTATCAATGAGAAAAATTATGTCAGTTGGTGGCCTTCGTTGAACCATAGAACGCTTGAAGCAGATGTCGCCTTCGAAGAGCATGATAAGTTTGGTCTGGAAGATGGTGATCGTAAATTACAACGTTTCATTGAAAAGCTGCAATTCGCACAAGGGGTAGATATAACCTTCAAAGATGTTACTGAAGGTTTTGCTATGATGGCATTGGAAAATCCTGCGTTGCTGCAATCAGCCGGTATTCCTGAGCAGATATACCAGCCATTTGTTGAAATGTGGAATGATCGCCAATATGAGATGGCAGATGTTGGCAGACTTTTTGCGGAAGAACTGCGATATCAAGCCGATAAAAATGTACAAGACCCTCAACTGGCAGAAAAACGTGTTGCTAATGTCATTCGTGAATTTAAAGATCGAGAGTTGAAGAATATTCGGGACTTTAAAATCAGCGAAGCCGATCAAGGGCGCGTATTCCGCATTAACCTTGAAGGTCTGGATGTGGCGGCAATGCAGGCGGAATGGAATAAAATCAGCAGCGATCCTAATGAACATTATCAATTGCTGACGAATAACTGTTCAAGCATCATTGCCAGAGTATTAAAAGCAGGGGGGGCAGAGAAACTTGTCGGTCATAAGTGGCTGCCAAAATTTGGTACCTGGACGCCAACTGAGTTGTTTAATTATGCTCAGGTGCTTCAAGAAGCTCAGCTTGAAATAATAGCAAAAAAACAAAGCCACTCTCCCGTGGAAGAGTTAGCCGCGTTATCGGGCAAAGATAAGGCATTAGAAACAGTCGTCATGGAGAATGATGGCACTCCATTATTGAATGAACTTATTACCAAGGATGGTTTGCGAGATCCTTTGCTTAATAGCTTACAAGCCACATCAGCGGCAGAGTTAGTTCACAAACCAGTCAATCGCTGGCAAACAGTGGAAGTGACACCACAAACCGATGGCCGTGAGACTCGTTTTGATGGTCAAATCATTATCCAGATGGAGGATGACCCTGTAGCAGTTAAAGCAGCGGCTAATCTGGCGGGTAAACATCCGGATTCCAGCGTAATTGTTCAACTTGATTCTGAGGGTCAATACCGTGTTGTTTATGGTGATCCGGCTAAATTATCAGACAAATTGCGTTGGCAGCTTGTAGGGCATGGTCGTAGCGAATCAGAGCGGAATAACACTCGTCTGAGTGGTTACCGTGCCGATGAGCTGGCAATAAAACTCAAACAATTCACTCGGAGCTTTGGTCAGGCGGGTAAACCAGACCACATTAGTATCGTGGGCTGTTCGCTGATTGGGGATGACAAGCGAGATGGTTTTGCTCGTCACTTTATCACTGCGTTAAAAGAGCAAGATATCCACACGACGGTTTCAGCTCGTCGTAGTGAAGTTGCCGTTGATGTCACTGGCCGTAAATTTACGCGAAATAAAAATAATCAATGGGTTAACAGCCTGATTGATAACAAAATCGTATTGAATTGGAATGAACGAGGCGAACTTGAAACGCATTCAGAGCGAGTGCGTCGCAATATTGCTGAAAGCGATATCAACCTTTCTCGTGTCGGTATTGCGGATGCCGATACGCCAGCTAAAGGTGCAATTGTGAATGATGCCGATATTTTCACGGCACCAGAGAAGCGCAAAAATAAAATTGAAACTGATTCAAGTCATGTATCGAATAACCCGCTAAGTTACTCGGGTAATATTCAGGTAGATGTAGGGAATGGCGAATTTACTGCGCTCAATTGGGGAACATCGAACATTGGCATCAAAGTAGGTATTGGTGGCTTTAAGTCATTGGCCTTCGGAGATAATAATGTGATGGTGCACATCGGCAATGGTGACAGTCAACACAGCTTCGATATTGCAGGTTATCAAGCGCTTGAAGGGGCGCAAATGTTTATTGGTAATCGTAACGTCAGTTTTAACAAGGGTCGTAGTAATGACCTGATTGTGATGATGGATAAATCCCTACCAACGCCACCATTGGTTAATCCATTTGATGGTGCGGCCCGTATTTCCGGTGTATTGCAAAGCATTGCCCATTCTGGTGAAGAGCAGGACTGGCTAGCGGCGCAAGATCAGCAATGGACAATCGCTGGCGCGAAAAAATTTGTTCAGGATATGTCTGGTTTGGATCAAACCAGCAGCGTTGACTATAAGACGCTAGTTGATTTGGGTTCTCAACATGAGCGTAGTAGCCGTGGTCTGAGAAGTGATACGGAAGCAGCGCTGAATAAGCAATTCAACCAGTGGCTAAGCAATAATGGCAACAGTGTTGATATGGGCAAAATGAGCCGTGCAGATAAATTCCGTCAGGCTAATGAGAAACTGGCATTCAACTTTGCAGTCGGGGGGCAGGGTGCGGATATTCAGGTGACCACGGGTAACTGGAACTTTATGTTTGGTGACAATATCCAGTCGATTCTCGACACTAACTTAGGTTCGTTGTTTAGTTTAATGACTCAGCAATACTCGACAACCGGTATAGCGCAGACGACTTTCACCTATAATCCACAGGATTTGCCACGCCAGCTTAAGAACAAATTCCTTGGTCGGTTAGCCAGTGTGAATGCAGATACCACTTTAGCGGATATTTTTGCTGTGGATTACACTGCGGATGGTCGTATTGTCTCCCGTGGAGACGAGCCGGTGGATGGTGTGGCTATTCTAAAAGAGATGATTGAAGTCATTGGAAAATTTGGTGGTGAACAACTGAAAGTTTTCACTGATCCAGATAAATTGCTCGACGGCCTGAAATCTCACCTCAATATGGGGACGGATGGCATTAAATCCTTTGCTGAGAGTCATGGACTGAAACAGAAAGAGCCTGATGAAAATAAAAATGAAAATGAAAAAGCGCAAAGCAGTACGCCAGCGACTATGGGGACGGAGAGCACCAAACCAGAAAGTACATTGGGTTTTCATTCGCTGAATTTGCCTAACTTGTTTGCGACGATGTTCAGTAAAGATAAACAAGAAGAGATGAAGTCATTAGTGACCCATCTGAAAGAAAATCTAACCACGGATCTGCTCAATATGGAGCAGAAAACGTTTGATTTCTTGCGTAACAGCGGTCATCTGCAAGGGGATAGCGATATCCATGTATCGTTGGGGAACTACAACTTCAACTGGGGCGGTGATGGTAAAGATCTTGGCGCCTATCTGGGCGATAACAACAACTTCTGGGGTGGCCGCGGAGATGATGTTTATTATTCAATCGGTACTTCCAACATCTTTGCGGGCGGTGCAGGTAATGATCTGGGCGTCCTGATGGGACGTGAGAACTGGATGTTTGGCGGTGATGGCGATGATACTGCGGTGGTAGCCGGACGTATTAACCATGTGTTCATGGGTGAAGGTAATGACCAGACGTTTGTCTTTGGCGAGGGTGGCTTGATTAATACCGATAAGGGCCAGGATTACGTTGTCACCTCCGGCAACTACAACCGGGTGGATACCGGAGAAGATCAGGATTATGCCGTGACCATTGGTAATAACAACCGGGTTGAATTGGGTGCAGGTCATGACTTTGCCAGAGTATTTGGTAATGACAACCAGATTGACGGCAACGCTGGTAATGATGTGATTAAACTGTTGGGCTACCATGCGGTGATTAATGGTGGAGAAGGTGATGACCATCTGATAGCGGCCACTATTTCGAAGTTCAGCCAGTTTGATGGCGGTGATGGTCAGGATCTACTGGTGTTAGGCGGTTATCAGAACCGCTTCCAGGGTGGAACCGGTGTAGACAGTTTTGTGGTCAGTGGTAAGGTGATTGACAGTCAGGTTGATGATATCAATACAGAAGATATGATTGTCTTTGACGGCATTGACTGGCAAAACCTATGGTTCCAGCGTAGCGGGTATGATCTGGTGTTATCAGTAAACCGCCATATTGAGGATAAAACCGCTCAGGGGGAATTTGAATCAATAGGTTCAGTCACTTTTAGCAATTACTTTAATGGTAATCGTGCCAAACTGGTGGCGCGGATGGGGGATAAGAATGCGTCGAGGGAGCGTGAGTTTACTGCTCTATCGGATAATGCGGTTGATACCTTGATCCAATCAATGAGCAGTTTTGCGCCGACAGCGGGTGATAATGGTTTTATTGAAAATCTGGACAGTAAGGCGAAAATTGCTATTACGACGGCGTGGTCAGATACCACTATTGGCAAGGCTCAGTTCGCATAATTAATTCTCTAGAATAAAAGTAGAACGAGTAATAAAAATGGCTCACAGAGTGGGTGAGCCATTTTTTGCTATTGACTGATTAATAGTTATTTTTATTAATGAATTTTATTTATCATTATTATTTCCTTACTAAAAAAGTAGGATATTATTATCTTATTTACTTATATTGTTTTAATCGTTATAATCTGTGTGGTTATTTATGGAAATGGAATAAAATAATTGATCGTGATTGATGAAATTTTATATCTTAGTTTAGTTGTTACTTTATTATCTTCTCTGTATTTTCAATATTATCGCGGAAAAAAACATCTGCGTTAACGATCTTTTTGAGTTTTTTATTTATCTCATTCGATGGATTTGTTTTAAGGTGTTTATAAATGCATCAAATTGAAACTTTGCTGAGCTTAATGTTTTCTTTGATATATACGTTTTATTAATAAATTACTTTTTTGGAAAAAGTATGTTTGATAAATTCGTGCAAACAATATCTGATATTAATTTTAATAGCGATTTTTTCTTTATTTAATTCTTTGCTATTAAAAAGTCAGAATATTTCACTGTTTCGTGAGAACTTGAATATTCAAAATAACTGCCCTATCCGTTAGGTGCAGTGGTTTTCTGTTTAACTTCAATAATAAATTAAAGGACTATTGATGGGGAAATCATCAAATAGAAGTACAGAGTACTTCTTTACTGGAAAATATTACGACGATAATGACGGTAACAGTATTACTGCTATTGGTATTGGTGGTGAAGTTTATGCTTATGGCGGAGATGATGATGTTACTGTTGGCTCATTAAAGGTCGATGTATACCATACGAATGGTGAACTTTCGGTAAAGGGAGCCTCAGGTTATACCGGTATTAGTAAAACGGGAAATGGTGGCTTATCATTTGCCGGCGCAGCCGGTGCGGCTTTTATTGATCACACGGGTGAGACGGGAAATTTAAATTATTCGGGTGCTGCTGGCTATAACAAACTGGTTCGTAAAGGTTTATCTGGAAATACAAGTTTTAAAGGGGCTGGTGGATACAATGAATTATGGCATGAAACTGATCAGGGAAATGTCTATTTTGCTGGCGCAGGAGCGGCTAACAAAATTGACCGTACCTGGTTTAATCATTATGAGGGTACTCAAGGCGATGTGACATTTAACGGCGCAGGCGCTGCAAATAGTATCGATTCGCGGATAGAAAGCGGTGATGTCATTTTGAATGGTGTTGGTGCTGATAATCATATTGTACGTAAAGGTAGAGAAGGTAATATTATCTTGCGTGGTGCGGGGGCCGCGAATCGCATTGAACGTATACGCCATAGTGAAGATGGATATGGACAGACACAGGGCGATATTACGCTTGAAGGTGCGGGTGGTTATAACAAACTCTATTCTGATGTTGCTCACGGTAATATTCATTTTACTGGTGCAGGAGCTTATAACGAAATTACCCGAGCAGGTGCGATAAATGAAATAGAATTTGCTCAGGCTAAAGATATTGTTATGACATCAGCAACAATGGAGGGCCGCTGGATTCAACAATCCCAGCAAGTTAAAGCAGTTAAATCCGATGTAGAGCCTGATACTTATCTCTTTGCCATTGCCAATAATGTTAATACTAAAGTTGTCGCTGTACGGCTGCAAAATAATCCTGATACCGGTAAGCTCCGTTATTATGCCACTTCTTGGTATAAGGAGGGTAATCATCTTAAAGATATTGCTAAGGAAAATATCAATGTAAATAATGGTTTTATCCCCGTTAAAAGGGAAGGTGCCATTACACTTGCCAATATTAATTTTGTATATCGACAAGAAACCACAATACAGGGTGTTGAGGAGGCATTATTAACCGATAAATGGGTGAATTATTCTGATGGTACTAACATTAAAGCGAAAAATGTCACACTGGGTAATGCCAAAATGGGAGGATACGCGATCTCTTCTAATGGGCTGAAAATCGATGTCTCTCCGGTTAAATCAAACGAGCAACCGGATACTTATGTATATGCAATATTTCTGGAACCTTATACTAAAGTGGTTGAGGTTAAGTTGGCGAATGATTATGAAACAGGAAAGCTGAAATATATTGCAAAATCTTGGTATAAAAAAGGTGACCATACTGGCCGTTTAGCGGAAGAAAGTTTTTCCTATCCTAGCGGTTATCAATCAATAGGTGCTGGTTATACGTTAAGTCAACTTCACTATGATTTAAATATAACAGATGATATTGCTGATTGTTTGACTGATATTGAAGGTTATTCTGAGCAAGATCTTATCAAATCATCAAAGAATGGTGGTGATAGTACCGGTAATATTTATTTTATTGGTGCGGGTGGTGGAAACATTATTGTATCCAATGTGACGAACGGTAATATTAATTTCACAGGAGCGGGGGCGGCGAATGTTATTTTGCACGGCTCAAAATTCGGTGATACAACTTTTGAGGGGGCGGGTGCAGCCAACGTCATTATAAAAAGTGGTGAAAATGGCGATCTGACATTTCATGGTG
>NZ_JAHZMK010000081.1:12177-12329 GCF_020387775.1 Photorhabdus antumapuensis
GGCGCTAACGTGCTAACAAAGCGTGGCGCCGGAGATCTGGTTGCCGGTATGTTTGGCGGCGCTAACGTTATTACGCATATCAGCGATGAAACTGAAACCTCAAACACCACTGCCATTGCGTTGGGTGGTGCCAATATTCTCACCAAAAAAGG
>NZ_JAHZMK010000082.1:0-7298 GCF_020387775.1 Photorhabdus antumapuensis
GTTTTCAGTTAAGAATAAAAATGCCGACTGTCATATCAGTCGGCATAGCAGAAAAGAGAAATTATTCAGAAAGTTATTTCACTTTTTCCTGATAACGTATCGCTGCTTCATCCCAGCTAACAACGTTCCAGAACGCCTTAATATAGTCAGGACGACGGTTTTGGTACTGTAAGTAATAAGCATGTTCCCAAACATCCAGACCAATAATCGGATAACCAGATGCACCAGAAATCGCTTCACCCATTAATGGGCTATCCTGGTTAGCAGTCGATACAACCGCCAGCTTGCCATCATCTTTCAGTACTAGCCACGCCCAGCCAGAACCAAAGCGGGTAGCCGCTGCCTGCTCAAATTTCTCTTTAAAAGAATCTATACTACCGAAATCGCGTTCAATAGCTTCTTTTAATGGGCCTTGCAGAGTTGTGCCTAATTTCAGACCTTTCCAAAACAAGCTATGGTTAGCGTGCCCACCAGCATTATTACGAACAAAAGTACGTTTATCAGCAGGTACCTTATCTAATTGCTGAATCAGATCATCAATATCCAGTCCTGCCAGCTCTGGGAAGGCTTCCAGGGCGCTATTGGTATTATTAACGTAAGTCTGATGATGCTTGGTATGGTGGATTTCCATCGTCTGCTTATCAAAATGAGGTTCCAGAGCTTCATAAGAATAAGGAAGAGAAGGTAATGAATAGCTCATATCATGTACTCCAGTCATATAAGAATGGTTCAAAGTCCACACCTTGTGAACAACGTGATCATTATAGTTAATTAAATATTATTGGAAATGTTTATCAATACCATATTCTCATTATGGTTTTATTATACAACTGTGTTTCAGTGACTTATCAGTCAATTTGTCTATATTAAACATTATTATTGGATTAGGATTTTGAATTACTATTTTTGATTAGCCATTAAACCTAAATAAACCCGCCACACTAAATGACAATCACGTGGAAAATATTCTTTTTATTGCGTGATCTTCCGCGCAAAAAAAAAACAAAAATTCTCTTTACACTTTAGTTAACTTTGATTTGACATAATATTAACATTCGTAAGGAGAATATTATATGACCAAAATAATGAAGCACCCTATTCCTATCGCCATTGCAGAACATGCCCTGATGAATGAGCAACAATATCAACAAGACTACCAATTATCGTTGCAAGATCCCGAAAGGTTCTGGGGTGAAAAAGGAAAAATTGTTGACTGGATTAAGCCTTACACCAAGGTAAAGAATACCTCTTTTGATCCTGGACATATCAATATCCGCTGGTTTGAAGATGGAACACTAAACTTAAGCGCAAATTGTCTCGATCGTCATCTAAAAGAACGTGGTGAGCAAACCGCTATTATCTGGGAAGGTGATGATCCAACAGAATCCAAAGCAATAACCTATCGTGAACTACACCATGATGTATGTCAGTTTGCCAATGTATTGAAAAATCTTGGTATTAAAAAAGGCGATGTTGTTGCTATTTACATGCCGATGGTGCCAGAAGCAGCGGTTGCCATGTTAGCATGTGCCCGCATTGGTGCTATTCACTCTGTTATTTTCGCAGGTTTTTCTCCTGATGCCGTATCCGGGCGTATCATCGATTCAAACACCAAATTGGTCATTACCGCCGATGAAGGATTGAGAGCCGGACGTACAATTCCCCTGAAAAAGAATGTTGATGACGCATTAAATAATGCAGCCGTTGTCAATGTATCCAATGTGATCGTTTTTAAACGTACTGGAAATATTGGTCACTGGCAATCTGGCCGTGACCTTTGGTGGCATGAATTGGTAGCAGACGCGAGTGCTGACTGTCCAGTTGAAGAGATAAATGCAGAAGACCCGCTGTTTATTCTCTATACCTCAGGCTCTACCGGTAAACCCAAAGGTGTACTGCACACCACTGGAGGTTACCTTGTATATGCATCTCTAACATTTAAATATGTATTCGACTATCAGCCGGGGGAAGTCTATTGGTGCACAGCCGATGTGGGATGGGTTACCGGACATAGCTACCTGCTCTACGGCCCCCTTTCCTGTGGCGCTATTACCCTAATGTTCGAAGGTGTACCAAACTATCCTGCGGTTAACCGTCTGAGCCAGATTATTGATAAACATCAGGTAAATATCCTGTACACAGCCCCCACAGCGATTCGTGCCCTGATGGCTGAAGGTGACAAAGCTATTGAAGGAACGAAACGTACTTCTCTGCGTATTATGGGATCAGTTGGCGAGCCGATTAACCCGGAAGCTTGGGAATGGTATTACCAGAAAATTGGTAACAGCAAATGCCCGATTGTCGATACCTGGTGGCAAACAGAAACTGGTGGCTTCATGATCACACCACTGCCAGGCGCAACCGAACTAAAAGCAGGTTCCGCAACGCTACCTTTTTTCGGTGTTCAACCCGCGCTGGTTGATAATCTTGGTGAACTACTAGAAGGTGTTTGTGAAGGAAACCTGGTTATTACCGATTCCTGGCCCGGACAAGCACGCTCACTATTTGGCGATCATGACCGTTTCGAACAAACCTATTTCTCTACCTTTAAGGGAATGTATTTTAGTGGTGATGGCGCACGCCGTGATGAAGATGGTTACTATTGGATAACTGGCCGTGTTGATGATGTGCTGAACATTTCCGGCCACCGTCTAGGTACTGCTGAAATTGAATCTGCTTTGGTTTCCCATCCTAAAATTGCAGAAGCTGCTGTCGTAGGTACTCCACATAACATTAAAGGGCAGGCAATTTATGCCTATGTCACCTTGAATCACGGTGAAGAACCCTCTCCAGAACTCTATACAGAAGTCCGTAATTGGGTACGTAAAGAAATCGGTCCGATTGCTACACCAGATATCCTACACTGGACAGACTCCTTACCAAAAACCCGTTCAGGAAAAATTATGCGTCGTATTCTGCGCAAAATAGCTTCCGGCGATACCAGCAATCTAGGAGATATTTCAACACTAGCAGATCCAGGAGTAGTAGAAAAATTGTTGGAAGAAAAACAAACAATGAGTATTTCATGACAGATCATGCCGCCTTACGGCGGCTGTAATCAAAATATAATAAATATAAGAGGATATACTCCGATGAATGACGACATTTACCAAGGAATTGAGAATAACCCCCGTTTCAAAGAATTGGTTGAAAAGCGAGGACGTTTTGCATGGTTGTTATCAATAATCATATTAGTTCTGTATGTCAGTTTTATTTTTCTCATTGCATTTGCCCCCGAATGGCTAGGTACTCCCCTTCATAATGGTTCCAATATTACCCGAGGAATACCGGTTGGTATTGGTTTAATTATTATTTCATTCGTCTTAACCGGCCTATATGTCATTAGAGCCAACAGCGAGTTTGATCACCTTACCTCACAAATTCTCAGTGAGGTAAAGAAATGAAAAAGTTCCTGTTATTAGCAATAGTGCTATTTCCTCATCTCACTTGGGCTAACGCAATCTCCGAAACCGTAGAAAGACAACCTGTCAATACTCAGGCCATTATCATGTTCGTCCTGTTTGTCAGTTTTACACTCTATATCACTTACTGGGCCTCAAAAAAAACACGATCCCGTACTGATTACTACACGGCGGGTGGACGTATTACTGGTTTCCAAAATGGAATGGCAATTGCTGGAGATTTTATGTCCGCAGCATCATTCCTCGGCATTTCCGCTTTAGTCTATACGTCTGGTTATGATGGACTAATTTATTCTATCGGCTTCTTGATTGGCTGGCCTATTATCCTATTTCTGATTGCCGAAAGATTAAGAAACCTTGGACGCTATACTTTTGCCGATGTCGCTTCTTACCGGTTACAACAACGCCCAATCCGTACGTTATCTGCAATTGGCTCACTGTTTGTTGTCGCCCTTTATCTTATTGCTCAGATGGTTGGTGCAGGTAAACTTATCGAATTACTTTTTGGACTCAATTACCATGTTGCAGTCGTATTGGTTGGTATCCTAATGGTACTTTATGTTCTGTTTGGCGGTATGCTAGCAACGACCTGGGTACAAATCATCAAAGCTATCTTATTGCTAGCTGGTGCCACCTTTATGGCCCTTATGGTCATGAAAACAGTAAACTTCAATTTCAATACGCTGTTCAAAGAAGCCATTGCTGTCCACTCAAGAGGTGAAGCCATCATGAGTCCAGGAGGATTGGTATCTGACCCAATATCCGCACTTTCTCTCGGTCTCGCATTGATGTTTGGTACTGCTGGCTTACCTCATATTATTATGCGTTTCTTTACTGTAAGTGATGCGAAAGAGGCACGAAAAAGCGTTTTCTATGCTACTAGCTTTATTGGCTATTTTTACATTCTGACCTTTATCATCGGTTTCGGTGCTATTTTACTGGTTAGTCCAAATCTTTCCTTTAAAGATGCTACCGGCGCGCTCATTGGTGGTACTAACATGGCAGCCATTCACCTTGCTAGTGCAGTTGGAGGCAACTTGTTCCTGGGTTTTATCTCTGCTGTCGCCTTTGCCACAATTCTAGCCGTTGTTGCGGGGTTAACTCTGGCTGGCGCATCAGCGGTATCACATGATCTATATGCAAACGCCATTAAACGCGGTAAAGCTAATGAACGAGATGAGCTGAAAGTATCAAAAATAACGGTTGTGATACTTGGGTTTATCGCGATCGGATTAGGTATTTTATTTGAAAACCAGAATATAGCCTTCATGGTTGGATTAGCATTTTCTATTGCTGTAAGCTGTAATTTCCCAATTATTCTTTTATCTATGTACTGGCGTAAACTCACTACCCGTGGTGCATTAGCCGGAGGCTGGCTAGGATTAATTACAGCGGTAGTTTTAATGATTCTCGGCCCAACAATTTGGGTCAGCATTCTCGGTCACGAGAAACCCATCTATCCTTATGAATATCCAGCATTATTCTCAATGCTTATCGCTTTTATTGGTTCATGGCTATTCTCTATCACCGATAATTCACAACAAGGCACACAGGAAAGAGAACAATTTAGAATCCAGTTTATTCAATCACAAACAGGACTTGGTATCGCACAAGGAAAAGCACACTAATTACGTTTTTATGTCCAGCCTCTCCTTCGGGAGAGGTATTTTCATTAGAAACCGCTTGAAATCAGAGCTATTTCACAAGTTAACCTCTTGTTTTAATCCCAGGTTAATGATTAACTCTTTTATTTAAATTTATTAATTAAATTATTAATCTGTATGCGAAATAAATGGCCAATTATTATTATTTTGACTCTCTCTTTATTACCGATAATCTTCATTAGTGATTTAGCGGGTGAATATAAGTTAAGAATAATATTACTGAGTTTCTTTCTGGTAAGTGCTAACGCATTTTTTTATTGTTATAAATATCTTAAGCCATTTGTTTTTCTTATTTCTCTATTGTGGTCGATTAATATATCCACATCATTTTTCTTCTTTAATGAACATCAGATAAGCTTTTCTTCAACTATTGCCAATACTTTTATCAATACAAATAGCAATGAAGCTGTAGGTATGTTGTCCTACAACAAATACTATGTATTTTTCTTTATTTTTATGCTGTTAGTATATTTTTTATCTATTAGATGGTTATCAAATAATATAGACAAAAAATTACTCAAATCCAGTTTATGGGCTTTTATTTTTGTCTGCCTGTTAGTGCCTGTTGACTACTATATCTCAGGAAAAAAATATTCTGATGATATTATTCTATCAGAACACTTTTTAATGGGAACACCCTTCTATAACTCATCAGCAATGGTAAAAGCAATATATGAAAATCAAAAAATTAAAAACATTTATTCTGTTAAAGTAAACTTTAATTATATACAAGAAGATAAAGAAATTGATATTTACATATTACTGATAGGAGAATCAGCAAGAAGAGATCATATGTCTTTGTACGGTTATGAAAAAACCACAACACCAACATTAGACACGATGCAGAGAAATATGCTGATATTCAATCAAGCTATTTCTCCAGCTCCAGTTACTATATTATCCTTACCTATTTCACTTTCTAATATTACTTTATATCAGCTCAGAAATAAGGTTCATTATGCCGACAATATTATATCTTTAGCTAAAAATGCAGGATTTAAGACAACTTGGATAAGTAACCAAGGAAGATCAGGTAAAAGCAATAGCCTGATCACAGTTATTGCTAATATGGCTGAAAACCAAAAATGGAATGAATATATTGGATATGATGAAGAGTTACTGCCCTATTTAGATGATGCACTAAAACAGAAAGGTAAGAAATTTATTGTTATGCATATCTATGGCAGTCATGAACCATCCTGTAACCGATTTCCCGAAAATAAACTAATATCCTTCTCATCAAATGAGGATGATAATTGCTATGACAGCTCAATAGCTTATACAGATCAATTGATAGAGAAAATTATTAATAAAATTAAAGAGTATAAAGCATCTATTCTCTATTTTTCAGATCACGGATTACAACGTTTAGATAAAAACGGTGATATCCATTATCACCACGGTGTTAGTCATCCTAGAAAAGATTCCTATAATATTCCCTTATTTATCTGGTATAACGATAATGTTAATCCAAAATATCGTCATACTGGTGTAATAAATACTCCTTTCTCAACTTCAGATAATTATTACCTTATTAGTGATTGGCTAGGTATTTATCATAAATCTCCAGAATACTGCCGTTCACCATTAAGCAATTGTTTCAAATCACAGGAAGAGTTAATGGTAATCGATGGTAATAAAAATCTGATGAAATATAGCGAGCTTTCTGATGAGAAAAATATCAAAAATTCAGACAAGTGATTTACAGATGTTCAGATCTATTATCCCTAGCATCAAAACTCAAATGAATGATTCATAGACATGAAAGAAAGATAACCAATCTGTAATTTCTCAAACTTGTAATACAATAGTAAACCATAATGATGAACTAAATTTGGAATTGCACTACTCATTTTCTATTAGCTTAAGGAACAGGTTTAAATTATTTTTCGTGTCAACTGCCTATAGAGGGTTTTGATTATTAACGGATAGATAAAAGCTAGTTATTTTCTTAAAAGAGTGCTCACCAGATGGAAATCCAAAATAACTAAACAGCCTTCTGCATCCATATGGGCTCTAAAAACGGTTCTCACCGCCCTACCCCTTGTATATAACTACCTTTTACTTCGCCAGTGAGCCGTAACAGAAGCGATTGCGCATGAAATACGCATGAATGATTTGGCAGTACCAGACCCTTGACCGGATAAATATGGCTAGATGAACTACGCGCTATATCTGTATCTGGCGCATAAACGCAAAAACCCCCAGCTTG
>NZ_JAHZMK010000083.1:0-71629 GCF_020387775.1 Photorhabdus antumapuensis
TATGATGATCCAACAAGGTTTTATCCAGCCGTTTAACTTTTTGAGCCGATGCTTTCAGCAGGGTCAGAAAAACACTGACCGCCGCGGTCACGCGCTCATCCGTCGTCACATCGGCCAGGGCATCATTGTTTTGAAAGCGGTCGATGTCGCCCAGTTGTTCGACCGGCTGTAAATTAATTTTTTCAAACAACGCGGAATAAATCCCGCCTTCCCTGTGGGTTGTGGTAGTCACCGACGCCGGGGTTTGTGCTTGTATCGTCATGAACTTCTCCTGACTCAAGTGGATGAAAACAGGCTGATAATCAGTCTGCCTGCGAGGCCAGCGCCGCCAGTTCTGCCCGTAATTCGTCGCTCAGCAGGTCATCCTGGAGAATATGTTCCAACTCCCGGCGAAAAGTGGCATTGTCAAGCAGATTAGATTTCAGGTCGCGTAACAAATTACGCATCGCCAGCAATGCCCGCAGTGGGGGAATTTGGCGGGCGACGTGCTCCGGCTCAAAATCTTTTATTTGTCGGAAAGCCAGCGCAATATTCGTCTCACTCCCGTCGCCGGCCAGGGTATTTTCGACCGTCAGATTAACCGCCGGGCTAAATTCAGCCAGTACCCGGTCAAAATTGTTTTTGTTTATATCCACCTTTTCTCTTTCCGAGAGGGGACGCTGTTCTTGCCCGTTACTGTAATCGCCCATCACCAATAATTTCAGCGGTAACTCGACTTTTTTCTGCGCCCCGCCAGTGTGCAAATCTAATTTGATATTAATCCGCGCTTTGGGGATTTCGTTTTGAAAACTCTGTGTCACAAGCGGCTCCTCAATAATAAAAAAGAACTCTATAACCTGAGTCAGGCCATAATGAATTTCAGGAAGATAAAACCGGTTTCAGGTATTTCAGGACAGGCAGTTGACCGAGCAGAAAATAAGAGAACACCGACAAGACCCCCCCCATAAATAAAGATATTTATCGGACAGGCCATTTCCTAACCAGGGTGATTTTCTAAACTGTCTTTTAAAAAAGCAAGACATTTTTTTAAAAAAAGCACTTTTTGTTTAGCATTTATCAGAGAGAAAACTCGCCAAAGGGGATAAATAACAGACAATATATTAATAAAACCTAAACGAGATGATATTTTCTGCAAAAAAAGATAGTATTTATCTTCATAAAGTGATAGCGACTTATCTGTTTTGTTATCATTAGGGTCATTCAGCGCGACAGAGATCGGTTATATTTTTTTAAATTTATACTATTTTTCAATTAACTAAATAATAAATACATCGTGCCTGATGGGATAGGTAAAAAAGAGAATGGTTATCAGTCCTATTATGCGAATGAGAATACATTTAATTAAGCCACGTTATATCGATTATATTATGGGATAACTCACTTATTAATTATAGCTTTTATAGAATAGATAAGTATGGAAATGTAAAAGTCCTATCCTGTGAGATAAAACAGGGATATTTTTTTGATGATGGAGACGATGATTTATTTTCGGGTACACAATCATAATAACGCTCTCTGGTTTTCCTATCCGGAAATCATTTTGCTGTATTAAGCTCAATGCCCTGCTCCACTATTATTCCCGAACTGTATCAGCGTAATGCTCCGGTGAACTCACCTTGCGTTGTCAGATAACAACAAAAGGGATGTTAATTGAAGGGATTATCCGGCCGGGGAGCAGCTCATTCAACCGATTGTTCGGCCAGGCAGGTAACCGGGCAAGCACAGAAAACCATTTTTGCACCTGTCCGGCTGAATAACCGCAAAATTTAGCAGTTGTATTAACGCAAACTCGCTCTAACAATTACCGGTTATTTACATGAACGTCTACCAGATTCACAAGGCCAGCACCGTTACCCACATTGGGCCTTTACCTACTGGATAGCGCGCCAATTTAGTCAATTTACCGGTATATTTATCAATAGAAGAGACTGAAATATGGTCAGACTTTTGACCTGATGCAATCAGATATTTTCCGCGATGATCGATAGCAAAACCACGCGGCTGAGTTTCAGTTTTATAGTGACCAGCCAAAGTCAAATTAAAACCTTCTGGCGAAATAACAAAATGGCTGATCAAACTTGAAGTCCGTTCACTGGTATAAAGGTGACGACCATCCGGCGTAATATGAATATCCGCAGACCAACGAACACCCGCTAAATCTGCCGGCAATGAATCAATCGTCTGAACAGTCCGGTATTTTTCCCACTTGCGGTAAACATCCACCGTAGAATCCAGTTCATTAATACAATAAATCACCTGCTGATTTGGATGAAATGCCATATGACGAGGACCCGCATCCATTGCCGTAGTGATTTCCTCAGCACGTTTTTCTGTCAGATAACCCTCTTCTGCCATCTCAAAAATACGGATGCGATCTTCTTTCAGACAAGGAACCAATAGTTGTTTATTATCCCAGTCAATATTAGCCGAATGCGGTGCTTGCAAGCCTGCAATAACCTGAACAGGTTCACCCACAATACCCTGTTCGTCAATTAGACTGACACTCAGATTGTTATAACTATAAGAAGCAGAGAACAGAAAACGACCTTGTTTATCAGTAGAGATATGAGTCGGGCTACCCGGTATTGATGAAATCCCCTGTTGTGCCAGTTCCCCTCTAGAGCCAATCTGGTAAGTGACAATACTGAATTGTGGCCGGATGCCAACATAAAGATGTTTACCATCCGGGCTAACCACCATTGGTTGTACTTCCCCCGGTACATCAACTGTCTGGATGAGTGATAACTCACCTTCATTATTCAGGCTCCAAACATGAATCTGACAACTGTTTGGACTCGCCGTATAAACCACTTGTTTCATCTTCACTCCTTAATTATCCATTACCATTTTATTGAGCTATAGCGACGCTGTATTGGTTTTATCGGTTAAACTCACCGCATAATTGGTGTAGCTTTATTCAGCTCCAATGTAATATCTTTAGATTATATATAGTTATGAGGCTAATTTATGTCATATCGTATCATTGCACTGGATCTGGATGGTTCACTACTCGATCCTCAAAAGAATATCCTGCCAGAATCACTCATTGTACTAAATGAAGCACGTAAAGCGGGTATTAAGGTGCTAATTGCCACTGGCCGTCATCATGTCGCTATCCACCCCTTTTATCAGGCTTTGCGACTCGATACTCCTGTTATCTGCTGTAATGGTACTTATCTGTATGATTACCATGAAAAGAAAGTGTTAGCCTCAGATCCACTGTCAACTCAGGAAGCTATAAACGTTCTCACCCACTTAAAAAACACAGATATTCACCGTCTGATGTATGTGGATGATGCCATGTTATATGAAGAACCGTATGACACAGTTGTCCGTACCATGAAATGGTCTGAAACCCTACCTGAATCTCAACGCCCAACTATGCGACATGTTAATAGCTTTCAACATGCTCTTGACGAAGTACAGTCTATCTGGAAATTTGCAACCTGTTCTCCTGATTTAGTAAAACTGCGGGAAGTCACTGCACAAATCGCAAATGACACAGGGCTTTCGTGTGAATGGTCATGGTTCGATCAGGTGGATATTACCAAAAAAGGTAACAGTAAAGGTATGCGCTTGAAACAATGGGTTGAATCACAAGGAATGAGGATGAAAGATGTTATTGCCTTTGGTGATAACTTTAATGACCTGAGCATGCTGAAAGCCGCCGGACTCGGTGTCGCTATGGGTAACAGTGTGGATGCGATTAAAGAACAAGCCGATCTGGTAACACTGGATAATACTCAGCCAGGGATTGCCGAAGTTATTCGCAAGTATGTTCTTTAATCGCTTGTCTGACAAAATCACCGTCCGGGGACCCCCTCAATAAGCTCCCCGTTGTTATTTTTGGCAAAGATTACAGTTGCCGATAAAGAGAAACACTTTTTATCTGAGCATAAAGCCACTGCCCAGGCCGCAAATTAAGTTCATCTCTTGCCCACGGGGTGATGCTTGCCCATAAATAGTGACCACTCAGTGCCAATTTGACATCAACTTGTCCATTATCATCAAAAAATTCAACCACTTTCACAGCTAAAACATTACGGATACTACTGCCGCGAGGAGGTTCCAATACTAATGAAACATCTGAAGCATCTATTCTGATACGCAAATCAGTTCCCGGTTGAACATCAATTTTCGGCAACCATAAAGCCTGGTCAGCGAGCGCTACCGCTGTCATTTCATAACGATTATGATGTTCAACCATTGAAACATTCAGAATACTGCTAAGGGTATCTTTTTGTAACCAAAGACGTAATGCACTACTGGACCAAACCTCTTCCAATGTTCCTGTTGCCCTGACTTTTCCGCTATCCATGACGAGTACATTTTCTGCCAGACGCAGAATCTCATCCAGATTATGACTGACATACAAAATCGGGATGTTGACCTCTTCAGACAACCTTTCAAGATAAGGCAATAGTTCTCTTTTACGAGGGAGATCCAACGATGCCAACGGTTCATCCATTAACAGCAGATCAGGTGCCGTCAATAAAGCACGACCGATAGCAACCCGCTGCTTTTCACCGCCGGACAAGGTAAGAGGAAAACGAGATAGTAAATGCTCAATTCCTAGCAAACTAACAATGCTATCAAATTCCGGCTTCATCTCTGGAGACATTCCGTATTGAAGATTACCTTTTACTCGATAATGAGGAAAAAGCCGGGCATCCTGAAAAACATAGCCTATACGACGCTGCTCTGGTGGCAAGCAGGTACCCTTTGCAATATCGACCAGCACATGATCATTAAGGACAATCCGCCCATTCCGTGGGCGTATCAAACCGGCAATAACATTTATCAGTGACGTTTTCCCGGCACCTGAAAGGCCAAAGACAGCCGTAATCCCCTCAGTGGATAGCTGTGTATTGACCTGTAAATGAAGATCACCAAGTTGTTGCTCAAAATCCAGCTCTAACATGTTGCTCCCAGACGTCTCCTTCCCCAACGGGTTAACCATTCAGAAATCATCAGTGATATCAACGCCAGAATAATAGCAATGACACACAAACGAGCCGCAGCCATTTCTGCTCCGGGTGTTTCAATCAAGGTATACATTGCCAAAGGGATTGTCCGCGTTTCGCCTGGAATATTGGATACAAAAGTGATAGTTGCGCCAAATTCACCCAATGAACGGGCAAATGCCAAAACAGTGCCCACAATAACCCCAGGCAAAGAGAGCGGCAATGTGATAGTAAAAAATACCTTAAACGGATTCGCACCCAAAGTACGAGCAGCCTGTTCCAGCCGCCGATCGACACCTTCCAGCGCCAGACGTATCGCTCTGACCATCAATGGAAAAGCAACAATAGCCGAAGCCAATGCAGCACCACGCCAACTGAATGTAAAGCTGATCCCAAACCAGTCATATAACCATTCACCGATAAATCCTCGACGCCCCATGCTGATCAACAGCAAATAACCCACTACCACGGGTGGTAACACCAGTGGCAGATGGATAATACTGTCGAGTAATGATTTACCAGGAAACTGGAAACGAGCAAGAATCCACGCCATCAAAATCCCAAATGGCAGACTAAGTAATACCGCCATACCTGAAACTTCCAGACTCAGGATAATGGCTTGCCATTCGTATTCACTCAACATGACCAAAAAATCTATTCCTAAAGTGGGTGAAAACCGTAACGTTTAAAAATTGCAACGGCTTCAGGGGTTTTCAAATACCCATAAAAATCGAGAACAGTGGGATTACTATGGTCTTTGATTATCGCCATTGGGTATTCAATAGGTTTGTGACTCTCTTCTGGGAAAATCCCCACCACTTTGACTTTATCACTCGCAACGACATCTGAACCATAAACAATACCCAACGGAACTTCCGCACGTTCCACCAGCGCCAGACCACTGCGCACATTACTGGTCCGCGCTAGCAGGGGATTAACCTTCTCCCATGCTCCCAAATATTGCAGAGACTCTTTAGCGTAAATACCCACTGGAACATGATCTGGATCACCAACAGCAAGACGACCGCCCTCTAATAAGGATTTCCATTTGGTTTCTTTATTAATATCAACTTTATTGAGTCTACTCGCTTTCGGTGCAATCAGAACCAGTTGATTTCCCAACATAGTCAACCGAGTTTCATCAATAATCAGTTTCTTCCCGGCAACATAATCCATCCACTGTTGATCAGCAGAAATAAAAATATCTGCCGGCGCACCTTGCTCAATTTGGCGAGCCAAAGTGGAAGATGAAGCATAAGAAGCCACCACTTCACCTTTTTGCTCTCGCTTATACAGCGCCGCAATATCATCAAGTGCATTAGTCAACGAGGCAGCAGCGAATAACGTGACTTTTTCCGTAGCCCACACTTGCCACGTCAAAGCAAAAGAAACGACAACGCCAACTAGCAGTTTGCCAAAACTCTTTTTCATTTGTTTTCCACCTGTTTCTTACCCATCAGTTCGTTGTGTATAACAAGATATAACGTCAATTGGAAGAGTATTCCAATATTAATCGGCAAATTGCGAGCAACTTTTACTATCTAATTTAATTCGAAGTAAAATACTGTAATAGAAAAACCAAATGAATAAAATTGAACTGATTATGATTAATTAAGACAAATTACCCGGTTAATCACCGGGTAATCAGAATAGCATCTGGTGTAAAAAATATTAGTTTTACTTTTCAGAACGACCAATACGGGAAACGATATTAAACAGTTCCCCAAGACCATAAATTAAACCTAAAATTCCGACCATCACTACCGGTACCATGACCAGGGCGAAAGCCATACTTTTAATCAACTCAAACATGGTAGCCTCACACAATGGCTCATTAAATGAGCCAGCAACATAACACATTTTTAACCATAGCGGGTAATACCGCTATAATTAGTACCATTCTAGACAAAGACAGACAACTGTAACCGGCTAAACGTGCGTTTTTCGGGTTAGCCTATAAAAATTTACGATTATATTTACTAAAAAAAACTATCATGCAAGCCGAAATTCTACTAACACTGAAATTACAACAACGGTTATTCGCAGATCCACGGCGAATATTATTACTAAAACAGATTAAAGCAACGGGTTCTATCAGTCAGGGAGCAAAACGGGCTGGCATCAGTTATAAAAGTGCTTGGGACGCAATTAACGAAATGAATCAGTTGGCAGATGAAATACTGGTAGACCGTGCTACAGGTGGTAAAGGAGGCGGCGGGACAAATCTTACCCATTATGGCGAACGTCTATTGCAACTTTACGATCTACTGACACAAATTCAGCAAAAAGCCTTTGATGTGCTAAAAGATGACCAACTTCCCCTCGATAGCCTGTTAGCGGCAATTTCCCGTTTTTCTCTGCAAACCAGCGCCCGTAACCAATTCTTTGGCACAATTACTGACCGTGACCATAATCAGGTGCAGCAACATATCCGCATCTTGCTGGCAGATGGTCAAACATCACTGAATGCGGCATTAACAGAACAAAGCGCCAACCGTCTCAGTTTGGTAACAGGTAAGGAGGTATTGGCACTCATTAAAGCGCCTTGGGTGAAACTCACTAAAGAGCAGTTCTCTATCGGTCATTTCGACAATGCCCTGACAGGGCTGATCAGTAAAATTGAAACGGGCGAAGAGAACACAGAAATTATTATTGTTCTTGATGGCGGTGAAATCCTCTGTTCTACTCTGCCCAATCAAGAAGCAAATAACCTGAAACTCCATTCTGGAGATAAAATCACTGCACTTTTTAATGCTGACCAAGTCATTATTGCAACTCTATGTTAAGAATTGACCCTATTATCACTGAGCAATTCGGAATATCCAGGAATATTATGGTGTTACATACCTAACACATCCCCTAGTGTCCGATATTAAATGTTAATTAAAAGTTAATATTGACATTCTGCGGTATTCCGCTTATTTGTGGGAAGAGATTTGCGTTACTTAAAAAGGAATAAAAGATGTCTGAATTGCAAATAACGCAAGGCTGCTTCCGTTTAAGTGATACTCGTACCTTGCAGTTATCATCACTAAAAATAGCCTCCGGCGAAAATTGGGCTTTTATTGGTGCTAATGGTAGCGGAAAATCATCATTGGCCCGTGCGCTTTCCAATGAATTAGTCCTACTTTCCGGTGAACGAAATTGCTCATTTCGCAAGTGCGCCCGCGTCTCTCAAGAACAATTACAAAAACTGACAGAAGAAGAATGGCAACGCAATAATACTGATATGCTCAGTGATGATGAAGATGATACCGGTCACACTGCGGCAGAAATTATCCAGATTTATCATAAAGATAATGAACTTTGCCTAGCGCTGGCAAAACAGTTCGGTATTATGGATTTACTTTCCCGTCGCTTTAAATATCTTTCTACCGGTGAAACCCACAAGACATTACTTTGCCAGGCACTGATGGCTTCACCTGATTTGCTGATTCTTGATGAACCTTTTAATGGCCTTGATCCATTCGCTCGTGGTCAACTCACTGAATTACTGGAAAAATTGTCATCAAAAGGAATCGTTTTGGTACTTATCCTTAACCGGTTCAGTGAAATCCCAGATTTTGTTGATCAGATTGGCGTACTCGCGGATTGCCAGCTAACCTCTGTTGGCATCAAAGAAAAAGTGATGGCAGATTCACTGGTGGCTCAACTGGCACACAGTGAAAAACTGAACGGTATTCATTTACCTGAAACAGATGAACTTCCTGTCGATAATCAGCTACCGCCCGATCAACCGCTGATTATCCTACGTAACGGTATCGTTCAGTATAATGATCAGCCAATTTTGCATGGACTAGATTGGCAAGTGAATTCAGGTGAACATTGGCAGATTATTGGCCCAAATGGTGCCGGAAAATCAACGCTTTTGAGTCTGATTACCGGAGATCATCCTCAAGGCTACAGTAATGAGCTGATCCTTTTTGGCCGCCAACGCGGTAGTGGCGAAACTATTTGGGACATCAAACGCCATATTGGTTATATCAGCAACAGTATTCATCTGGAATATCGTGTCAATATCAGCGTTCGTAATGTGATTCTATCCGGTTTCTTCGATTCAATTGGTCTTTATCAGACAGTATCAGATCGCCAGCAGCAACTTGCTGATGAATGGCTAGCTTTACTGGGATTATCGGCTCAGATTGCCAACGGCCCGTTTCACAGCCTTTCATGGGGACAACAACGACTTGTTCTGATAGCTCGCGCACTGGTTAAACATCCAGCTTTATTAATCCTTGATGAACCTCTGCAAGGGCTTGATCCCCTCAACCGCCAGTTAATATTACGTTTTATTGATATCATGATTGCTGACGGTGATACTCAGCTACTGTTTGTTTCTCATCATCAGGAAGATGCACCGCAATGCATTACTCACCGGCTGATATTTATTCCTGATAATGATCTATACTGCTACAAAACGGAGAAAGTTTCTGATTGATTTCTGATAGTTCCCCGTTATGCGGGGATCTACTCATGAGTCTAGCCAATTTTCATCGACATTATTATCACAGCCATTTCTATCAGCACCTTAATGAGGCGGTCAATCCTTAACCAAATAATCTGAATTAAGGAACGATTATTACCAGCAGGAGAACTTCTCCGACCAGTGAAAAAAGCATCGCAATTTAATTATCATACATTATTATTTTTTGCTCACTAAATAACATCCATCATCGATTTTTGGTCTGCTTTTCAGATCATTTTTTAATTTGTTAAAAATAAAGGGAAATATATGATTTGGGGTTTACTTGCTACATCACTAGCGCTATTAGCTATACACCGCACTACTGCACTTATTGTTCTACTGGCTGCGGTTATTACCGGGTTCGTCACGCAAGTTATGATTTATCCAGCAATGGCCACTATTGCGATTATTTTTTTGTTAGGTGCACTACGTCTCTATTTTCAGCAAAATAACGTTATTAAAATAACCACTGAGCTGCTATTGCTCGCTTTTGGTATCGCGTTATTCCTGCATCTGATCCCAGGTTTTCATAACCTGAAATATCTCGATAAAGTTCAGGTAGGACCTCATAGCGCCCCATTCTCAATGTATTTCAACTTTGATAAAGCACTCATTCCTTTCCTGCTGTTATGTTGCATGCCTGGCCTGTTTACAACAAAGCCTCTGACCAAAATTCGGCCTTATGCATGGATAATCTTAGCTATTGCTATTCCGGTATTGTTAAGCATAGCAACAGCTCTCGGCGGGCTCGCAGTTGAACTGCATATGCCACAATGGTTACCGATGTTTATACTGGCAAATATTTTCTTCGTTTCTCTGGCAGAAGAAGCGCTATTCCGTGGCTATATCCAACAGAGGTTAAGTCAGTGGATTAACCCCTATTTTGCCCTGATCATCACTGCCTTGATTTTTGGTGGTGCACACTTCGTCGGCGGCCCATTACTGATGATTTTTGCTACGCTTGCAGGATTAATATATGGGCTGGCATGGATGTGGAGTGGCCGTCTTTGGGTTGCTGTTGGGTTCCATTTCGTGCTCAATTTGGTTCATTTGCTGTTCTTTACTTACCCAATCAAGTTGGTAACCGTACTATAACGTGTCAAACTTGCACGGTATCTATTTCAGCAATCTGCAAAAAATTCAGATCTTCAAACAAATAAAGTTTGGAACAAGACTATATACCCTATGGATTTCAAGATGGATCGCGACGGCAAGGGAGCGAATCCCCGGGAGCATAGCTAACTATGTGACCGGGGTGAGTGAGTGCAGCCAACAAAGAGGCAACTTGAAAGATAACGGGTATAGATTGCGGTTCTGGTGCATAGGGCAATATAATGCGCTCAGTTATCATTAAGTTTGATTTTTAAGGAGTTTAAGCTATGGCTGTCACTAAACTGGTTCTGGTAAGACATGGCGAAAGCGAGTGGAACAAAGAAAACCGTTTCACTGGCTGGACTGACGTCGCGTTATCTGAAAAAGGTCGCGCCGAAGCTCAACAAGCAGGGCAACTGTTGAAAGAAGAAGGTTTTGTTTTTGATTTTGCCTACACCTCCGTCCTAAAACGCGCTATCCATACGCTGTGGAACATTCTGGATCAAGTTGATCAACAGTGGTTACCTGTTGAAAAAAGTTGGAAACTGAATGAACGTCATTATGGTGCTCTGCAAGGTCTGGACAAATCAGAAACCGCAGCTAAATACGGTGATGATCAAGTTAAACTGTGGCGCCGTGGTTTTGCTATCACCCCACCAGATTTAACTAAAGATGATGAACGTTTCCCAGGCCATGATCCACGTTATGCAAATCTGAAACCAGAAGAGTTACCCGTGACTGAAAGCCTGGCAACGACTATTGAACGCGTGATCCCTTATTGGGAAGACGTTATCAAACCGCGTGTTGCTCAAGGTGAGAAAGTAATTATCGCGGCGCATGGTAATTCTTTGCGTGCTTTAGTTAAATATCTGGATAATAGGAGCGAAGAAGCCATTCTTGAGCTGAATATCCCAACAGCGGTACCTCTGGTTTATGAATTCGACGAAAACATGAAACCAATCAAACATTACTATCTGGGTAACGCTGATGAAATTGCAGCAAAAGCCGCCGCTGTAGCAAACCAAGGTAAGGCGAAATAATTCATTGCCTATAAAAAATTGCTGACACTCTATTTTCCAGCAAACATAAAAAACCGGAGTTGTCGATTCCGGTTTTTTTACATTGGAAAAATGTTATCAGCCACGACGCGCTTTTATTGCCGACGACAATTGACGTAACAAAATTTCAGTGTCAGCCCAACCAATGCAAGCATCAGTAATACTTTTACCATATACCAATGGCAGACCGCTATCCGGATTCTGATTTCCTTCTTCCAAATGACTTTCTACCATCACCCCAATAATCGCTTTCTCCCCAGCAATAATCTGCTGACTCACATCTGAACACACATCCATCTGCTTTTTAAATTGCTTAGAACTATTGGCATGACTGAAATCAATCATAATTCTTGTCGGCAAACCAGCTTTTTCCAAGCCTTGCTTCACGGCAGCGACATGTTCAGAACTGTAATTCGGCTCTTTACCACCACGCAAGATAATATGACAATCGTTGTTTCCGCTGGTATTGACAATCGCGGAATGTCCCCATTTAGTGACAGAAAGGAAACTGTGAGGGGAACCCGCTGCATTAATCGCATCAATGGCAACTTTTATCGCACCATCGGTGCCATTTTTAAAACCAACCGGACAGGAGAGGCCAGAAGCCAACTCACGATGGACCTGAGATTCCGTTGTACGAGCGCCAATTGCTCCCCAACTCATCAAATCGGCTAAATACTGTGGAGAAATCATATCCAGATATTCACCCGCAGCCGGTAGCCCCATGTCATTAATATCCCGTAACAACTGACGAGCTAAACGCAAACCATCATTAATATCAAAACTATGATTCATATGAGGATCATTAATTAATCCTTTCCAGCCAATAGTTGTACGCGGTTTTTCAAAATAAACTCGCATGACAACTTCCAGATCCTCTTTCAGCTCCTCACGCAATTCATTCAGCCGCCCTGCATATTCCATCGCTGCTTTAGGATCATGAATAGAACATGGCCCAATCACAACCAACAAACGATCATCTTCACCCGTCAGAATTTGATGAATCGTTTTGCGCGCCTTACGTACTGTAAATGCAGCCTTTTCAGTTGCTGGAAATTTTTCAAGTAGTGCCACAGGAGGTAATAATTCTTTTATCTCTTTAATTCTTATATCATCATTCTGATAATTCATAGCCCTCTCTCATCTAACATCTTTGTATATTTAATTAAAACAATCTTGTGATTTTAATCTAACTGTTATAAGCCAAACTGTAAATATTCTTTGTAGAGAATAAATAAATCAATGCTTAACTTAAGACATAGCAAGATATAGTCAAATGGGGTCAGTTCTATTCTTATAGTTGAAATATCTTTAGAAATGAGAATTATCAAAGTAAATACCTAAAAATATGCCAGAAATCAACAAAACAATTCTCTGGCATAGTTAGGAAACTATTTCACACGAGATAATGGCAAAGAACGGTTCTCCTTAGCTGCCTGAATCCACAAACGGGAGCCATTAAATGCAATGCCCAAGAGAATCACATACTGCAACGACATTGCCAGAACGCCTTGATGGAAATAGATAACAACGCTTATCACATTGATAACCATCCATACCAGCCAATTTTCAACATATTTGCGGGTCATCAGAATCATTGCCACAATAGATAGCACCGTCATTGTCGAATCCCAGAATGGGAATGCATCAGGTTCCAATATCGGCATCTGAACATTAAAGCCAAATTTTTGCATAATCATCACGGCAATCTGAGTCAGATAACCAAAGACCCGATCAATATTAAAAGTCATAATGGCAATCAATAGCACAGAAACTAGACTAATCATTACCGCCTTATTCAAACTTAGCCAACGTATTTTAAGTTCAATCTGCTGCTGATCATTAACCCTGCTCCAGGCATACCAACCATAAATATTTGCCACAAAGAAGAATAATTGCAGCAATAGACTGGCATAAAGTTGAATTTGGAAGAAAATCACAGCAAATAATGTGACATTAATTAGTCCAAACAAATAATTAATTATCTTCTCCTGACTGGCAAACCAAATACATAACAAACCCGCGATCGTACCTACCGCTTCAATCCACGATAAATCATATCCTCCCTTTCCCAGAGGTATATTGACTAATATATTGTTAATACTGAAAAAATCCATCTGTTATATCCTATTATTATCGACAACAAAATATTACTCTCATTATTCAATTATCTATTTTAACTGAGTTGCAAAATCAAGCATCCTATTTAAAGGAATAAGTGCCTTTTCCCGCAATTCTTTTTCAACCAATATTTCATGCTGAACCCCTCCTCGTTCCAATCCCTGAACGATGGCTTGTAAACCATTCATTGCCATCCACGGGCAATGAGCACAACTACGGCAACTTGCGCCTTCTCCAGCCGTAGGGGCTTCAAATAACTGCTTCTCAGGACATGCTTGCTGCATTTTATAAAAGATGCCCTTATCTGTTGCCACAATCAGTTTCTGATGCGGCAAAGATTGCGCTGCTTTGATTAATTGACTGGTTGAACCAACAGCATCAGCCAGATCAATCACGGCTTGCGGTGATTCAGGATGAACTAATACCGCAGCATCGGGATGCAGACCTTTCATCCTTGTCAAAGCCTGAGTTTTAAATTCATCATGGACAATACAAGCCCCTTGCCAACAAAGAATATCAGCACCTGTTTGCTTGCGGACATAATTCCCCAAGTGGCGATCGGGTGCCCAAATTATCTTCTTCCCCTGACTATCCAGATAATCGATCAATTCAACAGCAATACTTGAAGTCACAACCCAATCCGCTCGTGCTTTAACTGCTGCTGATGTATTTGCATAAACCACCACGGTACGATCAGGATTGTCATCACAAAATTGAGTGAATTCTCTTTCAGGGCAACCCAGATCTAGCGAACACTCAGCTTCCAACGTTGGCATTAAAACACGCTTTTCAGGATTGAGAATTTTGGCGGTTTCTCCCATAAATCGCACACCGGCAACTAATAAAGTAGAAGCTGGATGATGATTACCAAAACGCGCCATTTCCAATGAATCTGCGACACATCCGCCTGTCTCTTCAGCTAAAGCCTGGATCTCTGGATCAGTGTAATAATGCGCGACCATAACGGCATCCTGCTGTTTCAGAAGGCGTTTAATTTTTTCACAGCAATGTTTTTTTTCATCCTTACTGAGAAAAGCAGGTTTGGGTGGGAAGGGGTAAATGGTTGAATTAAAATCAATATACTGGTTCATTGTTCTGACTCTCTGTTTAGTATATGGTTTTAAAAAACAAAAATTTTGGTTTTTAGTCCGAAAATTTGCGCACACTTGTTTAATATACTAAACAAAATAACCAATTTGTAGCAGTTTATCGCGGAATATTCTGTCTGTTTTGACATCCTCCCCTATGCTCCCGGAGATTCGCTCCCTTGCCGTCGCAATGCATCTTGAAATCCATAAGGTATATAAGGTTCATTATGTTGAACATAACCATTATTTACGGATTTATATGGGGCATCTGCGGCAAAAATTGGAAACCGACCCAACCAGACCAAAACATTTATTGACTGAAACCGGCATTGGTTATCGATTTATGCCTTAATGCCTGAGGCTAACCACGAACAACATTTCAAATAAAAACATTGCTCGTACCTCAGGCAATTAGCATCCTTCTTTAAGAAGAATTCAGATTAGGCAATCACAGGATACAATTACTCGCCTGACACAGATTCTCAGATAAATAATGCGCGACAGACTCTTCACAGCAAGAACCAATAATATCGGCATCAGGAAGAGCTTGTTTCACCCTATTATGCGCCGTTCCCATTATGACCCCTTTAGCGACGGTTGAAAGCATTTCAACATCATTCATACCATCACCAAATGCAATCGTTTTATCAATTGGGATACCAAGAAACCCGGCGAGCTGAATTAAAGCTTGCCCCTTTGAAACACCACTACCCATTACCTCCAGACACCAAGGGAATGAAAAAGCGACACTGACATAATCAGAAAATAGCTCAATTAAATGATGTTCTAATTTAACCAATGCATCATGATCTCTACTCTTATGAATGAAAAAAACTTTTTCAACCACATCACAAGGCATTTCATCAACATGCTTGAATATTGGATTAAAGTTATCATTCTGACTAAAATCGCTAAAATTATGCTTTGCTTCACTGGTTAACCATTGAGAACCACAATACATATTGATCACTAAATCATTATCCGCCCGCGTTTCTTCAATCACTCTTTTTACTACGTGACTTGGCAAATGTTGTCTCATGTCCAGACTTTTACAAGCACTGGTTAATCTGGCGCCATTCGAAGTAATCAAATGCACAGGAATATCAAAATCACCAATAATCGAATTCACATCAGCATGATGTCTGCCCGTTGCAAATACGATCTGCTTTCCCATACTTGATAAATCAGTGAGCACCTTGCGGGTAAACTTACCAATTGTATCTCCTTGAAGTAAAAGCGTTCCATCAAGATCTGTGGCAATGAGATTATACATAGAGCGTTCCAGTGTTAAGGGCAGATCACCTAAGCTTTATTAAGTAATTCGAGCGATGCCTGCTTGGTAAATGTCATCCGTTCTTCCAGACTATGATTATCCTTTTCATAATAAATTGTTGCCTCTGAATCAATCTGAGGTCTTAGTGTTATTTTTTCCAATATTGGCATCGTGTCAAGGAATAATTGTCTGGCATAGCTAATAGCCCGTGTATAAGTATCAATGACCTCTTCAAATTCAGGATAAATAGCAAACGAGATCTGATTTGCAATTGGCCCGGCATCAATCCCTTCGTTGATTTCATGGATCGTCACACCATGAAACTGTTCCCCATTTTTCAAAGCCCAATTAACCGGTCTTACGCCTCGATATTTAGGCAAATAAGACAGGTGGATATTTAATATTTTCTTACACGAATTAATGAATTTTAAAGGCAATATCCGCTTATGAAATACGACAAAACATAAATCGCAAGTGAAATCACCACTTTCATAGCCTGGTAGATTTTCAACCTTATTATCTTCAATAACAGAAATATTATTTTGATAACAGAAATCGATTAACGTCTGATCAGTACTTACAGGTTCGAATTTATCTGCCACCACGTGCGATATTTTATAGCCTTTATGATTTAAGAAATATTGACAAATGAATATTGCCAATTCTCCTTTACCACAAATTACCACTGTTTTGGGATTATTCATTCGCAAACCTCTTTAACTTCTTTGATCGCTTTCATATCATTAATGTTTATTTGCCACTGCATAATCGTACGTAATGCATTTATTAAAATTTCATTATCGCTTTGCGTTCGGCAAGAAATACGTAAATAGAGATCAGAGTCTGAATTTCCTTTACCAGAACACTCTTTTATATACAGACCATGAATATCTAAAAGTAACCGTGAGATAGTCTTTGCATCGGAAATATGCAATTTACAGTAAACAAAATTAGAGTCTGTCTCAAATGCGGTAATACCTTCTATTGAGTTTAATTCTTGCTGTAATTTTAACGTATCACTAATCACTTTTTCACAGCTTAATTTGTAACTCCCTCTATATTGAGGTAATCTCAATAAAAACTCTTCAGCGAAACCATTAATATTCCAAATTGGTAACACGGCTCTTATTTTACCAAGTAATTCCTGATTTGCAGCAGCAATATACCCTATACGAATACCACCAATCCCGAAGGTTTTACTCATGCTTCGAATAACAGATAAGTTTTTATAGTTATCTAAATGCTTTAACATTGTGTCATCACGCATTTTAGAGAAATCTAAGAAAGATTCATCAATAATTAAGTCGATATTTAATGCCAACAATTCGCCAGCCAAATATAACAGACTATCAATAGGGGTCAATTTACCTGTCGGATTATTAGGTGATTCAATAATAACAACACTTGGCTGTTCTTCCTTTACCAAAGTTAATACTTCATCAACATCTATCTCAAAATGCCGATGCTCTTTGGTATAACTATATATCGTTCTTGCGTTTCCAAAGCAATTAGCATATTCATTAAATGAAGGTACAGTGACTAATACTTTTCCTGTATAAACATCAGGCAGCCGTTTAATTATCTCAGCAGCACCATTTGAAATACATAATTGCGTTCTTTCTATCCCGATAAATTCAGATAAAGCGTGCTCGATTAAACGATTCCCGCCAGGATAATTTAAAAATATTTCATCAAAATTATTCTTTATTTCATCTTTCAATTTTTTAGGTGGAAAGTTGAAATTGTAAATTAAGCCAAAGTCAATAATAGGATAACGCCAGTAACCACCATGCCTGTTTTGAACAAGATCTAGTTTATTATTACTTGAAATGAAGTCACAAATAGCAAGATCATAAGTATTATCTACCTCATACCATTGAGAATTATCTACAATACTTACTTTAAATTCAGCCACATTATTCAGTAAAGACTGTTTAAATATATCCTCATAATATAACCCAGTCGAGCCACCATTAACGTAACTTTCCAGCTCTTTAGTAACATATTCAGCAAAATTAGCAGTACAAATATTATAAATATTTACCGTCTTATATTGACCGTCTTCAACCTGATAGTTGTTATCTTTTGTGGAATTTAGCGCAACGATATTATCATTATCGACTTTTGCATAAGTTCCTTCCATATTTTGGCTAAGAGGAGAAACAAGTACATTAAGATCTCCCGCTTTTAACATGACAATTTCCAAACATTTCTTAGTAAAGAAGATATCTCCTTCAAGAATCAGGGTATCCTGCTTAATCCAATTTCTGGCGAGATATAAAGAATAGATATTATTCGTCGATTCCCACTTATCGCTATTAACAAATTCAATATGCAAGTTATATGCGTTTTGTTTAATATGAGCCATTAAAATATCGCTCTTATAACCCACCACAATAATCACTTTTTTAATACCGACCGATTCGATATTCCTCAGTGCATTATCGATAAATGATATCTGATTTGTTTCTACCAAAGGTTTTGGTTTATTTGATGTTCTAGTTGATAATCTACTGCCTCTTCCAGCACAGAGAAGTATTACGGTTTTTATATTCATAGTCTTAATAATTTATTTTAAATGGATGTTAAAAGGTTATTTTTATTGTTAAATAGGAATTAACCTAAAATATAGTTCTTTAATAATATAAAATTAATATTGAATTAAATATCAATTAAATACGATGTCATATATAACATGCTGATATACCCAAACCCCGTCAATTCTTCCATGAAAACTTGCCTCTCCACCATTTTCACCACCCGTCTTTACACCAGATCCCAGACCGAATGCATGAAAATTATTAAGTACTTCATCTGACGTCGATATAGGACTTAATTTTTCATTAGTTAGCAAACCATATCTATCACTTTTAAATTCAATAGGAACATTATTTTCATTAACTATTTCAACAAGTTTAGAATGATAACCAGTACAATGAATAAGTAAATCATCACAATTAATGAGCTTAATAACTTCATCATCAGAAATTTCTGAAATATTCAAGATGGAAATATTTTTATATTTTCTTTCTTTAAGTTCTTGTGCAAAAGCAAAAGAATCATATCTTAAACCTGAATATCTATTCACTCGGTTACTTAAAGGACAAATATCTTCCTGTGTGAAATCATAGCCGTAAGATTCTGCACTTGAAGGTGAATCGAAAAACAACTTGAAATCTTTATTTACGAAGACATTTATTTTTCCTGCAAATTCTAATTGCTCAATAAGCCTAATCAAACAAGAAACAGAACTGTGTGACGAACCCAATATGGATATACTTTTTACACTACCTTTATTAATGACGTCATCATAGAAACCTTTAATGAAATCACCTGATGTAATATTATTGCTATTATGTAATAACCTGGATTTGTTTGGACTTCCGCCTATATTAAACAGTACTTTTCGCGCTGATACAATATAATCTTCATTATTTTTATGATAAGTTATATCATAGTCACCCTCTTCATTCTGCTTAATCTTTTTTACTTCCGCACTAGTCAAAACATCAAACCGATCACCATATTTGTTTTCCTGAATAAAGCGTGCAATTCTCTCCAAATATTGGCCGACAAACCTCAATTCAACTGGCTTATCTTTATTGGCACTAAAATGTTCCCACTCTGATGCTGATCTTATATATTGACTAAGTTCATCATCACAACCGTCAAATTTCTCTAAAAATACACTACCTAAAGAGTTCGCGGTAATTTTATATTTCTTTAATGCGCCAGAACCAACCATCTCTGTTTTTTCTAAAATCAGACAATTTTTTATGGCTTCATCTTTTAATAAATCTGGGATTAATGAAATATTTGCAGGCCCTGCACCACACATTACCACATCATAAAATTGCTTATTCATTGACAAACCCTAACATTTTTAACGAAATTTGTATTTCAATAATATTTCCGGCAAACTCATGACGAGTCTGCTTATAACCAAGAGGTTGCCCATCCAAACCTGCCTTAATAACATCAATATGATTAATTGTTTTCTCCTCATTGCGGGAATAAACCAACAACTCCTTCTCATAATCAAATGCCAGACAAGGAATACAACTTAATTTTAGTGTTTTGGCTAATTCAAGTCTATGATGACCATCAATAACGATATTCGTTGCTTCATCAATCCAGATTGGTTGAGTCCAAAAACCTTCAAGTTTAACTTTTTCTATTAACTGCTCAACACGAACAGGACAATATAATTCGGTTGGTCTAAGATTTGAGACTTCTTCTAATATTAATTTCATGTTTATCCCTTAGTTTAAACATCCGACAGAAAATTACCAACATTAATACACTTAATATCGCTAATAATTGAAATAACACTCCACCATCAAAGAATTGGATAACAGAACCACCAACCAATGGAGATATAGAAAAACCAATACTATAAAGTGACGCTGCACCAAAATACGCACCACGTAAATCATTTGGTGCCAAACGATCAATAAAAACATTCACACATGGAAACAAAATAGTTTGACTGATACTCATGGTAAACGCGGCTATATACCACAATAAATAAACATCATAATACTTGAATGAGATAAAGAACATTAATTCAGATAAAATGAGTAATACAGCCCCTATATTTATTTTCGTTTCTAACTCCATGTTTTGCGTTAACATGGAAAACGGTAACTGCATAACGACAATGGTTATCGCATGCAACATAATAAGCGAAGCAATAAACTCAGCATACCCATTAAACCCTAATGAAGTAATTAATTGTGGCAAAGTTGAATCGAAATGGCCAAAAATAAACATCATGAGAATATTATTTATGACCAACATTAAAAATACCCGATCATTCAATAAAATCTTTATCGTTCCTTTAAAGTCATCATTATTTATTAAGTTTATTTTTATTTTCTTACTAAATAAATAAACAGGGATCATAAAAATGACATAGGATATCGAAACAATCAGAAAAGAGATAGAATTAATATCCAGACTTAATTTTATTCCTAAATAAGGCCCGACTACCGCACCCGCATTAAGAAATAAATACCTTAAGTACATGGCATTTTCTCTTACCTGTTTTTCCTCGATAATATCACCGATAACTGCTTTTATTGGATTATTCACAAGCGCCCAGGAAATATTCGCTAATAAAGTGCCAATAATAAAACCAAACTGATGCTCAGATAACCATAATATTAAATATGCCAATGAAGATATAAGACATCCAATGACAATTATCTTAGCCCGGCCGACTTTATCAGAGAAGTAACCTGCATAAAAACTTAATATTGATGAAATCGCAATGGATAAAGAGAGAACTAATCCAATCATCGATGCAGTAAAATGGAATTTTGTATATAGTATGATGGAAATAAAAGGCCATACCATCATTGATGTTGATCTTGTTACAAAAGTCCCAAGAAATAGACCCCATATACATGCCGGTATGGATGTATAACTATTAAGAGAAAAATTTTTCATTGTTATTTTCTTATATTATTTATATTGGTATCTTTTAAACCAGGTATTTAAAATACTTATGAGAGTACATAAAATCCACTTGCCTCTACAAAAGTAAAATGTAGAAGCAAGAACTAGGATGATCTGTACGATAAAGTAAATTCAATGATATATAATGTATTGTTAATATATTATCAAAACAGATGTTAATTGCAAACAAAATATGACATTTTTGTTGCATGTTAAGCGTAGATCAAATGCTCATGATGTTAGTGATCAACATAATGACATAAGTGCTTTACACTTTAACAGGTAAAAACACAGGTAAAAAGGGCCCTTAATCTTAGATAAAAATCTTTTTGTTCAATCTTTATCTATTCAAATAATCATCAATCAACTGAAAAACTCAGCTTAATTTAATCCCAAAATAAACTGTAATATTATATACCCTTCATCTTTCAAACTGCTGCTTTGTTGGCTGCTTTCACTCACCCCAGTCACATAGTTATCTATGCTCCTAGGGATTCGTTCACTTGCCGCCGCGCTGCAACTCGAAATCTATTAGGTATATTCAAAGTGAAATATATAAATAAAATTGTATTTTCGTTTAATAGCTAAACTCTGGTCAAGATAATCATTATTCATAGAGTTATATGAAGCCATCTGAGATAAAAACTGAAAACTATTTCACGGGTCCAAAATATTCACTAACTAAAACTGGGATTAGTAATGAGTTTATTCTTTAATTTCCTTAATGAAAGCAATGGTATATTCAAACAGAGAGAACTGCCTTATCATCTCAACTCATTTGATACTTTTGATACTAACAATAGGATTTATTCGCGATGGGTGCCTGGCTTATCTATGCCTTATTATCAGCGTTTACTGCCGCTTTGGTCGCTATCTTCGGGAAAATCGGTTTACAAAGTCTTGATGCCAATACAGCAACAGCAATACGCGCAGTCATTATGGCGTTGTTTCTTGTCGGTGTCGTTGTCGTACAGGGAAAATTAAATCTGGTTAGTGAAATACTGACAAACCGCAAAGCGTTGCTTTTTATCATTTTAAGTGGTGTGGCGGGGGCATTGTCATGGTTGTTTTACTTTCTGGCAATGAGAAACGGTAATGTTTCTCAGGTTGCCCCAATTGATAAACTCAGTGTCGTGTTTGCCGTCATTCTAGCCGTTATCTTATTTGGTGAAAAGATATCACTTATGGCCGTAGCTGGTGTTGCATTGATTACTGCCGGTGCATTAATGGTTGCTCTGGGATGAAAATAAAAAATCCGCAAAAGCCGTTATCGCCATTGCGGATTCTTCTTAATCGACCAAAAAGATCAACCAGCGGCAAAAACCTGGTTAACAATATCCAGTGCTTCCTGCTCAATTTTCTCCCGGTGCTCAGGGCCAAGGAGACTTTCACAATAAATTTTGTAGGCTTCTTCTGTCCCAGATGGGCGGGCAGCAAACCAGCCATTTTCTGTTATCACTTTTAAGCCGCCTATTGACGCTCCGTTACCAGAAGCTTTTGTCAACCGGGCTATGATTGGATCGCCTGCAAGCCTCTCTGCTTTCACCATTTCTGGTGACAACTTGGCTAATAATGCTTTCTGCTGATAAGTTGCCGGCGCCTGAATACGGCTGTAACTTGGTGTCCCGAAGCGGGCGGCCAACTTATTGTAATGCTGCTGCGGATTTTCCCCTGTCACTGCGGTCATTTCTGCCGCCAGCAAACACAAGATAATCCCATCTTTATCTGTAGACCACGGCGTACCATCAAAACGCAGGAAAGAAGCCCCCGCACTCTCCTCTCCACCAAAGCCCAACTCACCTTTGTGTAGTCCATCAACAAACCACTTAAAACCCACGGGTACTTCCACCAATTCACGACCAAGATCGGCAACGACCCGATCAATCATGGCACTGGACACCAAGGTCTTGCCTACCGCAACACTTTCTGACCATTGCGGACGATGGCGGAATAGGTAATTTATCGCGGTTGCCAGATAGTGGTTCGGATTCATCAAACCGGCAGGAGTGACAATACCGTGGCGGTCATAATCAGGATCGTTTGCAAAAGCCAAATCAAACTTATCGCGCATGGCTAACAAACCCGCCATTGCCCAAGGGGACGAGCAATCCATGCGAATGACGCCATCATGATCCAAGTGCATAAAACGGAATGTCTGATCAACTTGATCATTAACCAACGTCAGATCCAAATTGTAGCGCTCACCGATACGCTGCCAGAACGCAATACCAGAACCACCCAAAGGATCAATACCGATTTTTAGCCCAGCCTGCTGGATAGCAGCCATATCAACCACATCACCCAACGCACTAACATACGGCTCAACTAAATCCTGCTGATGCAAATATTCGCTGTTCAATACCTGAACAAATGGCAAACGTTTAACACCTTTCAGACCTTCTGCGAGCAACTCATTGGCACGACGTTCTACAATTGCTGTCAAATCCGTATCTGCGGGGCCACCATCAGGCGGATTATATTTAATCCCCCCATCTTCAGGTGGATTATGGGAAGGAGTAATAACAATCCCGTCAGCCAATGCTTTCCCCAAGCGGTTATAACAAAGGATGGCATGAGAAATCGCAGGTGTTGGCGTAAATCCATTATTTTCCTGCACAATCACATTTACGTTGTTAGCCGTCAAGACTTCCAATACGGAAATAAATGCCGCTTCTGATAAAGCATGGGTATCTTTACCCACATAACAAGGGCCATTGATTCCCCGCTGCTTGCGAACTTCTGCAACAGCCTGAGTAATTGCCAGAATGTGCGCTTCATTAAAACTGTGACGCTGAGAACTGCCACGATGACCGGATGTACCAAATTTAACCTTATGCTCTGAGTTTTCCGGCTGAGGATGTAAGGTGTAATACTGTGATGTAAGTTGCGCTACATTTATCAGATCACTTTGGCGGGCAATCTGTCCCGCACGCGGATGATTTACCACTTTAAATCTCCCCTGGACAAAAGCTGCACTGTACTTTGTCGTCAGCACAGCCTTAATCAGTTAAATTGTGCCACACACCTTGTCGATAAAATTGGCTGAGAATTTCATATCCTGCATAATTTGCTCAACCATATTACGCTTACGGTCAGTATTGGTGTTAGTAATTACCCAAAAAGGTGTGCCCGGAATGTGGCGAGGTTTAGTTTGTTTACCACTGGCGAGCAATGTCTGTTGATCACCAGCAAAATAAACACGGGTGCGGCCGTGCATAGCATCAGTCGTCTGGGAAAAACTTTCACTATTCAAGCTGTATAACGTAGATAAGATCAACATAAAACGCTCAACAGATTTTTTCTTGTCAGAATAGTCATCTGAAAGTAACAATTCACGTATCACACGGACAGAATCACGCGGGCGGGCTACTGGCGCTTTCTCCACAGCACTGAGAGGCTGTACATTTTGTACTGGCTGCTCGGCGTTAAATTTTAGCATTCGCCGTAAAATATCAGATGCACTTTCACCAATATGTTGTGTATGGCTGGCAATATAGCGGTAAAGGTCTTCATCAACTTCTATCGTTTTCATTTCTATCCAGTACTGTTCTAAATAAAAAATTTTGACAGATTATAAAGTATAAAAAGAGAAAACAAAACAATTAAAATTTCAATAACTTAAAAGTATTTAACCATGAAAAACAGCATAATAACATATCCGCTTTTCATCTAAAATAAATCAATTAGTTACATAAATATTGTGAATATAAATCTCATTGTCAAATGTCATATCGATCTTTTAATACCATCTATTTAGGCGTTGATAATCACATAATAATTTATTCTGATATTACACCCCAATAATGATAAAACTTGGTTGCAATATTGCCGATAATAAACTCAATCAAGGGAGATTAAGCAGCAAATGGGAAGTATTTAAATATATACCCGTTATCTTTCAAGCTGCCTCTTTGTTGGCTGCACTCTCTCACCCCGGTCACATAGTTATCTATGCTCCCGGGGATTCGCTCCCTTGCCGTCGCGATGCAACTCGAAATCTATTAGGTATAATATTCACGATTTACCAAGATAAATCGTAACCATATAAATTATATGAAAAAAAATTAGCAACATCATTATTATTCCATTTTATAGGATTAAGATCTTAAACTAAAACTTTATATCCTGTTTTCAATGTGAATTATAGAGATAATAATTTCACCCATGAATTGGATAAATCATAATATCTCTTCTTTAAATTTATTCTTAAATCTCTAATCCATATAAATAAAACCATTAACACTTAAAAATAAAATGGATTTTTCATAGATTTTAATATTAATATATAGTTGCAATAGTGACATTTTAAAAAATTCCAGGCAGATATATACAATCATTAATTTTGAAATATATATCTGCCTTTATAATTTAATCAATAAGTGAAAGTTGTTGCCGTAAATAGGTACCTGAACCTAATAATCCTGGTTGTGGATGAGTAATCAAATAAACAGGAATCTGTTGTACTAACGGTTTAAAGCGCCCTTTATCTTCAAATCCATGAAGAAAGTTCGATTGCTTAAAGAAATCAAGAAACCGCGGCATTATACCACCAGCGATATACACACCACCAAAAGTCCCCATATTTAGCGCCAAATTTCCGCCAAATCGCCCCATAATTTCACAAAATAGTGTCAGAGCACGATAGCAATATTGGCAACTTTCATCCAACGCTCGTTGCGTCACTGTTTCTGGTTCTAAATCTTCTGGCTGACGATGATCCAAAATGGCAATAGCCTGATAAAGGTTTACCAACCCACTACCGGACAAGATTCTTTCTACCGAAACGTGCCCAAATTTACGCCGTAAAACAGCCAATATTGCATCTTGTTCTTCACTATTCGCTGCAAAATCCACATGGCCGCCTTCACCCGGTAAACTGACCCATTGCTTATCCACTTTGATCAAATGAGCGACACCAAGGCCAGTCCCTGCCCCATAAACCGCTATCGGCTTGTCTTTAACCGCTTCTCCTCCTCCTAATTGAACCTTGTATTCCTCTGTCAACATTGGAATAGCCATAGATACAGCTGTGAAGTCATTAATCACATCTAATTTTTCTAGCCCAAATGTCTGTTTCAGCTCACTAATAGAAAATGCCCATTGATGATTGGTCATTTCTACCCAATCACCATTTATCGGGCAAGCAATAGCGATACATGCATAAGCTACTGCTATTTTTTGCTCCGCTAAGTAGTAACTGATAATAGATTCTAATCCAGTGTGTTGTTTTGCACTATATGTTTCAATTCGATCAATAGCCCCATCTTCCAAATTGCAAAGTGCTAATCTGGCATTGGTGCCGCCAATATCAGCAACTAATCCATAGAGGTTCATTTTTATATCCTAATAATTAACTAGTACAACAATTAGGTAAAGCTTATCCCATCCGGCTTTATTGGTATAGATCGTTTAACAGTGAATGACTGGCAAGCAGTTAATTAATAGCATAAAGGCAAACCACACTATTCAAGGGTAAATGCAAAAAAACCAACCTCACCAGTTGGTTTTTTACATTTATATACTATGCAGCTAAGACTATGTAGTTAAGCAGCCTTATGACGTTTACTGGATTTTCTTTTTTCACTTCTCATTGCTTTGCTGTGAGCTTCGGCGAGTACCCGTTTTTTCTCACTATTAGCAAAACGATTTAAAACTTGCCTGATCAATGGCTGGTAGCCTAAGCCATTAAGGTCAGCTATCATTTTCAAGTCTTCTATCAGAGATCGATTTAACCTAATTGAAATGGGCTGTAACTCCAACACTTCGTTAATCAGATCTTCTGTTATATCATCAGATACTTTAACGTGAGACTCACTACAACCAAGCTCACCGTTCTCCCATGCTTCATCGGTGGAAGCTATCAGGTTATTTGCTCGCTTATCAGTTTGCCTGCTCATTTCTCTGTTCCTAGACCGTATTTTCGGTAAATTCTCAATTCATCTTCGTTAGGTGCATAGGCAGTCCTTATAGCAACCCCTTTTTCAGGATAATAGATAAAGACTATTTTTAACTTAACACCGTAATCAGTTTCAGATATAAACCATTTAGTGGGTGGCTCAGTTTTATTATCTTCCCTTGTATCCTCAAGAAAACGTCCAACCCGATTAGAAAAACACTGGAGTATATCCTCTTCATTAACAGGCGGCTTTTTGCCTGCTAATTTCAATCTGATGTTTGATGATATCAAGAACTTCATGTGCTTCGGTGTTTTCAACTCATGGTTAATCTGTATATACAGAATACACCGCTAAACAGATCTAAACAACTCAAAATGACTCATAAAATATCAATGGATTTTGTATCATTAATAGATAAGATATATTATTTGAGCGTAAAATTTGTATATACACATAATGATGAAGCTCATGCTCAAGGTATAGAATAAATTTGTAAGTCATGCTATAGAATTTATCGAAACTAGTATGTTTACCCGACGATAAAAGAATAAGGCGTAATATGAGTTTTTTTGACGAATTGAAAGCATCCCTCGAAGAAGCAGTTGAAATTAAACAAGGTAATAAAGCCGCAGCACGTGTGACCCGATACGAAGTTGCCGACGTTAAAGCTATCCGTGCTCAACTTAACATCTCACAGGCAGAGATGGCGGAGGCTTTAGGCACTAGCCTTGATACAATTAAAAGCTGGGAGCAAAAGCGTCGAAACCCGACAGGACTAGCGGCAAAGGTGTTAGCTATCATCCAAGAAAACCCTAATTTCTATAAGGCTCTGACGACTCATTGATTAGCCGATGTGCCGTACAAGTACTAAAGTTACTTACCACATCTTGGTTCTACCTGTTTCCAAGAGGCCATAGTTTGAATGTTCGCATTGCTCGTGACTTTTTTGCTGCGGGCCAGCGCTCACGCGCTGTTGTCTCGCTTCGCTCGGCTCGAACCTGCGACCAATTGATTAAAAGTCAACTGCTATACCGACTGAGCTAACGACCCATCTATAGGAGAATTACTCTAATCGTGTCTTTTGGCATGGTGGGTCGTGCAGGATGACTCGGCCTACGGCCTCGCCCTTCGGGCCAGCGCTCACGCGCTGTTGTCTCGCTTCGCTCGGCTCGAACCTGCGACCAATTGATTAAAAGTCAACTGCTCTACCGACTGAGCTAACGACCCATCTGTAGGAGAATTACTCTAATCGTGTCTTTTGGCATGGTGGGTCGTGCAGGATTCGAACCTGCGACCAATTGATTAAAAGTCAACTGCTCTACCGACTGAGCTAACGACCCATCTATAGGAGAATTACTCTAATCGTGTCTTTTGGCGTGGTGGGTCGTGCAGGATTCGAACCTGCGACCAATTGATTAAAAGTCAACTGCTCTACCGACTGAGCTAACGACCCACACCAAAGATACGTGATACCGCCTGAAACAATCTTAATGAAGTGGTGGGCGATACCAGATTCGAACTGATGACCCCCTCCTTGTAAGGGAGATGCTCTACCAACTGAGCTAATCGCCCACTTCATGATGATTATTACTGCTTCTATACCACTGAATTTATGATTGGTGGGCGATACCAGATTCGAACTGATGACCCCCTCCTTGTAAGGGAGATGCTCTACCAACTGAGCTAATCGCCCAATCATAAAATCATTTTTATCACAACGAGATGGTGGGCGATACCAGATTCGAACTGATGACCCCCTCCTTGTAAGGGAGATGCTCTACCAACTGAGCTAATCGCCCCGTCGTGATGGAGTCGCATTATAGGGATAGTTCAGAGTGAGTCAACGCTTTTTCTAGAGAAAAATATCGTTCGTCTCAAAATTAAACAAGGGAGAGATAATTATCATCACTATAGGGTACAGTTTAGACAAATACGCTGACTTTTCTCAATAACTTCCCGTTAACAGCATTGAGGAATTAAGGTGCAGTGATAAAATAACCCCCCACTTTTATTACTTTAAATCACCGATAACGTTCATTGAAAAGTGAAACGTAATTAAGGCAATCCCCGATGAGTAAAATCAAAACCCGTTTCGCACCAAGCCCAACTGGCTATCTCCATGTTGGCGGTGCTCGTACCGCACTTTATTCCTGGTTATATAGCCGCCATAACAAAGGCGAATTTGTATTGCGTATCGAAGATACTGACCTTGAACGCTCAACTCAGGAAGCTATCAATGCCATTATGGACGGTATGAGCTGGTTAAATCTGAATTGGGATGAAGGCCCTTATTATCAGACGAAACGTTTTGATCGTTATAACCAGGCAATTGATCAAATGCTAGAACAAGGGAGTGCCTATCACTGCTATTGTTCTAAAGAACGTCTGGAAGAGTTGCGGGAAACTCAAATGGCAAATGGCGAGAAACCGCGTTATGACGGCCGTTGCCGTGATAATCTATGTCAACATAACCCCGCTCAACCCCATGTCGTCCGGTTCCGCAATCCACAAGAAGGTTCTGTTGTTTTTAATGATCGTATCCGGGGCCCAATTGAATTCAGTAATCAGGAACTTGATGATCTGATTATCCGTCGTACCGATGGCTCACCAACGTATAATTTCTGTGTTGTTATCGATGACTGGGATATGGAGATCACCCATGTCATCCGCGGTGAAGACCATATCAATAATACACCTCGCCAAATTAATATTCTGACAGCACTAGGCGCTCCCGTGCCAGAATATGCACACGTTTCGATGATCCTAGGTGATGACGGTAAAAAATTGTCCAAACGTCACGGTGCAGTGAGTGTTATGCAATACCGTGATGATGGCTACCTGCCAGAAGCACTGCTGAATTATCTGGTTCGTTTGGGTTGGTCGCACGGTGATCAAGAAATTTTCAGCATTGAAGAAATGACAGAGCTGTTCAGCCTGGATGCTATCAATAAATCCGCCAGCGCATTCAATACAGAAAAACTGCAATGGCTGAACCATCACTATATTAATACCCTGCCTCCAGAGAAAGTTGCCGTTCATCTAGCATGGCATATTGAGCAACAAGGTATTGATACCCGTAATGGTCCACAGTTGGTTGATCTGATTAAATTATTGGGCGAACGTTGTAAGACTCTGAAAGAGATGGCAGAATCCTGCCGCTACTTTTATGAAGATTTTGCTGCATTTGATGCCGATGCAGCAAAGAAACATTTACGCCCAGTTGCCCGTCAACCTCTTGAAGTTGTCCATGCAAAGCTAGCTTCAATTACTGATTGGACACCAGAAAATGTTCATCATGCCATTCAATCCACCGCTGATGAGCTGGAAGTCGGCATGGGTAAAGTTGGTATGCCATTGCGTGTTGCTGCTACCGGTGCAGGTCAATCCCCTGGTGTGGATGTCACTATTCACGCTATCGGGCAAGCCCGTACTCTATCCCGTATCAATCAAGCGCTGGAATTCATTACTCAACGTGAAATTTAATCCTAATTAATGTACCCAAGGCATCACTTATCACAGGTGATGCCTTTTTGTTATCAATTCAACCCATTGCTCAACCTCTATTTTTGTTAACTCATCATAAAATTGATGGCTTTTTCAACGCTTGTTGCGAGAATGATAAGTTAGCCGTTGACAGTATTTGCAGGGTTTCATATTATGCGCCCCGTTCCATTGATTTTGATTGGGGCTATAGCTCAGCTGGGAGAGCGCTTGCATGGCATGCAAGAGGTCAGCGGTTCGATCCCACTTAGCTCCACCAAAGCCTTTATATTGAAACAAGGTATTTGGTACTAAAATTAGGAAATACCACACTCGTGGGGCTATAGCTCAGCTGGGAGAGCGCCTGCCTTGCACGCAGGAGGTCAGCGGTTCGATCCCGCTTAGCTCCACCAAAATTATCAGGCCCTGAAAGCCATGCTTTCAGGGCCTTTTGGTTATTACCATATCTAACCACTCTCATCGTTTAAAAAACAAATGCCAACCCTGGCTAACCTTTTTTCAATGGTTTCACCAACGAATCTAGTCCCTCTAGTTTTATTGCTAAAGTCATCTCCATCAACGCACCCAATTTACCTTGTGGAAATTCACCCTTACGAGCGAACCACAATAAATACTCTTCCGGTAAGTCAATGAGCATACGCCCTTTGTATTTACCGAACGGCATTGCAGTATTAGCTATTTCTATCAGGTTTTCTTTTTCCATCATTTGCACGTCTATAAGGAGAAATATGTGAAAAGGAAACTGCACCATCCATGATGCAATATTCCACGATAAAACGTTATCTTTTACAGTACCAAACCTGCAATAGCCGCAGACAAGAAACTGACAAGCGTTGAACCAAACAGGAGTTTCAAACCAAAGCGCGAAACAACATTACCCTGTTTCTCATTCAAGCCTTTAATCGCACCTGCCACAATCCCAATGGAAGAGAAGTTTGCAAAAGAAACCAAGAATACCGACAAAATACCCTGTGAACGAGGAGAAAGTTCTGTCGCAATTGATTGTAAGCTGTGCATTGCCACAAATTCGTTAGCAACCAATTTGGTTGCCATGATGCTGCCAACCCGTAATGCTTCATCTGTGGGGACCCCAATCACCCAAGCAAATGGATAAAACACGTAGCCGAGCATTTCCTGGAAGCTCTTCTCAAACACCATGCTGAACAACGCATTAATAGCCGCAATTAGAGCAATGAAACCAATCAACATAGCAGCGACAATAAGCGCCACTTTGAAACCCGCCAAAATATATTCACCTAGCATTTCGAAAAAACTTTGGCCTTCGTGAAGATTGTTCATCTGAATATCTTCTTCACTGTCAACAGCATACGGATTAATCAATGATAGGATGATAAAAGTACTGAACATATTAAGCACCAATGCTGCTACAACATATTTAGGCGCTAAAATTGTCATGTAAGCACCAACGATTGACATAGAAACCGTTGACATTGCCGTTGCCGCCATCGTGTACATACGACGCTCAGACATTTTTCCCAGTACATCTTTATAAGCAATAAAGTTTTCAGACTGCCCAAGTATCAGAGAACTGACTGCGTTAAATGATTCCAGTTTACCCATGCCGTTGACTTTAGACAGCAGAGTACCAATAACGCGGATGATGATTGGCAATAGTTTGATATGCTGCAAAATACCAATCAGCGCAGAGATAAAGATAATCGGGCACAATACATTCAGAAAGAAGAATGCCAGTTTCGCATCCATCATGCCGCCAAAAATGAATTCAGTCCCTTCACCCGCATATTTCAGTAAATGCTCAAACAAACCAGCAAATCCCATGACAAATTCCTGACCAATACCAGAATTCAGGAAAAACCAAGCCAATATAAGTTCAATAACAAGCAATTGAATAACATAGCGAGGACGAATACTTTTACGGTCACTACTTGCCAAAATAGCAAGGCCGCCAATGACAATCAAAGCTAAAAAGAAATGCAGGATCTGAGACATATCACACTCCAAACACGATAGAAAGCGAACTCTTATAAATGCATTCTATGTAATAAAAGGCGATCAAATGAGGATAAGTATCACATTAAACTGAAATAATTCTTACTGTAAACCTTTACTTAATGGGCCTGATCACATTTTTAGCTGAATCGTATAAAATAAGCTTTATAAATACCTTCATAGCGTATGACTGATTATTGAGAAAAACTCTCAATAATCAGTATGTAAACAAAAAGTTATTCACCCAATAAACGGATCATTTCTTCTTCATCAATAACCGGAATATTCAACTCATTAGCTTTAGCTAACTTTGAACCGGCGGCTTCACCCGCAATCACCAAATCTGTTTTCTTAGAAACGCTGCCCGTCACTTTTGCCCCAAATGCAATAAGTTTAGCTTTGGCTTCATCCCTGGATAACTGATGCAATGAACCTGTCAATACAACTGTTTTACCCGAAAATGGGCTGTCAATCTTCTCAGTTCTCGTTACGATGACCGGTTCCCAGTTGATACCGATATTATCAATCAGATCGTCAATGACTGTTTGGTTATGAGGTTCACTGAAGAAGTTAACGACATGTTTTGCCACCACTTCGCCAACATCCTGAACCTCTTTCAATGCTTCCTCATCAGCGGAACGTAATTTACCCAGTTCGCCAAAATGAGCAGCCAAATTAGCAGCGGTCGCTTCCCCAACTTCACGGATACCCAACGCATAAAGGAAACGGGCAAAGGTGGTTTTTTTCGCTTTTTCCAACGCATCCACCACATTCTGGGCAGATTTCGGCCCCATGCGATCAAGCCCAGTCAACTTGCCTGCCGTCAGTCTGAAAAGATCTGCTGGGGTTTCGACATACTCTTTATCCACCAACTGATCGATAATCTTTTCTCCCATGCCGTCAACATCCATCGCTCGACGGGAAACAAAATGTCTAAGTGCTTCTTTACGCTGAGCACCACACACCAATCCCCCCGTACAACGCGCGACAGCTTCCCCTTCAATCCTTTCAATATCTGCTCCACATACCGGACAATGTTCAGGGAAAACCACTTCATTACTGTCCTGCGGCCTTCTGTCTTCCAAAACACCGACAACTTGTGGAATCACATCACCAGCACGGCGGATAATAACCGTATCGCCAATCCGCAAACCTAAACGTTCAATCTCATCCGCATTGTGCAATGTTGCATTACTGACAATTACACCAGAGACCTGCACTGGCTCCAGACGTGCTACCGGTGTGATGGCGCCAGTACGACCAACCTGAAACTCAACATCACGAACAATCGTCATTTGCTCCTGAGCAGGAAATTTGAATGCCGTGGCCCAGCGTGGCGCACGGGCAACAAAGCCTAATGTTTCCTGCAATTCCAGCGAATTGACTTTAACAACAACACCATCGATATCAAACCCCAATGCGGAACGCTGGTTTACAATATCATGATAAAAATCAATAACCTGTTGACTATTGGTACAAACTTTAACTTTATCGCTGACCGGCAATCCCCATTTCTTAAACTGTATCAATCGCTCGTAGTGACTGGCCGGTAACTCTCCCCCTTCCAATACACCAACACCATAACAGAAGAAAGCCAATGGACGTTTAGCCGTAATACGGGGATCGAGCTGACGCAGAGAGCCAGCCGCCGCATTACGTGGGTTAGCAAATACTTTTGCACCCGTGCGGCGAGCTTCCTCGTTCAGCTTCTCAAACCCTTTTTGCGGCATGAAAACTTCACCGCGAATTTCAATACGAGCTGGAATATTTTCGCCGAATAGACGCAGTGGAATTGCACAGATAGTCCGTATATTGGATGTAATATTTTCCCCTGTTGTACCATCACCACGAGTTGCAGCCCGTACCAACTCACCATTTTCATACAACAGGCTGACAGCCAAACCATCTAGTTTCAGCTCACAGCACACAGCTAAATCCAGGGTCTCTTTCAAGCGGTCACGCACCCGCTTATCAAACGCCAGGTAACTCTCTTCATCAAATACGTTATCCAGTGACAACATAGGAATTTCATGGCGGACTTGTTCAAAAGCCGTCAGAGGAGCCGCTCCAACCCGCTGCGTTGGTGAATCCGATGTAATCAACTCAGGGTATTGTTCTTCAAGATCCTTCAATTCCTGCATTAACCGATCATATTCTGCATCAGGGATCTCTGGTGCATCCATGACGTGATACAGATATTCATGATGACGCAGTGCTGTTCTGAGCTTTTCTATTTGTTGAGCAGTTGATTTCATGATTTATAACCAGCGATAAAAAGCCCCCGACTGGCGGGGGCTTGAACATTCGATAAATTGATTATACCTGAACACCAAGTGTGCTGCGAATACGTGCCTTATACAATTCAATTTTTTGCGGTGTCAGCATTTTTCGCTCATCATCAAGCACCACACCCCCAACATCAGAAGCAATACGCTGGGCCGCCTGCAACATCAATTTAAAATTCTGACTAGATTCTCCGTAAGAAGGGACCACCATAAACATAGAAACCCCTGGAGTCGTAAAATCAGCCATTATTTCAGGATTAAATGAGCCCGGTTTCACCATATTTGCCAGGCTAAACAGTACCGGGCCACTACCTGATGGGTTCACGTGGCGGTGAAAAATCTGCATTTCCCCAAACTGGAAGCCAGATTGTAGAATACTTTGCAGCAAAGGTTCACCATTCAGCTCCTGTCCGTGGTGCGCTGCTACGTGAAGAACCAAAACAATTTCTTTCGCTTTAGTCTGAGCTTCTTTTTCGCCAACCGCCTCCTGAGATTTTCCTTCAATCACAGATTGGTTTCTTTCAGACTCATTCTGCTCTTCAAATTCAAACAGACCGAGTTGGGGTTCCTGCTCTTCTTCGACGGCTTTTCTCGCTGTCGTCTCAGGCTGATGACCCGTCAGCAACGGATCATCGCTTTCTTCAGGCATTACAGCATCAATTCCAGTCAACTTTTGCTGACGACGCTCAATAGCTGACTCAGCTTTATACTCCTGATGAGATTTTACCTGCTTATGGGCATAAGGCTTTTGCTGATTGTCGGACGCTTCATCATCACTGTCATCGACGAAACTATTCTGACGATCATGTTTATGACGTTTAACTGGGCGATCACGAAAAAGCGAAGAACGCTCTTTACGGCTGGTCCACAACCCATGTAGCAGCAAAGCTATTATTGCTATCGCACCAACAATGATTAATATCAGACGCAAATCCTGCATCATTGCTATCTCTGTTGTTTAATTAAGTATGCCACCACGGCGGAATATTTTCTGTATTAACTGTATTTGTCAAATAACACAAGTGCAAGCTTATACACACTTTTCTTATCAGAAAAATGCCTAACAAGCTTCTTTTGCATTTTTTTTATACAGAACAATACTAGTCAGTCGAAAATCCTGCCTATATGATAGCGTTTCAATCACACAGGAGAGAATAGGAAGTATGCTGAATTTGACAAAATCGCCAAAAAATTTGAGCGGCTTTCAGTATTTGGTGCAAGGTTGCAAATTAATGACTCGCCCAGGCATTAAAAGATTTGTCTTATTGCCTTTGTTGGCAAATATTTTGTTTCTCGGTGGTTCATTTTGGTGGCTCTACCAGAAACTGGAGAATTGGATCCCTTGGATAGTGAACAAAGTACCGGATTGGATGCAATGGCTCAGTTATATTTTATGGCCTCTGACCGTGATCTCTGTTTTGCTGATTTTTACTTACTTCTTCAGCACAATAGTGAATTTTATCGCAGCACCATTCAATGGTCTACTAGCGGAGAAACTGGAAGCGGATTTAACAGGAATCCCCGCACCGGATACCGGCGTTATCGCACTCTTCAAAGATGTTCCACGTATCCTGAAACGGGAATTAGTCAAGCTGTGCTACTATATTCCGCGCGCTCTGGTCTTATTGCTGCTCTATTTTATTCCTGTTATCGGACAGACTGTTGCACCTGTGCTCTGGTTTATTTTCAGTGCCTGGATGCTATCGATTCAATATTGTGATTACCCTTTTGATAACCACAAAGTCAGTTTTCCAACAATGCGTAGTGCCCTTCGCCAAAACAAAATAATTAATCTGCAATTTGGCGCAACAGTGAGTATTTTAACAATGATACCCATTGTCAATTTGGTGATTATGCCTATTGCCGTATGCGCAGCAACGGCAATGTGGGTCGATCACTATCGAGATCAACACGCTCCTCGTATTATGCCGTGATATTCATTTAAGTTATTCTTTTAGACAATAAAAATATATTTAAGTTATATTTCCATTAACCGGTTGTTGGCGTATTGTTGACCGGATATCACTAAAGGGAGTTGAAAGACGAGTATGAGTAAAATTTACGAAGATAATTCTTTGACTATTGGTCGTACCCCGTTAATTCGCCTAAAACACTTTGGCAATGGGCGTATTCTGGCAAAAGTAGAATCCCGTAACCCAAGTTTTAGTGTAAAATGTCGCATTGGTTCCAACATGATTTGGGATGCTGAAAAACGCGGTATCCTACAATCAGGGAAAGAGTTGGTAGAACCTACCAGCGGTAATACCGGGATAGCCCTTGCTTATGTTGCCGCCGCTCGGGGCTACAAATTAACGCTGACTATGCCAGAAACCATGAGTATTGAGCGCCGCAAGCTATTGAAAGCATTGGGAGCACAACTGGTACTAACGGAAGGCGCTAAAGGTATGAAGGGGGCCATTGAGAAAGCTAACGAGATTAAAGCTAGCGATCCCGATCGTTATATTATCCTGCAACAGTTCAGCAATCCGGCAAACCCAGAAATCCATGAAAAAACCACAGGCCCGGAAATCTGGGAAGACACTGACGGTGAAGTGGATGTATTTGTTGCCGGTGTAGGGACTGGCGGTACATTAACAGGCGTTGCTCGTTACCTGAAAAACACCAAAGGTAAAAATATTACTGCGGTTGCTGTAGAACCTGAAGACTCGCCAGTTATCAGTCAGACTCTGGCCGGTGAAGAAGTGAAACCGGGCCCCCATAAGATCCAAGGTATTGGTGCGGGTTTTATTCCAGATAACCTTGATTTGAAATTGGTTGATCGCGTTTTCAAAATTAGCAACGAGGAAGCGATTAAAACCGCACGTGAAATTATGGTAAAAGAGGGCATTCTGGCAGGTATCTCCTCTGGCGCCACCATTGCAGCAGCGGTGAAACTTTCTCAAGAGCCAGAATATAAAGATAAAAATATCGTCGTTATTCTGGCTTCATCAGGTGAACGCTATCTAAGCAGTGTATTGTTTACTGACTTGTCTGATGAATAAAAGTTTTTAAGTAAGTTACTTAGATTTATTGATAAAAAAGCACCTAAATGGTGCTTTTTCTGTGTGGTAGATCAAATTTTTACACTTTGCCAGATGATTTCTTACAATGGGTCTAGTATTTAACCAATAATAATTATTTCGATGCTCGAAATTAATTAGCAGGAGTAGTAGTTTCAGTTAAGTAGTTCCGCGATCTATCTTTACTTCAAACTATCAATCAGAAGCATCGGAAAGAACAATTTTTTTGATAATGAATAAAAATTTTTATTACATTATCAACCTGAGAGTCTATCTCAGTAGACGTCGTTAGTGCTGTTCATTCTTACCAGTAAAAGTGATACAGGCAGCACAACACATGACCCGGAACTTACGGGTCGTACTAAAGAGCGTTCAAGAGCTATTCGCTTTTACCAGAACATTACTCAGTTCTCTCTTTAGATAAATAAAATCGTCTTAAATGGGATAGGCAGTGAATAAACACTCAAGTTAAAATTTGTCCATTACAGATTCTTAACTTACATAGCAAAAATCTAAGTTATTGAGGAAACGTTATGTTCCAGCAAGAAGTCACCATTACTGCGCCAAATGGCCTACACACCCGTCCCGCTGCACAGTTTGTTAAAGAAGCCAAAAGTTTCTCCTCCGACATCACACTGACTTCCGGTGGTAAAACTGCCAGTGCCAAAAGCCTATTTAAGCTACAAACTTTGGGACTCACTCAAGGCACTGTAGTGACCATTTCTGCTGAAGGTGAAGATGAGCAAAAAGCAATCGAGCATCTGGTTAAATTGATGGCAGAACTGGAATAACTTTCCATTAACCGCAAAGCCAGTCAAGATTCAGAGATTGTGAATATGCCCTATGGATTTCAAGATGCATCAAGACGGCAAGGAAGCGAATCCCCGGAAGCATAGCTAACTATGTGACCGGGGTGAGCGAGTGCAGCCAACAAAGAGGCAACTTGAAAGATAACGGGTATAAACAGGTATTCACTTAGCCGTTCCTCATCCCCGGATAAACTTTTATCTGGGGATATCAGTTTAAATGCATGTCCTAAAACAGCAAACCATCTGTGGGCTGGCTCTTTAAATAATAATTATTAGTAGTTAGGTAACATCATGATTTCAGGCATATTAGTATCACCAGGCATTGCTTTCGGTAAAGCACTATTACTGAAAGAAGACTCAATCATTATCAATCAGAAAAAAATCAGCCAAGAGCAAGTCGAACAAGAAATTTCCCATTTCAAGCAAGGTCGTGAAAAAGCCTCATCTCAGCTAGAAATCATCAAGAACATAGCAGCAAAAAACCTCGGAGAAGAAAAAGCTGAAATCTTCGAAGGGCATATCATGCTATTGGAAGATGAAGAACTTGAGCAAGAAATTATTGCGTTAATCAAAAACGATTTCAAAACCTCAGATGCCGCGGTTTATTCTGTTATTGAAACCCAGGCCAAAGCCCTTGAAGAATTAGATGATGAATACCTGAAAGAACGTGCCACAGACGTGCGTGATATCGGTAAACGCTTGCTGAAAAACATTCTGGGTATGCCCATTGTTGATCTTGGCTCAATTTCAGAGGAAGTCATTCTGGTTGCCAACGACCTGACCCCATCTGAAACCGCACAACTCAATCTGGAAAAAGTACTCGGCTTTATTACCGATTTAGGGGGCCGAACTTCCCACACGTCAATCATGGCCCGCTCTCTTGAACTACCAGCGATCGTGGGTACCACCCAGGCGACGACGACAATCCAGAATGGTGATTACCTAATCCTGGACGCGGTAAATAACCATATTTACATCAACCCGTCTGATTCAGAAATTGAACAGCTAAAAAAGACCAAAAACGAATATCTGTCAGAAAAAGCTGAACTTGCAAAGTTGAAAGATCTCCCGGCAATGACTCTTGATGGTCATCAGGTCGAAGTCTGTGCCAATATCGGTACCATCCGTGATGTGATCAGCGCTGAACTCAATGGCGCCGAAGGTGTCGGTTTATACCGTACAGAATTTCTGTTTATGGATCGTGATGCGCTGCCAACAGAAGAAGAACAATTCCAAGCTTATAAAGCTGTTGCCGAAGCAATGGGTAGCCAAGCGGTTATTATACGTACGATGGATATCGGTGGTGATAAAAATCTGCCCTATATGAATCTACCGAAAGAAGAGAACCCATTCCTTGGTTGGCGTGCAATTCGTATTTGCCTTGATCGAAAAGAGATCTTACATTCTCAGTTACGTGCTATCTTACGTGCATCTGCTTTCGGTAAATTACGTATTATGTTTCCAATGATTATTTCTGTAGAAGAAGTACAGGAACTGAAAGTAGAACTTGAATTGCTGAAAGGCCAGCTTCGCGAAGAAGGTAAAAAATTCGATGAAGCAATCGAAATGGGTGTGATGATAGAAACACCCGCTTCAGCAGTTATTGCTCATCACCTGGCAAAAGAAGTTGACTTTTTCAGTATTGGGACAAACGATCTAACTCAGTATACTCTTGCTGTAGACCGTGGTAACGAGTTGATTTCTCATCTTTATAACCCGATGCTACCAGCAGTATTGAGCCTGATTAAGCAAACCATCGATGCTTCACACGCTGAAGGTAAATGGACGGGGATGTGTGGCGAGCTTGCAGGTGATGAACGTGCTACCTTGTTGCTATTAGGCATGGGGCTGGATGAGTTTAGTATGAGTGCGATTTCTATTCCCCGCATCAAGAAAATCATTCGTAATACTCGTTACGAAGATGCAAAAGCGCTAGCTGAGCAAGCACTTTCTCAGTCTACCGCTAAAGGGTTGATAGAATTGGTTGATACCTTCATCAAAGAAAAAACACTTTGCTAACAATATCGGTTAAAACGCGGTCCAGTATAAACAATTAGGAGAAGATTCATGGGTCTGTTTGATAAACTGAAATCTCTAGTTTCAGATGATAAAAAAAACAGCGGCACTATTGAGATTATCGCACCTTTATCTGGTGAGATTGTCAATATTGAAGATGTTCCAGATGTTGTCTTCGCCGAGAAAATTGTCGGCGACGGTATCGCTATAAAACCCGCCGGCAACAAGATAGTTGCACCAGTTGATGGAACAATCGGTAAAATATTTGAAACCAACCATGCATTTTCTATCGAATCGGACAGCGGTATTGAGCTATTTGTCCATTTTGGTATTGATACGGTTGAGCTTAAAGGCGAAGGCTTTAAACGTATTGCTGAAGAAGGTCAGCGTGTACAAAAAGGTGATTTAGTTTTGGAATTCGATCTTAAATTCCTTGAAGAGAGAGCAAAATCGACCCTGACACCTGTTGTTATTTCCAACATGGATGAGATTAAAGAGTTATCCAAGTTGAGTGGTTCTGTCACTGTGGGTGAAACACCCATTATGCGTATTAAAAAGTAGCAATACTTTAACTGTCACAATACCATTTTCATATTAAAAAACGGCCGACAATCACGGCTGTTTTTTTATCCCTTATCTTCAATTTACATCGTTTTCTATTTAGGAATTGGCAAGTGTGAGCAGAGCTTACCGCTTCTTGTACTCTACTCACGCTGAATGCATAACCAGATTAATTAAATACTCCAGTAGAAAGGTATCTATCACCACGGTCGCAGATAATGGCAACAATGACAGCCCCTGGATTTTGTGCCGCAACACTTAATGCTCCGGCAACAGCTCCGCCGGAACTAACCCCACAGAAAATCCCTTCTTTCTGAGCTAATAAACGCATGGTATCTTCTGCTTCTTTCTGAGTGATATCCAACACTTGATCAACTAACTCCTTGCGGAAAATGCCGGGCAAATAAGCCGGCGACCAACGGCGAATACCTGGAATATGGCTGTTTTCAGCGGGTTGTAGGCCAATAACCTGCACATTGTTAGATTGGCTTTTTAAATAGCGGCTAACACCGGTAATGGTTCCCGTCGTTCCCATACTGGAAACAAAATGCGTAATACGCCCTTGCGTCTGCTGCCAAATTTCCGGCCCTGTGGTCGTAAAATGCGCTAAAGGATTATCCGGGTTATTGAATTGATCAAGTACTTTACCTCCACCATTACGCTCCATTTGCTGAGCTAAATCACGTGCACCTTCCATGCCCACGGCTTTACTCACCAAAATCAGTTCTGCGCCATAAGCTCGCATAGAAGCCTGACGCTCAAGGCTCATATTATCAGGCATCAGTAATTTAAGATGATAACCTTTTACTGCGGCAATCATTGCCAACGCAATACCCGTATTTCCGCTAGTGGCTTCAATTAATACGTCACCGGGAGAAATTTCACCCCGCAATTCAGCTTGCTGAATCATTGATAGCGCTGTTCTGTCTTTTATCGAGCCTGCCGGATTATTACCTTCAAGCTTCACCCATATTTCCACCCCCAGCTTATCGGTGATTTGTTGTAATTTTACTAGCGGGGTGTTACCTATAAAATGTTCCAAGCTTGCCACAGCTATTACCCAAATTTTATTTAATAGAAATGCGAAATAACCATATTCAGAAATATATCGCAAGACCTTAAATAAAAAATGCCCATCCCTGGCGGTAAGCAGATGAGCAAAATGGTACCAACCAAATCCAAATAATTATCAGGCAGTTTGGGCTAAACTCAGGGTTTGTAATTGTTTATCACCCGCATATAAACGCGCTTCAGTACCACCAATAAAATAACGGTTTCCTCTTGTGGGTACTGAAGTCTCATCAAACCAAACAACAGCAACCGACTCATGATGCCAGCCTAAAGGCTGAACAGAAAGCTGCCAGAAATGCCCTCTAGGACTGACCTCTGTCACCTGTACTGGCAATGGACTGGAAAGTGTCGGTTGCGAGTTCATCATGATATCCCACGGACGCAGGAATACATCAACATTCCCCTGATGGATTGGCGTCACATTGAGAGGCAAGTGCTGTCCGCCAATCAACAGCTGAGAGCCTTTAATTTCACCACTAAAATGATTGACCTCACCCAAGAACTCCATCACAAAACGGCTTGCCGGATAACGCCATACATCTTGTGGCGTACCTACCTGTTCAATATTTCCTTGCCTCATGACAACAACCCGGTCAGCCACTTCCATCGCTTCTTCCTGATCGTGAGTGACAAAGACACTGGTAAATTTTAGCTCCTCATGGAGCTGGCGTAGCCAACGGCGTAATTCCATTCTTACCTGAGCATCCAGTGCACCAAATGGCTCATCGAGTAATAGAATTTGTGGTTCAACAGCCAACGCTCTTGCCAACGCTACCCGCTGTTTCTGCCCACCAGAAAGTTGTGATGGATAGCGTTCAGCAAAATGCGTCAATTGCACCATCTCCAACAACTCCATAACTTTACGGCGGATAGCCGCCATATTCGGACGCTTACGTCGTGGCAATACTGTCAATCCAAAAGCAACGTTATCAAACACGGTCATATGCCGAAACAGTGCATAATGCTGAAATACGAAGCCAACTTGCCGATCTTTAGCATGCATACGGCTAACATCTTGCCCGTGGAAACTCAGCTTCCCCTCGGTTTGTTGTTCCAGACCCGCAATAATCCTCAACAAGGTTGTTTTACCGGAGCCTGACGGACCAAGCAGAGCAACCATTTCTCCAGCAAAAACATTCAGAGTGATATCGCTCAGAACCTGAGTCCGACCAAAATATTTACTGATATTGTTAATTTCAATACTCATATTCTGCTCCTGCCTTAACCATGTTGGCGGCTTAACCGCCACTGCAAAGCACTTTTAACAATCAAAGTGATAATTGCCATCAATGCCAACAATGCCGCCGCAGTAAATGCCCCTACGGTGTTGTAATCTTGATGCAGTAATTCAACCTGCAACGGCAATGTGTAAGTTTCACCACGAATAGCACCGGATACCACTGAGACAGCACCAAATTCACCAATTGCGCGGGCATTGGTCAAAACCACACCATATAACAACGCCCAACGAATATTAGGTAACGTCACCCGCCAAAACATTTTCCAACCCGACGCCCCCAATAAAATTGCAGCTTCATCCTCCTGGCTCCCCTGACTAAGCATCATCGGTACCAGTTCTCGAACAACAAACGGACAAGTCACAAATATCGTTACCAAGACCATCCCCGGCCAGGAAAACATCAATTGGATATCATAGGGTTCTAGCAAACTTCCGGCCCAACCATTCGAACCATAAAACAATAGGTGGAGCAAACCAGCTACGACCGGCGAAACAGCAAACGGAATGTCGATCAATGTCAATAAACATTGCCGCCCTGGAAACTGAAAGCGCGTTACCAGCCAAGCGATCATGACGCCAAAAATTAGGTTTACCGGAACGGTAATTAATGCGATCAGTATCGTTAACCAGATGGCATGCAACATATCAGGATCTAAAAGATTCTCAGTAACTACCTCAACTCCTTTAGAAAAGGCAGTCATAAATATCCAGACAATGGGGATCACTAACAGTAAGATTGAAAACAATACACCTGTTATGATCAGCGCCCATTTCGCCCAATTTACAGGTGGTCGTTGTGCTACGTAAGATTCAGATAATTCAACCATTAATGCCCCCCAATCCGTTTACCAAAGCGGCTTTGCAGAGTATTAATGCTAAATAATAATATCAGGGATATTGCCAATATAACTGATGCGATGGCACTGGCAGCGGGGTAATCAAACTCCTGTAAACGGATGAAAATCATCAGTGATACCACTTCTGTTTGCCATGCAATGTTACCGGCAATAAAGATCACTGCACCAAACTCCCCCAAGCTGCGGGTAAAAGAGAGTGCTGTGCCCGCAATTAAAGCCGGAGATAATTCTGGCAATACAACCCGCCAGAAAGTTTGCCAACGATTAGCGCCTAATGTTTGAGCTGCTTCTTCATATTCTGGCCCTAGCTCTTCAAGTACCGGCTGAATCGTTCGCACAACAAATGGCAGGCTTGTAAACGCCATCGCTACCGCAATACCCAACCAAGTATTCACGACTTTCACATCAAAGTGCCCAAGCCAAGAGCCATACCAACCACTCACAGAAAATAGCGTTGCCAATGTCAATCCCGCTACCGCAGTAGGTAACGCAAAAGGGAGATCCATCAAACCATCCAATAAGCTACGGCCAAGGAAACGATAGCGGGTTAAAACCCATGCCATCAGCATACCAAACACCGCATTAAACAAACTGGCAACCGCTGCTGCCAGCAATGTCACTTTATAAGCCGCTACAACTTGGGGATTAGCAATCACCTGCCAATACTGTTCCCAGGTCATACTGGAAAGCTGCACAACTAATGCACTCAGAGGTAACAATAAAATCAAGCAGGTATAGAACAAACTACTGCCTAAACTCAACCCAAAACCAGGCAATACTCGCTTACTGGATCTCGAAAACATTACTTATGCCCCTCGGCCAGCAATTGATCCAGTATACCGCCAGTATTGAAGTGAGTTTTCATCACTTGAGGCCAACCACCAAATTGATCTTCCAATCGAAACAACTTAGTTTCTGGAAAACGGACTCTCTGTTGAGCCATCACGTTTTTATTACTGACACGATAATTAAAGCTGGTAATGATCCGCTGTGCCTGTGGGCTATAAAGATAATTCAGATAAGCTTTAGCCGCTTTCTCTGTACCGTTTTTCGCAATATGCTTATCAATCCAAGCCACAGGGAATTCTGCCAGAATACCTACCGGTGGAACGATCACTTCATATTTGTCACCACCATACTGCTTGCGAATATTATTAACTTCAGATTCGAAACTGATCAGCACATCACCTAAGCCACGTTCAATAAATGACGTTGTTGCACCGCGACCACCAGTATCAAACACGGCGACATTTTTCAGGAAATGTTTCATCCATTCACGAGTTTTACCCTGATCTCCACTATTTTCCTGTTGAATAGCCCCCCAAGCGGCCAAATAAGCATAACGGCCATTACCGGAGGTTTTAGGGTTTGGCAAGACTAATTTGACATCCTGGCGCACTAAGTCATCCCAATTATGAATATCTTTGGGGTTACCTTTACGTACAAGAAACGCCATCGTGGAATAGTAAGGTGAGCTGCTATTTGGCAGGCGGTTCTGCCAATCAGCCGAGAGCAGATTGCCACGATCATGCAAAATTTGCACATCCGTTACCTGATTGTAAGTCACCACATCAGCCCGCAATCCTTGAAGAATTGCCAGTGCTTGTTTGGAGGAGCCGGCGTGGGATTGTTTGATTATCAACTTATCTTGTGGATACTGCTCATTCCACTGTTTTTCAAATTCAGGATTCAGTGCAGAAAATAGCTCACGCGCAACATCATAAGAGCTGTTTAACAGCTCTACAGCAAAGGCATGACTGCTGCCTAATAAAGTTACTACCACCAGTCCGTTTAGTATCGTATTTTTTATTGAATACTTTTTCATTTCTCACCTTATCCGTTATTTCATCAAATAACGCGCCAGTGACTAATGTATCCAGTTTATTTATAACAAGGTAGATAACTATCACCGTTTAATATACCAAATTGCACTTAGAAAGTATGAAACGCAATAAGCTGACAGAAATATTAAATGAAAAATGCGGGCCTGTTACGGCTCCGCAAAAGGAACATTAAACTCACCAAACCGGCTCAGTTCATGTTTTTAATCAGAAACTCTCATCGTTTCCAGACGATACGTTCCACTTTCCAGTTTTTCAGTACATCATCAGAAGGAATCAAACCTTCAGGGCCATTCCAATTACCGGTAAACAGATAACTGACATGTTTGCTCTGTGGGGATACGCAAACAATAGCGCTCTTCTCTGACTCACTCACCGTATTTCGGCAAACATCAAATGCCTTGCTGTAAAGTGCCGAAAATGGCATGCCGACCTTTGTTCTCCAGACGGTTTCAATATTTTCATCCAACACTTCAATGCGACTGACTTTTCCATCGGCCTGACCAAATAACGCTATCTTCAATTGATCCCCATCCATTGCTTGAAATACTGTCACCAATTGACCATTTTTTGTTTCCATGCCACTGCGTAAGTGGTACTTTCTATCCAACCCCTTCTCTATTGCGTCTTTATTCATTGCTGTCAGACCATTTATTTCTCCCACACCCTGATCTGAGATTTTTAAAGGGCTGCCAAACCAGCTAAAAGGAGACAAATCCGACCATGAAAAACCCGATGAACCCGTACAACCGGCCAGTAACAATGCACCACTTATTGTGACAAAACGTAATCCTGACAACATGTTAGTTAAAGTATACTTCTGCATAACTGGTTCCCTTATGACTCAATACAGAGATAGGCACTGAGACATCACATCTGATTGTTAGTTTCAGAGAATGTTTAAACTAATTACTTTAGATGAATATTTTATTGATAAAATACAACTTAACGGTATCATTACCCTCCCTAAAAGTCATTACTATTAGTAAGGTCACTATGATGAAAAAAATATTTATAACCACCGCCTTGATTACTTTGTTCAGTATGCCGTCAATGGCTCAAATCTCACAGACGCAATTTGGTGGTTTTTCTGGTCCCGATTCAGCACAGCCTCCCGTCCAAGCACCACAACAAGGTGGTTTTGTTGATCACAATGCAAGAGTTTCCACCACCCAACAAGTTAAAAATATGAGAGATGACAGTTGGGTCGTACTGGAAGGACATATTGAATCCCGTATCCACAGTGATCACTTCATATTCCGCGATAATGCAGGAATTGTTGAAGTCGAAGTTGATCATAAATACTGGAATGGTCAAACGATAACGCCTCAAGACAGAATCCGTCTTGAAGGTGAAGTCGATAAAGAATGGAATGGTATGACTATTGATGTAAAAAAAGTCACCAAATTGAACTAATGCCTTTTGGCTGAGTGGTATTCTTTCACTCAGCCATATCTGAACTCAATATTCCTGATCAACAATCAAACGCTTACTAAAAATAACGCTCTCTTGATGACGATCTTCATATTCCAGTTTTTCACACATATAGATAGTGGCATCATTATCTTCAGGAACAATAAGAACTATTTTTGGGCAGCCACGGGCAATCAATTTCTTCTCCAATCGGGCAATTAATGCATTCGCAATTCCCCTACCACGAAATTCAGGATGAACTCCCAAATAATAAGCTGAACCACGATGACCATCATAACCACCCATAATCGTCCCAACCACTTCACCAACCACTTCCGCGACTAAAAACAGGTCAGGATCATGCGTCAATTTACGCTCGATATCCACTTCCGGATCAACACCAGGATTAAGTAAATCGCAGCGTTCCCATAAGGTGATCACTTCTTCAAAATCATCTTGTCGAAATACCCGAATTTCCATCCTTAACCAACCTGTTTTTATTGAAATAACTATTTTCTCATTATCTCCGCTTTAACACCGGAATCAATACGAAAATGCGTTCTCTTCCACTATTCTCTTCCACTAATAGCTATAATATAGCGCTCACCACATCATAATGGGAAAAGAATCATGAATACACCAAACATTAATCAGATTAAATCTTTTTTCCTTTCATTACAGAATGAAATTTGCCAACAACTGGAACAGACAGATGGCAAAGCGAAATTTACTGAGCAGTGCTGGCAACGAGAAGAAGGTGGCGGAGGCCGTAGTCGAATTATGAAAGAAGGCACGATATTCGAACAAGCAGGCGCTAATTTTTCTCATGTATCAGGAGATATGCTTCCTTTATCAGCAACAGCTCACCGTCCTGAACTGGTCGGTCGTCATTATCAGGCAATGGGCGTCTCTCTAGTTATTCACCCTTTGAATCCCTATATACCAACCAGCCATGCTAATGTTCGGTTCTTTATTGCAGAAAAAGAAGGTGAAGCACCAGTATGGTGGTTCGGTGGGGGTTTTGATTTAACACCTTATTATGGTTTTAAGGAAGATGCTGTTCATTGGCACACCACCGCCCGAAATATATGTCGACCCTATGGAGAAAATGTTTACCCAAAATATAAAGAATGGTGTGATAATTACTTCTATATTAAACATCGTAACGAAGCCCGTGGAATTGGTGGCTTATTCTATGACGACTTAAGCATACCTGACTTTGAACATTGTTTTAATTTCACTCAAGATATAGGTAAAGGTTTCCTTTCTGCCTATCTACCTATTGTGGAAAAAAGGAGGGAGATATTATGGGGTGAACGTGAACGGCAATTTCAATTATATCGCCGTGGTCGCTATGTAGAATTTAACCTCGTTTGGGACAGGGGAACCCTATTTGGATTACAAAGCGGGGGACGAACAGAATCTATCTTAATGTCCATGCCACCATTGGTACGCTGGGAATATGATTATCACCCTGAATCAGGATCTGCGGAAGCCGCTTTATATACCGACTTCCTACCAGCAAAAAACTGGATATGATTTTCTATCATGTTAGGAATATTATAAAAAACTATTCCTAACTATTTATATTTTTATTACAGCCAATGCAAGAATCCCTCACACAAAAAACATTAACAAATTGTTAACAACCCCTTAACATAAAAGAAGCAGGTTGGACCTGATGACTATCTGCTGGAAACGTGTTTAATATGAATCCGTACCTAAAGAGTACCTCTAATTAATAACTAAAAATTTATTCCAGGAGATATTTTATGCAAATACAAAACAATAACTACAGAGGCGTAATACCGCCGTACATTCTTCAAAATATTTATAATAATGACAATGAAAAGAAGAAAGTATTAATGACATTAAATCACACTCAGAGTTTAATGTTGGACAATGTTATTAGAGAATCTTCCGATGATTCCGGCGATGACGATAAAGTTACCAATACAACTATACATCGTTCTATTCACGATGCAGAAAATAAACGCAAGTTGCCAGGAAAATTAGTACGAGATGAAGGAGATCCAGATAACGAAGATAAATCAGTTGATAACGCATATAGATATTTAGAAGCAACTTACAATTTCTATAAAGAAGTTTTCAATCGCAACTCATTAGATGATAAAGGAATGAAATTGATTGCCACTGTGCATTATGGCGAAGAATATATGAATGCATTCTGGGGCAACGGACAAATGGTATTCGGCGACGGAGATGGCAAAACCTTCAATGATTTCACAACCTCTGTCGATGTTATCGGCCATGAATTATCTCATGGTGTTATTGAGAAAACAGCGGATCTGGTCTATTTCTTTCAGTCTGGAGCATTAAATGAATCAATAGCGGATGTTTTTGGCTCATTAGTAAAACAACATTATCTGAAACAAAAAGCTGATGAAGCAGATTGGATTATGGGAAGCGAGCTACTGGGCAAAGACATTAAAGGCGTAGGGATTCGTTCACTGAAAAAACCCGGCAGCGCATATGATGATGAAGTTCTCGGTAAAGATCCACAGCCTGGTCATATGGATGATTTTAAAGAGCTGCCGATTTATAGAGACAATGGTGGTGTTCATATTAATTCAGGTATTCCTAATAAAGCCTTCTATAATCTTGCGATAAAATTAGGTGGATATGCCTGGGAGAAAGCAGGAAAAATATGGTACAACACATTGTTGGATAAAGATCTTGCACGTGATGCGAACTTCTCATCCTTCGCTAAATTAACAGTTAAACATGCTCGTGAGTTATTTGATGAAGATGTTGAAAAAGCAACGATTGATAGCTGGCAAGAAGTGGGTGTTAAAGTAAAGGAAGATAAAGACGATAAGGACAAAAATAAAGATAAAACTGAAGATTAATCTATCAACATATCGCTGGTGTAACGCCAGCGATATTTTATTATTTGTAATACCTGACTAGTAAAAAATATATCTGATAAAAGATACTAAAATTGTTAATAACGAATTTTACGCTATACTAAACAGACGTGAAAAATAACCGTAACAAAACTGGTATATCATGAATAATAAAACTCTCAAACTCACAACTGATAGCAAAATCACGATTTCCCTGCAAGGAGGATTTGCCGCTACACCTGGCCTTAATCAAGATAAAACAGTGGATTTAAAATCACTGTCTCCGCACCAACAGCAGTTATTTCTTCAAGCCATAGAACAAGATTTTTCTGATTCTATGCCACCATCACCATATCCTGATCAACATTATTATCTGCTCAGTATCGCCAATGGAAATGAAGAATACCACTTCACCCTTCCAGAGTCAGATGCACCAGAAATCATTACTCAGATATGGAATGCCAACAACAAGGGTGGTTAATCACCACCCTTTTTCTTACACGTCTTTCTACAATTAGCATTAACGCTTTTTCAGATGTGCCATCAGACGTTTACGCTTACGCATTTGATTTGGTGTCAACGTATTACGTTTATCCGCATAGGGATTTGCCCCTTCTTTAAACTGAATCCGAATCGGCGTCCCCATCACTTTCAGAGATCGACGGAAATAGTTCATCAGATAACGCTTATAGGAATCAGGCAAATCGGTTACCTGATTACCGTGGATCACAACGATTGGTGGGTTATAGCCACCAGCATGGGCATATTTCATTTTTACCCTGCGCCCACGTATCATCGGCGGTTGATGATCTTCTTCGGCCATACGCATGATACGGGTTAGCAATGAAGTATTGACACGACGAGTGGCACAATCATAAGCCTCAAGAATCGAGTCAAACAGATTCCCCACCCCACTACCATGTAAAGCAGAAATAAAATGGACTCTGGCAAAGTCAACAAAACCAAGACGATAATCCAGCATCTCTTTCACACTCTCTTTATCTTCCTGTGACATGCCATCCCATTTATTGACCGCAATGACCAATGAGCGCCCGCTATTAAGAATAAAACCCAATAATGACAAATCTTGATCGGAAATGCCTTCTCGCGCATCGATCACCAACAATACAACGTTAGCATCTTCAATCGCTTGAAGGGTTTTGATGACTGAAAATTTTTCAATCGTTTCAGAGATCTTACCCCGCTTACGTACCCCTGCGGTATCGATAAGGATATATTCACGGCCATCGCGCTCCATCGGAATATAAATGCTGTCACGGGTAGTGCCTGGCATGTCGTAAACCACAACCCTTTCTTCACCCAAGATACGGTTAGTCAACGTAGACTTACCCACATTTGGCTTACCGACAATGGCTAATTTCAATGGCAGAGTTGATGGATCAAAATCCTCCTCCTCTTCTACCATCTCAATTTCATTCTGTTCCTGCTCTGCCCAATAAGCTGCGTTGGCCTCTTCCTCAGTCAACTCAACCACTTCTTCTTCACCTTTACCGTAGAAAGGCAACAGGACTCGTTCGATAAGTTGGGTGACACCACGGCCATGAGAAGCAGCGATAGAATAGATATCCCCCAATCCGAGGGAATAAAATTCAGCAATAGCGGTATCAATATCAACACCGTCAGTTTTATTCGCGACCAAAAAAGTCGCTTTTTCGCGACCACGTAGATGTTTTGCTATCGCGTGGTCTGCTGGCATAAGTCCGGCACGAGCATCTACCATGAACAGAACAATATCGGCCTCTTCAATCGCCATCAAAGCTTGAGCTGCCATATGGGTTTCCACACCCTCTTCGGTACCATCGATACCACCAGTATCAATGATAATAAACTCCTGCCCTTCAACCTCAGCTCGACCATATTTGCGGTCGCGAGTCAGACCTGGAAAATCCGCTACCAGCGCATCTCTTGTACGGGTTAAACGGTTAAATAATGTGGACTTACCCACATTTGGGCGCCCTACCAGAGCGACGATAGGTGTCATTTGTTGATGCCTCATGACTAAATTTGAAATCAGTATTTTGCTACTCATCATTAGCTGCAACAAAACACTAAAAAGACGAAACGGCCCCTGTTCTTTTCAGGAGCCGTAGGATTATAACAACTCTTTACTCTATATTTCCGGTAAACAGGCAGTAAGCAAAACTCAACGGGTAAACAGATAAACCGTACCGTCTTTCGCCTGTACCATCAATTTATCACTGGCAACAACCGGACGACTCATTAAACCGGAACTATCAACTTTATGTTGAGCAACAAACTTACCGTCATCCATATTCAGCCAGTGCAGATAACCTTCACTGTCACCGACAACCAGATAGCCATTATACATTTCAGGCGCGGTTAAATTACGGTGTTGCAATTTTGTCTGAGTCCACAAAGTGACACCATCACTTTGACGCAAACCCATAACACGATCATTTTGGTCAACAATATAGATATTATCACCAGAAACAACCATCTCGTTCACTGAACCCAAATCGCGCTTCCAGAGGATCTGACCTGAACGCATATCAAGCGCCACCAAATTACCATTATAGGCTATTGCATATATCACGCCCTCAGAAATAACCGGTGTCGTATCAACATCATTAAGACGACCGATTTCTGTAGAACTGGTTACCTGAGAAATACGTTGTTGCCAAATCAACTGTCCCTGAGAAATCAAGACGGCGTTGACACGACCATTATCCCCACCCACGATGGCAGCACCGTAAGCCGCGGCAGGCGCCGATTCACCACGTAATGATAATGATGGTGTATCCAAATTAACGGACCATTGCACTTTACCATCGGACTCGCTCAATGCCTGCAACATCCCATTGCTGGTATGAATCAGCACCAGACCATCACTCACCACAGGACGCGACAACGCTTCACCGGCAACGTCAGATTGCCAGGCAACTTGGCCGTCTTTGGTATTCAATGCAATAACTTTGGCACGTTCAGTGCCTACATATAGATGATCCCCAGAAACGGTCAAACCACCAGAGAGCAATGCAGGTATACGAGAAGAGAGGAAACCCGCTTTTTCCGCCAGATTCACCGACCATATCTCTTTACCACTATCAATGTCCAACGCCTTAACGATGCCATGACGATCAGCAACATAAACAGCGGAGCCCTGCCAGGTTGGCGTCAAGTGAGAATAATAACGGCCTACACCATCACCTACAGATTTATCCCAAACCTCGCTTGGGTTAAATTGATTTTCGACCTGTGGCAATGGTGACATCGTTACTGTGTCTTGCTCACTTGAACAACCGGCTAGCAGAACGGAAGCCACCAAACCAACCAAGAGTGTTTTACGCAGTTGCATTGAAAGAATTCCCCTTAGCTGGATAAGTTATTCAATTTAAGATTTAACATCGATTTGATTGCCTGTGGTGAATTTGAGCTCAAACCTTTGGTATACGCTGCGCGGGCACCGGCAATATCACCTTTTTTCAACAGTGCATCACCGCGAATATCCTCTGCGACGGCAACCCAACCGGAACCTTTGACCTGTTCCAATGTTTTCAGCGCGGCATCCGCTTTATCTTCCGCCAATTGAACCCTGGCTAGACGAATATTCACCAGAGCCTGCAAATCCTCATTTTTTGCCTGACCAGTCGCCGCAGATAAAAACTGATCTGCTTTAGTTAACTCATTCTTTTCAACAGCAAGTTGAGCCAAATGCATATGCGTCATCACGCCATAGCTGTTATTAGTTTCACTGGCAAATTTTTCAGCAGCAACATGACCCTCTTTTGTACTGGCAATTAAACCTTGATCTACCCGTTCAAAAGCTTCTGCACTTTCCTGCAACTGATTTGTCTGATGAGATTGCCAGTAACGCCAGCCAATCAGCGCCCCGGCACCCAACACCAGCCCAAAAACCAAGGCTTTACCATTATTGGCAAAAAAGCGACGGATCGTGTCTACTTGTTCGTTTTCATTGGTATAGACTTCCACAGAGTCTCTCCTTAACCTAACAGTTCAACCAAACGAGCAGCAATTTCGCTTCGCGGCAACGTTTGTTGTTCACCTGTACGTAAATCTTTAATGGCTACTTGACCAGAACGGACTTCATCCTCACCGAGAATCAGTGCAATTTTGGCGCCTTGTTTATCCGCACGCCCCAGTTGCTTCTTAAAGTTACCACCACCGTGGTTCGTCATTAAACGCAATTGGGGCAACGTATCACGTACCTGTTCAGCCAAAATCAATGCCGCTTGCTGACTACCTTCACCAAAAGAAGCGAGATAAACATCGGCTACTGAACGCTCTGCGACAAATGCCGGATTCATTTCTTGCACTAGCAAAACCAGACGCTCCATCCCCATAGCAAAACCCACCGCAGGCGTTGGTCGGCCCCCCAGTTGTTCAACCAGCCCATCGTACCGACCACCGGCACAGACCGTCCCTTGAGCCCCAAGAGCCGTTGTCACCCATTCAAATACTGTGCGGTTATAATAATCCAGACCACGAACCAAACGCTGATTAATCCGATATTTGATACCCGCCCCATCAAGAAGTGCGCACAGGCTATCAAAATGTTCCTTTGATTCGGCATCAAGATAATCAAACAGTTCCGGCGCATCATTAAGAAGTTGCTGAACTTCGGGATTTTTTGAATCCAGGACACGTAATGGATTACTGTACATACGGCGTTTGCAATCTTCATCCAGCTTATCTTTATGCTGTTCAAGAAAAGCCACCAACGCTTCGCGATAATTGGCGCGTGCCGCCAACGAGCCAATGGAATTCAGTTCAAGCGTCACATGCTCAAAAATACCGAGCTCGCGCCACCAGCGAGCAGTCAATAAAATAAGCTCGGCATCAATATCAGGCCCCTGAAGACCAAAAACTTCAGCACCTAACTGATAAAATTGGCGGTAACGACCTTTTTGTGGACGCTCATAACGGAACATTGGCCCTAAATACCATACGCGCTGTTCCTGATTGTACAGCAGACCATGTTCAATACCGGCACGCACACAACCGGCGGTATTTTCAGGGCGTAGGGTCACACTTTCACCATTGCGATCATCAAAGGTATACATCTCCTTTTCAACCACATCAGTGACTTCCCCAATAGCTCGTTTAAATAACGGGGTCTGCTCTACAATCGGTGTGCGGATCTCACTATAACCATAACCCGCCAGTACCCGTTTCAAAATAGTTTCGATACGCTGCCAGATAACCGTATCTGCCGGCAAGTAGTCATTCATGCCTCGAATAGCTTGGATATTTTTTGCCACGTCTTATCTCTAGTTAATGATTCAAAAATGATGTTGATTATAGAAGCGAATACCGACGAGCTTCAATTAACAAACAAAACAACGCTGGCTCATCATAACGATGAGCCAGTATCAGATACATTATTTGTCCAGTTGACTTATGCCAATGCGCTTATTTTCATCGAGCATTGATGCCTTAGCACGGATCTTAGCCTCAAGCTGATCGATCATATCAGCATTATCGAGACGCACTTTCTGCCGTACGCCATCTTCATAAAAGCCACTTTTCGTTCTGGCGCCGGTGACACCCAAAGTAGAAACCTCCGCCTCACCGGGTCCGTTAACCACACAACCAATAATAGAAACATCCATCGGTGTGAGTAAATCTTCCAGACGCTGTTCCAAGGCATTAACTGTGCCAATAACATCAAATTCCTGACGAGAACAGGTTGGACAAGCGATAAAATTTATACCACGGGAACGAATACGTAATGCTTTCAGAATGTCGAAACCCACTTTAACTTCTTCGACAGGATCGGCAGCCAAAGAAATACGCAAAGTATCACCGATACCTTCTGACAGGAGGATACCCAAACCAATGGCAGACTTTACAGAGCCTGCACGGGCACCACCCGCCTCAGTAATACCAAGATGCAATGGCTGATCAATCTTCTGAGCTAACAAGCGATAGGCACCAACCGCCAGAAAGACATCTGAGGCTTTTACACTGATCTTAAACTGATCGAAATTAAGTCTGTCAAGAATATCCACATGGCGCATAGCCGATTCCACCAGCGCTTCTGGAGTGGGCTCACCGTATTTCTCTTGAAGATCCTTTTCCAATGATCCGCCATTCACACCAATACGGATTGGGATATTTTTATCACGGGCAGAAGCCACAACCTCACGGATACGCGCTTCATTACCGATATTGCCAGGGTTAATCCGCAGACAATCGACACCATACTCTGCAACTTTAAGCGCGATACGGTAATCAAAATGGATATCTGCAACCAAAGGAACATTCGCTTGCTGCTTAATCAACTTAAATGCTTCCGCGGCGTCCATCGTTGGTATTGATACGCGAACAATATCAACGCCAACACGCTCAAGCGATTTAATCTGTTTAACAGTCGCTTCCACATCTGTAGTACGTGCGTTTGTCATTGACTGCACCGAAATGGGTGCACCATCCCCGACTGGCACATTGCCTACATAAATACGCGTAGATTTGCGTCTTTTTATCGGTGATTCATTATGCATACTGGTGTTTCTCCCATACTTCCATGTGTTTACTGATAAAACTACAACTATGCCCTACTGTAACAGGCCCTTTATTGTGCTGCTGGCACTTTAAGACGCGCGATACGGCTCTCTTTAATAAAGCGGCTTAAATCGACAGCTTGCCCCCGGAACTGTACATCCACAACAGCCGGAGCACCGATAGTTAATTCATAAGGTAATGAGCCAGAGAGACTCAGATGGTCACCTTTATGTTTAGTTCCACTAAATAATTTTTTTCCTTTTGCATCAACAATTTGCAACCAACAGGATGCTTTAAAATTCATCATCAGCTTATTATTGTCAGCGACTACCGCTGAATTATTTTCAGACACACTCGGTACTTGAGCTGTCCCTTGATTGGCGGGCAACGGAGCAGTCTGAGTCTGTGGCTGAATTTCCGGTGTTTTCACCACTTGATTTTGAGTTGATGCCGCAGATTGAGCCACTTCCTTATGATGACCACCAGTATTATTCGCTGCCACTGCATTTTCGGTTACAGCGGCAGATGAGGATGGCTCACTTGCTGCCTGCTCGCGGGTTGGTAACTGTGTCACCTGATCGTGACTTTCAGTGGATGAATCCACTGCATTGGCTTTCTTCTGAGCAATCTGAGCCGCAGAATGATCAGCCATCGAAATCAATTCCTTCTGTTGAGCTATGTGGTTTTGCCACCACCATGCTCCCGTCAAACTAATTACGACTAAAATAATCAACCACGTAATCCACATCAACCAACTTTCACGTTTTTTACGTTTTTTACCCAATGAAAAACTCTGCATCGGTGAAACTTTCGCTGTTTTTGCCGGGGTATGCTTATCCAGAATTGCCAGAATTTCTGCTTCTGGAATTTGTACCAACTTAGCATAAGAGCGAACATAACCACGCAGGAAAGTCGGTACCATAGTGGCTGGAATATTGTCCTCTTCAATATCACGGATAGTAGAAAGTTTTAAACACAAGCGATCAGCTACAGTCTGCTGGGTTAACCCGTGCTGTTCACGAGCCTGACGCAGGAGCTGACCTGCGGTTAAATGAGCTTGTTCTGGAGTCGTTTCAGTATTCATTAGCAAGAAGACGCGGTACTGTTCAGGTTGTGAAAAACTTCGCGCTGGCGCCTTGCTATAATCTTTAAATTACACAATGGCCTGCGCGGCGAAATAGATTTGCTATTTTACTAGCGGCAAATCACTGATAACAAACACGCCTGTCAGCATGGCTCTCGGTAAACAGAGTCTTGACTTCTTCATACTGCCCCTGCTCACAGAGAAAAACGCTGTAATGATACAATACCGTATCATTTCCTGGCGCATACTGCATCGCCATTTTGTAACGTTGACGGGCAGCTTCCGGCCGACCAGAATATTGCTCATACAACGCCATACCTAATTGAGCCTGATAATGGTCTGGCTTTGCCAGTAAAACCTTATCAAAGTGATATCTGGCGGCGGGTAAATTACCTTTAGCCAGATAGGCCATTCCCAGTTGAATTCGGGTTTCTGCTGCGACTTTTCGCTGTTGATTGCCGTTTGTTGGTTGATTGGAACATCCTGCCAACAACATAGCAACCACCACGGCAACAACCATCATTCCCGATAACGATTTCCTTATCATTCCATCCCCACCGACCAAAGATATGCCATTGTAACAATCATTTCACTTACTGCATGACAGGACATACCAACATTCCCATTCAGACTGTTCTTATCTGAATAGGTTCACCGGCTTGACGTTTTTTCAATGTACGTTTGGTACGATCAATGACATCACCGGCAAGCTGACCACATGCGGCATCGATATCATCACCGCGAGTCTTGCGGACAATAGTGGTGAAACCATATCCCATCAACACCTTAGCAAAGCGATCAATCCGGCTGTTGGAACTGCGGCCATATGGCGCCCCCGGAAACGGGTTCCACGGGATCAAATTGATCTTACTCGGTGTGTCTTTCAAGCATTCAGCTAATTGATGTGCCTGTTCCACGCTATCATTAATATGATCCAGCATGACATATTCCACGGTTACACGCCCCTGATTGGCATTAGATTTAGTCAAATAGCGGCGCACACCTGCAAGGAACTGCTCGATATTATATTTACGATTGATAGGAACGATGTCATCCCGCACATTATCTGTCGGTGCATGCAGGGAAATTGCCAAAGCAACATCAATCATATCACTCAGTTTATCCAGTGCTGGCACCACACCAGATGTGGATAATGTCACGCGGCGTTTTGACAGACCAAAACCAAAATCATCCATCATGATTTCCATGGCCGGCACCACATTATTCAGATTAAGCAGAGGTTCTCCCATGCCCATCATCACCACATTGGTAATCGGGCGGCGACCACTGGATTTCAGTGAGCCAATAATTTTTGCGGCACGCCAAACCTGACCTATAATTTCAGAAACTCGTAAATTACGATTAAACCCTTGCTGCGCAGTAGAACAGAATTTACATTCCAGTGCACAGCCTACCTGAGAAGAGACACACAAAGTTGCGCGCTCATCTTCCGGGATATAAACCGTTTCAACCTGCTGATCGCCAACAGTGATCGCCCATTTAATCGTACCATCGGCCGAACGTTGTTCTTCTGCTACTTCAGGTGCGCGGATCTCTGCCACTTGCTGCAATTTTGCCCGTAGAATTTTATTGATATCCGTCATCTGTTCAAAATCGTCATAACAGTAGTGATACATCCACTTCATCACCTGATCAGCGCGGAATGGTTTTTCTCCCATATCAATGAAAAACTGACGCATTTGCTTGCGATTCAGATCAAGCAGGTTAATTTTACCGCCTTTCTTTTCTGGAGTTTCGGACACGACAGAAGCAGCAAATTGTGCCGCAGTATTTGGTTGGGACATCTTTTTATATCGCCTCGTTGTAACACTTTCGGCTCTGCGTTAATGAACTCAACGCGAAGTTTCAATTCAGGTCACTATCAGTTTAGTATAGTAACAAATAATAAGCGCCCCGTTGAATTAACAACGGGGCGCCGCATTGTACAAACTTTAATGCAATGATGCTACGGGTAACGGCAAATCAATTAACGTGGGCAAATTTCATCTTCTGTGAAGAAATACGCAATTTCACGGTTTGCAGATTCAACCGCATCAGAGCCGTGAACCGCATTTTCAGTGAAGCTATCTGCATAATCGGCACGCAGAGTACCTGCTAATGCATTATCAGGATTAGTTGCCCCCATCAGGTCACGGTGACGCTGTACCGCATTCTCGCCTTCCAATACCTGAACCACGATGGGACCAGAAGTCATAAATTCCACCAGACCATCAAAGAAAGGACGGCCTTTGTGCTCCGCATAGAAGCCCTCAGCCTGTTCACGGGTCAGGTGAAGCATTTTGGCGGCAATAATTTTAAACCCGGCGCTTTCAAAACGAGCATAAATAGCCCCGATGGCATTTTTCTTCACAGCGTTAGGCTTAATAATAGAAAAAGTACGTTCAACCGTCATGGATAACCTCTTGGTTCTTCTGTCAGCAACTGATAATTTTAATTTTTCCCGATAAGTTAATCGGTTAATACTCATTCCGCAACCTTAGCGGAGATAAAAACGGCGTTGATTATAGGGGTACGAATAGCGGTTGCCTACAGAAAACATAACATTCCATTAAATTTTTATTAGCGAAAATTACCATTTTTTCGTACAAATCACATTTTTACCTGAATCGTTTACTTCAAAGTAAAATTGACGGAATCAACCTGTCCACCTAAATCCAAAACACTAAGTTGATATTTACCCGGTTGAGTCAATGTCTGAACAAACCCCTGGTTCTTTTCCGTGGTCATCACCTGTTCTCCATTCAGAAACCACCACTGTTGCCCGTTACTACCGCCCTGAGTGGTAATACGCAAATCAAGGCTGTCAAAACCGGGGAGCCGTTTCAATACATCTCCGCTGTGAATGCCCACGATCAACAAGGGCGCTTCATCTGATTTCAACGGTGGACATTGAGGGTTAACCGGTGGCAGACGCTGTGCCCGTCGCTCTTGTGCGGGTAACCATGATTCGAGGGTAATCGGCCATAAAGCGATATTTTTAGACTGGGCACCGGGACAATCAGGAGCCACACGCAAACCGCTTTTATCCAACCACACCTGTTCATTGATGCCTGAAATGGCCTCTTGCCCCACCGCAGGCAGCGTAGGCGGAATAGTGTTATTCAGTATCCAGCTCAGACGACGCTGACGGCAATTATTCTCTCCCTTCGGCAAACTCTGCCCCCCCGGCCAACAGATGATTGCCTGACTCACACTTGCTGGACGTGGATCAACAGGAATTCGTTTAGCCCCATTTCGCATATTGGCGAGTAACAGGTTATTAATCTGATTCATGATGGGAATCGCCGTAGCGTAGCCGAACTGCCCAACAACCGGCGTACCGTCCGGCCTACCAACCCAAACACCGATGGTATAACGCGCATTTAAGCCGATAGCCCAAGCATCACGGTAGCCATAGCTGGTGCCGGTTTTCCAGGCCAGCGGCACCTGTGCCGGTAACACATCATCAGGTTGTGGCAGAGCTTCTCCAGCCATAATCCGCCTCACTATCCATGCAGCACCGGGTGAAAAAAGTTGCCGATCACGCAATTTCTGCTGTGGGGTGAATCTAAGGGGGGAAACCTTCCCCTGACGGGCAAACGCCGTGTAAGCCGCCACCAATTGATCCATCCGGGTTGCCGTGCCACCAAGAATCAATGATAAATTGGGTTCACTGCCGGGAGGAAAACGCAATACGGTTCCCATATTACACATATTAGCGGTAAACCGCTTAGCACCATAGGCTTCAAGCAGTTGCACAGCGGGTAAATTCAGTGAGCGAACCAACGCCTCACTGGCACTGACCGGCCCATGAAAGCCACTATCAAAATTTCCTGGGCGATAATAATCAAAGCGGCGAGGCACATCCTGTAACAGTGATTCCCCATGAATTAACCCATCATCCAGCGCCATTGCATACAGAAATGGTTTCAAAGTTGATCCCGGCGAACGCCATGAACTTATCATATCGACATGACCAAAACGGCTATCATCCCGCAGATCCAGCGAGCCGACATAGGCTTTCACCGCCATGTCGGTGTGATCAACGATTAACACGCCAATCGACGTTTTTTCTGGTAATTGATACTTCCAATTCACCGCCATATCTTCAAGCTGACGCTGTAATCCCACATCAAGGGTTGTTTTGATGATCTCCTGACGAGTACCTTTCGCCATGCGTCTGGCAAGAAGCGGAGCAAGCTGTGGCACCTGCCGAGGAGCCAACCACAACGTTTCTTGCCGAATATCAGCAATCATCTGTTCCGGCCAGATTTTATACCGCGCCAACCGTTGCAGCACCTTATCACGAGCAGCCTGTGCCCGTTCAGGATAGCGATCTGGCCTTAAACGACTAGGGGCTTGCGGCAAAACAGCCAGTAAAGCCGCTTCTCCCGTAGAGAGTTCAGAGGGCGGTTTAGCCAAATATGCCCAACTCGCCGCACCAACGCCTTGTAACGTGCCCCCAAACGGCGCACGGTTCAGATACATTTCCAGAATTTCATCTTTGGAATAGTGCCATTCAAGCTGCAAAGTACGCCAGATCTGTTTCAGCTTCCCGCCTAAAGTGCGTGAATGGGGATCAATCAACCGGGCTACCTGCATCGACAGAGTACTGCCACCAGACAAAATTTTACCTGCCCGCATATCCTGCCAAGCAGCCCTAAGCAGAGAAATCGGGTTAATCCCTGGATGCTTGTAGAACCAACGATCTTCATAAGTCAGCAAAGCTTGAATATATTCCGGTGATACTTGATCCAATGTCACCGGATAACGCCAAACACCTTCATCATCGGCAAAACGCCAAAGTGGCGTTCCATCCTCACTCACGACAATCCGCGCCATTTTGACTTCACGCAGTGGCAAAGGCCAAATTTTATCTGCCAGCCATAAACCAGACGGGATCAGAAACAACAACAGCACAATCAGCCATATAAGGCGATGCGTTTTCTTCATCGATGAATACCTGGTGAGAAATCAGCCCTTACACCTGAGCATAAGGGCTGACAAATTTAGCGGACAACTTCCAGTTTTTCAGGTGTGGAACCAACTGCACGCCAGTAAGGCACATACATAGATTCCACCTGTGGCGCAGGGATCGTGTAGACGCCTGGCGTCACGGCGCGAGCCAGATAGAGCAACGTCACCGGCTGAGACGGATCAACCGCGACTGCCGCCACATATCGATCATCACGATATTCACTATGACGAATCGTCGCCTGTTGCATATCACCAATCAACTCCTGAAGATTAGCGGCACTCTCACTCAACTTGGCACTGCTGTTAGCCAAATTCTGGTTTTCCAGCTCCAAACCGGCGGGCAATAAATCAACAACCAAAGCATCCTGTACGGGTTTATCTGAGCTCACCACCAGCTTCACAACCACCATTTCACCGCTTTTCAGATGGTCAATGGAAACCGGATTCCCCTTCATATCCAGATAGCTACGCTGAATTTTCAACACATTAGCGTAAGGTTTCGGAGAGTGCAGTGGATAGGCCACCACATTCACTCGTGAATAGAGCGTGCTGTCACCAAGGTTACTGATACTCATACCTTGCTGAATATCCTGCGGATACAGCATCTCACTATAGGGTTTGTCCCTACCTATTATTGACGTCCGTTGATTAACCACCGCTTTCCACGGTTGCACCGATGCATCAATAAAGAAACGTCCCGCCAGATAGAGCGAATTACTCTCCTGAGTTGAGAAATAATTACGAGATGGCAATTCATCAGACAGAGCCAGCAATTTCTCATCACGTTCCTTTATCTGCATATTATTTTCAGTCAACAGAGCAACAATCATTGCATTGTCGCGAACAGCACTACCGTAATCACCTAAATCTAAATCATCATTACGGTTTTTACTTATCCCCAAACGAACCGCTTCATCTGCTCGGGTGTTATCCCCCATCAGTTTCAGTGCAACGCCCAGTTGTACCAGTGACAAACCATTGCCTGCTTGTTGACGGCGTTCATAAACTTGTCTCAGAGCGCCCAATGGCGCTTTCTGTTGATTGGCAAGCACCAGCCCGGCATAAGCCTGAACCGAGAATCGCGTTGCTTCCTGATTCTGACTGTAGGGATAGTTAATAACACTCTTATCCTGTAAATAACGTAACAGACGGTTATTGGCAGAACTCAACACCTCTTTAGGTACGCTGTAACCTCGTTGACTTGCACGGAATAGAAAATCGGTGGCATAGGCTGTTAACCAATACTCTTCATCACCGGTTTTATCCCATAAAGCAAAGCTACCGTCATGACGCTGCATACTCAACAGGTGAATAATTCCCTCATCAATACTTGCCCGGCGTTTGTCATCATCTTCCGTCATGATACCCAAACTATTCAGCTCTGATTTATTCGAATAAAGTGACGGATAAAGCCCACTGATTGTCTGTTCAAGACAGCCATATGGGTAGGCGTACAATTCACGAATATAACGTGAGATCTGTAACGGTGGACGGCTACTCAGTAACAATTGCCCCTCAGCCCCTTCTGGTGATAAATCCAATAAGGCTTTTAACGGCAACTGCCAGTCCTCTCCCGGATGAATAACATTAGCAAACATCACCGTTTCCGCTGGCTGTGCCGGACGTACGCCAATCTTCCAACTATTTTTATACTGTTTCAGATTCTCACCGGGTAAATTCAGACCATCAACCGTCAGAGAAACCTCTCCTTGACCAAACCCCAAATCCGCTGTGACCGGAATCTCCACTGTAGTGCGTTTGCCTTTTTCCAGTGTTATCTCTTTGCTAGCATCCCCCTCTAACCTAATCAGGTCATTAGCAGCAAAGTTCAAGGTCAAGTTTTGCGTCTGTTCAGTTAAATTAGTCAAATCCAACGACAACAATGCATGATCACCACCCGCCATAAAGCGAGGTAGTGCCATCTGTGTAATCACCGGCGCAGCAATGACAACTTTGCTTTCACCGTGGCCGAACTCATCTTCACTCCACGCTTGAGCCATCAACCTCAATTCACCATTGAAATCAGGAATTGGCAAAACAATCCGCCCTTCCCCGTTTTCATCCAATGTCACAGGCTGTGCTTGCTCAGCGATAATCTTCACTTCGGTTAATGGCTTTCTACCGCCACGATCAAGGGCACTATCATCACCATCACCACCAAAGCGCAGATTCGCCAGACGGCCTTCACCTTCAATCAACTGACCATACACATCATATTGATCGACGCTGTAACGCTTACGACCAAAGAAAGCCTCATAAGGGTTCGGAGTTTTAAAATTCGTGACATTCAGCACCCCCGTATCGACAGCAGAAAGCAGCACATTAACCTGCTTGGGCAATTTCCGCCCTTGCTGTGGTGTCGCCTTGACTTTAACGGTCAAATTTTGATTCGGACGCATTTTTTCCGGTGCGGATAGCGTCAAATCCAGTTTACGATTTTCATCAGCCAATGGCAGGTGCAACACGCCAATGGCCCGTTTCGGCGTCGCCTGACGAGATTTATCCTCTGGACGTACCACCACAGCGGTCAAATAAAGATCATGACGACGCCACTCTTTATTCACCGGTACTTCCACATCCAGACCTTGTTTTGGCACATCAATTTTTTGCCACCAAAGCGGCCCTTCGCTGGATTCCACCAACAGATAACCTTTACCCGCCTGTGGTGCGACCATATGCAGTTTTATCTTCTCACCCACCCGATAAGCGGGTTTATCCAGAGATAATTTCACCTGATCAGGACGAACAGCGCCTGTGCCACCGGTATTGTCCTGCCATGAGTAGCCTGCCCAGAAATTAATGCTGGTCACTAATTGATTTTCTGGATTCACCACTTCAATACGGTACGACCCCCAATCAACCGGAAAACTGACCTTTGCGGTACCCTCTTGAGCAATCTGGATATGTTCATCCGCCATCACCAAATCTTTCTGGTCATAGCCTGATTGCCAACCTTCACCATCCGACCAGCGCCAATAATAGTCACGACGTTCATAAACCAAACGGGCAGTTAAATCTTTCGCAGCATATTTTTTTCCATTGGCATCGGCATACACCACCGCAAATTGCGCCAGGGAATTTTCATCCACATTGTAACGGCTTTGGTAACGACCTATGCGATAGTCATAAATCTCTTTCTGATTAAACAGCGGACGAATACCAACCAGCTTTTCTGCCGGCCAAACAGCCTGCTCAACTCGACGAGCTACCGGGCGGCCACCCGACTCAAGCAAACCTGCCTGTACAATGACATTTACCGGCGAAGAGACCGAACTCCAGTTGTCGGCACTGACATTAAGTGCGGCTTTACCACCACTATCTAAAACCAAATCAAACTCATCCAATGTGCGGCTAAGATTGTCTTCTGTGGCCGCACCAAACTCATAGCCAGGCAATTTTGCTACCGCATTACGGGCCGGACGCAAAAATAATTGCCCTTGCAGGCGATTATATGCAGCAGGCGCCCCATACAGATAACGGCCGTTAATCGCGAAATCCACGTTGTGATCTTTCATCACCGGTTGTGGCTCACGGCTAATTTCCAGCACCATGCGCTCCGGCATAAAATCTTCTACATTAAACTTGTAATAACGAGGTTTATTATCGCCCAGATCAAAACGTAACGACCAGAGCCCGGTAGCCGCTGACTGGGGGATCGTATAGCGATACTGATACAACCCATTTTCGGGTTGCCAGACAAAACTACGAACAACCTGACCATCAGTTTTCAATACATCCACTTTAACTGGCTGACTCTTCACGGCGCGGCCATCGCCATCACGCAACAAGCCATTGACAATCAACGTCTCACCCGGGCGATAGAGATCACGGGGTCCGAAAACAAAAAATTGTTTGCTGTACCCTTGTAGGCCAGAGATATCAAACTCAGACAGATCCAGCGCCGGTGATACCAAATCAATCATACTGGTTTGGTGATCATGCGTAGCGAGCAATAGTTTCGCTTTCGCATCTTTCTCCAAACTGACGTGTCCATCATCGTCTGTTGTTACCTTTGACAATAATTGCCCTTTCTCATCCAACAACCGTATTTCCACCCCTTTCAAGCTACTACCTTGCGCCAAAGATTGGGTAAACACATCCATCTTATCCAGATAGCTGTGCATAGAAACACCAATATCACTTAAGGTAAACATTGTTGCTGGCTTGGTATCAGTGTATTTACCCGCTTGTTGCATCACCGCCAGATAAACGCCATCTTGCTGTAACTCTTTGATATTATTTAATGGCAACAATAATTTTTCGCGGGTATTCAGTGTCGGATTCAGATCGAAACGGCCGGTGTAAACCAATTCCGCACCTTTGAGCATCTCTTCAGATTCCCAATAACTCATATTATTGCGATATTGCCACTGTGCAATAAAAGCCGGTAATGCCGCCTCTTTTATCCTGAAAAAATTAACATCAACACGATTAACATTCAGAGCCAATACCGGCAAACCTTCAGCGACTTTACTGGGTAACAAAGAGCCTTTGCTGGCAAAACCGACAGACGGAGAAATCGTCGCGGTTGTCAGAGTTTTCTCATAAACCGTTTCGAGTTGACGATCATTGATACCTTTAACACCCTTATCTACGGTTAATTGCAACTTACGGGAGGGTGGCAAATGGCGCAAACGAAGCTCCATCATGTTATCCGACAGTTCCCACGCGCCATCAAGTTTGCCCTCTTTGACATCCACCAAACGGACATTCTGCGCAAAATCCTGATTTGGGTCCAAAGGAACAGAAAATGTCACCACCATTGCGCTAGCGCCATCAAGCTGAACTTCAGAAGCATCCAGAATCTTCACTGGTTTACCGGCATAACGTTTTACTAATTCAGCCAGTGATACTGCGTCTTTCTGTTTTACTGATTTTGGTGGAATATTTGATTGTTGAGATGCTTTTTCGCTTTGAATTTCTGTGGACTGTGGTTGAGCAGCTTGATCATTATCAGTGCTACCAGATTGGTCACAACCAGAAAGCATCAGCAAAGAAGCTAAAATCACCGCCAAATAACGCTTATTTCTTCCTGGTCGTTGCCAGAATTGACCTTGATTCATAACTATAACCCCTGTCTTAACTCCAACCAACTGGTGGTAGGATTTAATGAATAACTTTATAAATCAATATATTAAATTTAAATCAAACAGATATAATCAACTATATACCTATGATCAACTTATATACCGCCTATTTATATTAGGCAACATCCAGACATTAATTTCATATAATAGCCTGTTATTTTAGCAAATTAAACATCACAGAGACGATAAATAAATCTAAATTTATCGATTCAATTTTTCATTAAGAACTCTATATATCTCTTAGAGCCAATTTTCGCATTTCCCTCAGTGACCGAAGATAGCCCTTTTACTGCACCACCTGCTTGATAATTTACAAGCAGTAAAATAATATAAAATCGACCGTTAAAACAAGTTGAATAAACAGGAAATCATCATTATTGCACCGATTATAAATATCACTATCGGATTAAATATATCCGGCTACAATATACTATTACTTTTCTCAACAAAGTAATAGCAATAGGATTATAAACCAAACAACGCCAATGATTATCTCATAGTCCATTACTATTATTTATATCATTTATGAATTAATGACCTCAATTAATAAAAACAACAAATAACCTTAACAACTGTATATATAACGCTTTATTAACCATTTATCCAGATTAATCATCACCTCAATAATATATCGACAACAAATAAAAATAAGGTTAAAAACATTTAACTTTTTATGCAGAAATCACCATTAATTAACTGATATTATCAAACACCAATTTAATCTAATCAGAAACTCATTTTATGAAAATTAGCATTAGAAACAATCATCACCATTAATCCGCAAGTTAAATATATTATTAATAAAAAAATAAAACAGAAAGAATAGATACAATTAACAACAATTAATTTCATTGTTAATACCGTACCTCATTTATAGTTCCAGATTTAACTATAAAATAAAGACAATAATAGAGAATATTATAAATAGCATAACACTAAAAACATAAGATATAATAAATTCACCCAACAGAATTATAAAGTTAAAATTCAATAAAAGAGATATTAAGGCAAATCATAATATATTGATATAAGATGCCACTTTCTTATCAAAAGTGGCAATAATGACTTGGGTGAAACACCGACTACACAAATTGTTTTCTATAAAATATGAATAAAGTCCTCTATGATAAAAAAATGCAACAAAAAATATGAATAAATTTAGCAATAAAAATATTAACCTATCGTTATTATAATCCCAATTATTTAAAACAGAAAAAAACGCTAACCCCAACGCTGTCGCAAATGGGGTAATAACCTGATGAACATCCATTTTCTCAACGACTTTCATTATGTTACTCTACTAATAATACTTGTCCTGTTTTTAGCTGTTTGACATTTGGTAACCAAAGTCTTCCCCAGCTACCAGTACAATGACATCCATAGACTTCTTTTATATTTTCTTTTATGAAAAATTCTCTAATCTTCAATAACTCCGTCGGTAACGCTCTCCTTAAATGCAATCCACCTATTACCGCGCATACTTTGTCTACACCGGTAATCATTTTAGCGTGGTTAATGATTTCACAAATACCAGAATGACCGCATCCAATGATAATCACTAGTCCATTATCACTTTTCCAAATTAATGCGCTATCATCAAATATATAATCATGAGCCCAGGAGTTCTTTCTAATTAACCCATAAGATTTTCGATGACTATTTTCTATTTCGCCTGAAAAAATAAATCGATCACTTATTTTCATATGCGATTTCGTTAAGCGAAAAAAAACTCTCTTCTTAACTCTTTTATTAATTTTACCCGATATTTTTTTGAACTTTAACACACTCTTTTTGTTGAACATAACACCATAATACCTCTCACTTAATGCATCGGGATGACATATTAATTTAGCATTATGTGGAAAATAGTTAACACCACCTATATGGTCAGAATGCCCATGAGAGATAACAATTTTGGATATATCATCAATAGATATTCCCATCCTATTTGCATTCTCAATATAGCTACCATCTGGGCCAGTATCAAAAATTATCTTTTCTTCACCATCCTCAAGTAAAAGACTCAGGCCAGGCTTAGCTATCAAATATGAATCAGATGTTTTATTTTCCAGGAGTACAGTTATTTTTAACGACATGGCATATCCATTAGTTTTGTTGAAGTAATGCTTCTATTAAACGATACGGGTAACAATAGCATTGACGCACATCAATAAAATAATGAAAAACCATTATATCGTCACATTTTTATAAGCAGATCACAAATTACCCCTCCGCTACTGACAGTTAATTTTTCAACATGAAATGATTATCTCCCTATCATATTTATTGTCTTGCAATATTAACATGCAAATATTATCCCTTGCTGTACAACATATTTTAAAGACAGAGATAAATATATTATTAAAAATAAAATTAAACGATAGGTTATTCAGATAATTTAATTATATTTACTATACTAATACCTAATGCAATTGACAATGCTTAATTTGAAATATCACTATAAAGCCAGTAATTGACTTACATGACCACGCTCATTTCATCTTATAATTATAGATAAAAATATAATATATTTATCAAATATAATTTAACTTTATATTATATGAAAAAATTTAAATAGAAAAATCAATAATTATAGAAATATCACATGTCATTATAAACATAACCTATCCATTTATATCCAATCATTATTAATACGATAACAAAAATATATTATTTTTATGTGAAAATAGAATTAATATATTTTAAAATAATTGGTAGATTCACATAATAAGCTCAACATCGTTACTCTGGAAGTAAACATATCCGTATTTCTTTAAATAATTCATTGGGTGTTACCACCCCGAGTTTTTGGGGAGCGATTATTGAATCGGTTTACCACGAAATTTATTTCCTGATCAGTGACTTCATTAAAATCGGTTCCCTTTGGAAAGTATTGCCTGATTAATCCATTAATATTTTCATTGCTCTCCCCTTTCCTAGGGAGAGCAATGACGACAACAAATCATGCTATTTATCCCATACAATTATAAAGAATTTAGGTTAAGTTATCTTCTGGCAGATCGAGCGGCGGCTAAAAAGCAAAATTGGCATGGATAAGTCCTCACATAATCAGAAAAGATAATATCTCATCACCGATTTACGACAAT
>NZ_JAHZMK010000084.1:0-3105 GCF_020387775.1 Photorhabdus antumapuensis
AGTCGGATGAGGCGGTACCGGTTGTCAATGTCAGGTTATTTCCGGCCTGCGCCGTCAATTGTTGACCGGCATTGACGTGGGCGGCGGTGGCAGTCAAATCCTGCCCGGCTTGCAGGGTCACCTCACCGGCGCCGGTTATCTGGCTGCCAATATCCTGTTGTTGGGTCAGATGGCGATAGTTATTTTCCCCCCAATTCCCCTGTTCTGTACGGTGGGTGCTTAAGGTGTCCAGCGTCAGGTTATGGCCGGCGGTTATCTCGGTGCGACCGTCTTTACCGGCGTTCTTCACCTCACTGGCGGTTAATTGCACATTGTTGATGGCGCTCAGTGATAAGGTGCCCTTATCGTTCTGCACATAAATCCCCGCCGGACGGTCCAGCCAGCGGTTAGCCTCATCCCCGCGCACAGTTGATGCACTGGTGATATCGCGACCTTTCAAAGCTACCCGGTCATCCCCCTGAATCTGGCCGCCCCGGTTGGTGAGCGTCTGTTGGGCCGTCAAATCCACTTTGCCGCCGCGAATAAAGCCGCTGTTGGTGAGATTGTTGGCGGTCAGTTGGGTGACGTCACGCCCGCTAATCGTGCCGCTGTTGGTAATATCGTCCTGATTGTTGAGGGCCACGGCATTACCGGCGAGTAGGGCGCCATCACTGCTCAGGTCGCCCTGACGGACACGCGCATACACCTGAGGCACGGTGACCACCTCAGTAGTGCCGTCCGGCAAAGTCACCGTTTGGTTCGTCAGCCAGATAATGTCCGAAGTCAGCAGCGCCATCTGCGCCGGACTCAAGGCGACGCCCGGCGTTAACTGTTGCTGTTGGCCAAAGGCAATACCGGCATCCATCAGCGCTTTAAACTGCGCTTCATCGTTGTTGTAGCCGGTCAGATAGCGCCGGCCGGTCAGTTGGGTAATCTGGTCCCGCACCAGTCGCTGTTCATAGAACCCATCGCCCAGGCGTTTGTGAACCCGCGCCGGGTCGTGCGTTAACTGTTGCCGCATGTAATCCGAACCCAGCCACTGTTTATACTGGGTAAATTTCGGGTCGGTTTCGACCAGATAGTGGCTGTCACTGCCCGGTTGCACCGTATACAGGCTGTTATCCGGCAAGCGGGTATTAGGGGTCACTACACGTATCACCGGGTCGATTGTTTGCCCTTTCACCGTTTCCGGGGGCAAACTCAGTTCAAATGGCTGGCCGGGGGGCAAGACCAGAGGCTGGTCGTTTATCCCGCTCACCGGTTTGACCGCCGTGGGGGCATCGTGTATCTGACCGGTTTGTCGGTCCGTAATCGTGATATCGGTGTTCTGTGGACGGGTATGGTCCTGCCAGGCCAGCGTTTTCAGGTCAATCGTTTCTACCACCGGCGCAGGGTGATAACCACTGCGACTTTTTCCCTGCGAGGTTTTAGTACCGCCGACACGGCGTTTTTTCTTTTTCGCATACCAGTGAGTCTGGCGACCTTTATCGGTGGTGATGCGCTCCCCCTGAGTGGCTATATTGTGCAGTTCGCCTATTTCGCCGTTCAGCTCGCCGCCGGCGACAATTTGGCTGTCGTGATTAGTGACTTTCGCACTGTTGAGCGTGATATTGCCGCCGGCCAGAATTTTACCGGGGTCACTCTGTTTAACCTGCGTTTCCTTCACGGTGCGGGTGTACTGATATTCGTAAAAGTCATTACTGCGACTGCCGTCCGGCATGATGGCATCGTGTACGCCGTATTTGTTGTGGCGGGAAGTGTCCACTTGTGACCAGTCATAGCGAATGGTCTGGCCGCTCAATACCGCATCGTGATGTCGCGATTTTTCCGTTTCGACGACTTGGGTGACCAGACCGGCGTTGGTGTTGTTAATCTGGTCGGCCTGAATCTTCAAATTGTTCCCGGCTTCAATCGTTGCGGCGTGGTTATTGAGCTCACGCGCCTGACCCGTTGCCGTCAGGCTGTTGTCCAACTGGCCGCCAATGTGCATATCGCCCACGCTGTAAATCTGGGCATGGTGACTGTTGTTGAGTATCCCGGTCCCGATATCCAGCCGGTCCCGCGCGGCAATCACGGCGGCTTTGCCGTCCTGTGCGCTGTTATTCAACGTGCCCGTCTGGAGGGCGAGTTGGTCGCCGTAAATGCGTCCGGTGCCGGTATTGTTCAGGGTGTTGGCCGTGAGATGGGTCAGACCGCCGTCAATCAATCCGGTATTGTTCAGCGTATCGTGGACCTTGATTTGCGTTTGCCCGGCGCTGATTTCACCGGCGGCGCTGTTGGTGAGATTGTGGGCGTCAAGATGCAGCGCCTGACCGGCTTTTATCTGGCGGTCATTGCGGAGATTGCCGGTGGTTTTCAGGGTCAAATTGCCATTGGCTGCGGTGTTGCCGGTATGGTGAAAATCCTCGGTTAAAGTGATCGCCATATCGCCCTGCGATAACAGTTGGCCGTCCCCACTCAGGCCGTGAGCGTTAATCGTGGCGTGTTCCCCGGCAATCAGGGTGCCTTGCCGGTTGTTAATCGCCAGATGCGGTTGCTGAGCCTCGCGGTTGATAGTGAGCTGCTTGCCTGCGGAGACCAGCCCCTGGATATTATTCAAGCTCTGGCTGATGTTTGCTTGCAGGTGGTCGGCCGCTCGTAAAGCCCCTTGATTGTTGTCCACTTGTTGGGCGTTGACCGTCAGGTTTTGCGCTTCCAGTCCTTTATCTGCCTGCGCCGTGTCACGATTAGTCAGGTGAGCGGTGCTCAGGGTCAATTGCCGACCACTACGGATAAGGCCGCCGGTGTTATCGGTTTGGGTTTCAACATTAAGAGTGGTGTCGCCTACCGCCTGCACTTGCCCGTGACGATTATCGAGCCGCTGGGTTTTCAGGTTGAACGTACCGGCCGACAACAATTTGCCGTCCCGGTTATCGGTCTGCGCCTGTCGGGTGTCGATAACCAACTGTCCGCCTTGCAGATGACCGTGGCGATTGTCCAGCGGGCCGCTGGTGACGGTGGTTTTGCCCTCACCGAGAATCTGGCCTTGCTGGTTATCCAGTAATTGCCCGTCGGTGTCCAGATTCAGGGCGTCTGCGGATTGTAAGGTCCCCTCGCGGTTAGTGAGTTGTCGGCTGTGAATGTCCA
>NZ_JAHZMK010000085.1:0-5145 GCF_020387775.1 Photorhabdus antumapuensis
CCGTGATGGTGAAGATAAAGCCGAAGCAGCCGCTACCGCTGTGGCTGCGACTGCCCGCAGTACGGTAGCGGAGGGTGAAGCACTGGTGATGCGTTACATTGGTGGAGGTGCCACCAGTGCCGGGCGCTGGCTGGCGGCACCCAATCCGGTAACGGTTGGGTTAATGGGGCTGTTTTATTCACCGGAGTTGAATCAGGGCGAGGAGGATTACTTAAATCAGTATCAACTCAGGCAAATAGCCGAACAGTTCGGTAAGGCTCCGACTCGTGTACGTTTCCGCTGGATCAGAGATGAAAAAAGCGGCAGGATGACAGTTCAGGGGTATCACGTCAGCCCGGAAAATGGGCTGGATAGAGTGCCGGTTCATGTGATGAGATTGAACCGGACTACGGGGAATTACGAGTTCTGGGAGCCGGGAGAGAATAGGCCAACGATTTTATGGACGCCGAACGAGCAGGAGTTTAAGGTTCCAGCGCATACCGGGAATGAAGAACGACCGTTTATTCCGTCGCAAATAACCGTGTTGCCTATCCCGGATAAAGTGGGCAGCGATATTGAATCGTTGCCGATGCCGGAAGAGAAGGATTTCCGGGATTATATTCTGGTACTTCCTATTCCGAATATGCCGCCGGTGTATGTGTATTTGAGTAAGCCGCCGGTGAAATTGTTTGAAGTGGATTTGTATAGAAACTTTGCGGGCAGGCTAAGAAATGGAACACATGCGGATCATATGCCTTCGGCTGCTGCGGTTAAGGCAAGGTTAAAAGCGTTATATCCTAAATTATTACCTTCCGAATTAAATTCTGATTCTAAAAATGTATCTGCAATTATTATTCCGGAAGAAGTACATCAAAAACTCAGTCAAACTTATGGAGGGCGAAATTCGTCAGAACAGATTGAAAGAGATTCGCAAGATTTACGTGCGGCATTAGATAGGAACTTTGATGCTATAAAACCGAGCTTGAAAAGATATGGTGCAACAGAAGTACAGCTTGAAAATGCTCGCCAGAGGATGCATAAAATAAACGAGGAACAAGGGTTGTATAAATGACAGTCAATGTAGAGGTACTAATAAACAATCTAGGAAGAACTTATCAGGAAATTTTTAATGAAGGGTTAATTCCTTATAAAACCAAACCTACAGGGTTTGCTGGAGATCCTGATATATCTTTAAATATGGCTAAAGAAGGTGTTTACTTATCCTTTAGAAGGGTTAATAAAGTTTTATTTGCTATAGAGCTTACTTTAATTGACGAGAAGAAACCACAATACCGGTTTCCAAATGAGCTACCTTCACCATTAGTTCCGATGATGTCTCGGCAATGGGTTCATGAGCATTTTGGAAATCCTGAAAAATCACTTCCTCCACAGAAAATATTAAAGAGAGATACTGGCTGGACAGAGTTATATACACTACTAGATTTTCGTCTTCCAACTAGTATGCAAATTAATTACGATTTACTAGAATGTGTTAAAGTAGTAGCATTCTTACCCACATCAGAAGTACGTTGGTAGTCAATAATAAACATGGGAGATTTTTTAAGAGCCAATTCGTTTGCGAGCAGTTTGCGAGCAGCTTGGAAATCCAAATCGCAGATGAATTGGTTTCACCAATAACAGGGGTTATACAAATAATGGCGGTTAATGTTGAAGCGCTAATTAATAGCTTAGGTAGAACCTACCAAGATATTTATGATGAGGAATTAATTCCTTATGAAATCGGCGTATAAAAATGCACGCCAATAAAAGGAAAAATTAGGATGAATTTAAAAAATAAATTGGAAGATTATACTGAAGCTGAATTCTTATCCCTATTGAATAAAATATGGGCTGTGGATGTTTCAGAGGAAGAACATGATAATTTAATAGATCATTTTGAAAAACTTTCAGAACACCCAAACGGAAATGGACTGATTTTTTACCCATCGTCTGGTCAAGATGATTCTCCTGAAGGAATAGTGAAGCAAATTAAAGAATGGCGAGCTAAAAACGGAAAACCCGACTTTAAAAAATAACAGGGATTCCGGTAAAAAGAGGAAAAGAATTTCTACGATTATATTTAGATAATTTTCGTGTTAAAGGGGAAGGCAGGGAATATAACCTTCGCTTAATCAAGAACAGGGGTTATACAAATAATGACGATTAATATTAATGTACTAATTAATCACTTGGGGAAAACCGCAGAGAAACTAATTGAAAAACAGATTATTCCAGATAATAGGTTTGAATATTTCTTTGAAGGAGATGATGCGTTTTTTTGTAAACCAGAGCCCGGTCTGAGGTTAACTTTTCATAATGTTTCAAGGAGACTGTGTTCAGTGGAGTTTGTATTAATCAATGTTTATACCTAATAGATTTCGAGTTGCATCGCGACGGCAAGGGAGCGAATCCCCGGGAGCATAGAGAACTATGTGACCGGGGTGAGTGAGTGCAGCCAACAAAGAGGCAGCTTGAAAGATAACGGGTATATGATAATAATGATTCATATAATGGTGATATGCCTCCTCCATTTTTAAAATCAATGGATAAAACAACCGTTAGAACACTCATGGGGGAACCTGATTCCAGCGGTGGTCCTAAAAAGGTTCCGGTAATAGGGCTTATGGGTGGGTTTGATGCTTATACACGTAAATTAAGTGAACAATACCCTAATACAAACATTCATTTCTCATATTTAACTGATTTTAGAGTGGATGTATTAGCGTTTGAGTTAGTTATATAATTGTCGTTGGAGAAAAATTTTCTGGAATATTTTTTCAAATTTTCTATTTTTATTGGATAGCGGTTAATAAACCGTTATCCGTGTTTATATACTAGAGGTCGGATATGAATAAAGAGGTTATATAAATAATGACGATAAATGTGGAGGCATTAATCAATAGCCTAGGAAAATCTTATCAGGAAATTTTTGATGAAGGTCTTATTCCTTACAAGAGTAAGCCTAGAGGAGACTCTGGTGATGATTATGTGTCGTTAGATATGCAGAAAGAGGGGGTATTTCTAGCTTTCGATCGGGCTAGTAAGAAATTGACACATGTCACTCTGACATTGATCGATGAAGAACGGCCCCGTTATGTTTACCCAAATCAATTGCCACCTCCTCTGATTAATTCAATGACACGTGAATGGATTAAGGAGCATTTGGGGCCAGCAATTAAGTCCTTTCCACCATGCAAGGTGTTTAACCGTCAATATGGCTGGAAAGACCTCTACCTTTACAATGTACCTGAATCTGAGGAAAGTATTTATATACAATTATCCTATGATTTGTTTGAGCAGGTTGAGACAATAACTTTCCTTCGTGCTGAAAATGTTACGTGGTAGAGATATCTTAAAAACGGAATGAGCAGAGGAAGAATTAATTCTATTTTAGAAATACGATTTGGAGTCATTTTTCCAGTTTCCTGCTTTGATAGGGTAGAGGCTTACAAACCACTACCCATGTTTAACATCGAAGTTTTATTCTATTGCATACCAGATTTTGGTTATAAAATAATGGAAATCAACATTAAAGAGTTAATTGATAACTTGGTGCAGACAGCAGAGCAACTAATTGAAAAACAACTTATCCCGACAGAGAAATTTGAATATCTGTTTGAAGGAGATGATGAATTTCTCTGTATACCAGAAGATGGATTAACGTTAGTTTTTGAAGATAAATCAAGGTCGTTAATCTCAGTCGGTATTACTCTAATTGCATCTGGGCCAAGGATGAGGATTTATAGAGGTGAAATGCCACCCCCATTTTTGTCTGAAATGGATAAGACAAAGGTTAAATCTGTGTTAGGAGAACCATCAAAGACAAAGGGGGCTGTTAAATTGCCAGTTATTGGAATGGTTGGAGGATGGGATACTTATATTGACCAAATGAGCGATCAGTACCCAAATACACGAATAATTTTTGCGTATTCTACAGATCAGAGGGTGAGTAATGTAACTTTTAAGAAAATTTGAGTGAAGTGTAATTTCTAATTATTTGTCTTGGATAAAGTGGGTAGTGATATTGAATTGTTACCTATGCCGGAAGAAAAGGATTTCCGCGATTATATTTAGCTAATTTACGTGTTAGAGGAGGGCGGAGAATATAACTTTAGCTTAGTCGAGAACAGGGGTTATACAAATAATGGTGGTTAATGTTTAAGTGTTAATAAATAGTCTAAGAAAATCTTATTAGGAGATTTTTTATTAAAGAGCAATCTCTTAATTATTTTTCTTGGATAAAGGGTGTTAATTACTACTATTTAATCTATTTACGACAAAGTTTACTCCAGATTGAGAACGTTAATAAAATCATTTCATTTTGGAAAATGTATTTTATGATTAAACAACTCATGTTCTTATTTTTCTTTTTCCTAAAATGGATATAAGCATTAATAGAGTAAATTTTTGTTTTTTATTTTTCACTGATAATTTTATAATTAGCTGGTTTCAAATTGTTTTAGAAGCCATGATGTTAATCCTTGGTTTTAATCTGGAAAAAGTTTTAACCACTTTTAACGCCTGCTTTTTATCAAGTTTAATCATCATGGCATATCGTGTTTTTACGTTTAATGAATGTTAATCATAGCCGATTTTAGCTTTACTGATGCTGTTTTACCGGCAATCCTGAATAGTTTTAATAAGGCATCTGTTTTATGTTTTACGGATAATCAACCCTTTTTTCAGGGCTTAAATCTTACCAGATTAACCGTTTTATCCATTTTTTTATTTCGTTATTTTTAGGGTTTCCTTCATAAAATAGTAGCGAGAAAGCGTTTAAGTACCAGTCTGTTCGGTTTCACAATGATTACTTTTTAACTCTTTATTAATGGTTAATGGGCTTCGATTAAATACAGCTAACTATCTTTGTGAAAACTGCATTACCTTTAAAACTCGGCCCCACAAAGGAAAAGGCTTTAAAAGTTGCATTGATTGCAAATTGAGTATTACAGCCATATTTCCCTTTTCAACAGAAGAGCTCCGATAGTTTTGTGGGCTGTCCACGTTCACTATTCATTCAAAAGAATGGCTTGTAACAATAACTTCAATTGTATCTTGCTTATTCCCCTTTTACTGGTTCTTATGTTAATCATGTGTTTTTAACTTGTTATAAAATATAAGTTATTACATGCATCTGAGGCGATAAAATCAGCCACTTTCGGAATA
>NZ_JAHZMK010000086.1:0-1764 GCF_020387775.1 Photorhabdus antumapuensis
AATATCAAAAAGCGTTACAGGCAGCCACGGCAGCGATTCAGGGCTTAGCGGGGAACAATCTCGGTCAGGCGCTGGCCGGCGGTGCGTCGCCATATCTGGCCGGTGTGATTAAAGATCTAACAACTGACCCACAAACCCATCAGGTGGATATCGCCACCAACACGCTGGCCCATGCGATTTTAGGTGCCGTGGCGGCGGAAGTCAGTGGTAACAACGCTTTGGCGGGAGCAGCCGGCGCCGTGTCCGGTGAATTGGCGGCTCAGGTACTGATTAAGCAGCTTTACGGCGATAAGGCTAACGTCAGTGAGTTAACGGAGGAGCAGAAACAAACTATCAGCACCCTTTCTACCCTGGCAGCCGGGCTGGCAGGCGGCATTGCCGGTGACTCTACCGGGAGCGCCATTACTGGTGCTCAGGCCGGGAAGAATGCGACGGACAATAATGCACTGAGTTTACCAAAAGGGATGGCAGATTACGGTCGATCAGCATCAAGTCTGGCTACCGCTATGTTAAATGAAGGTCAATCCTCTCAAGAGATTTCGGCAGCATTGTCAAAACATGCCAAAGGCGATCACCCGGAAGGGCAAGACCCGGTAAGAGGATTGTTGGTCGTTTGGGGTGCAGGTGCTTCTGCTGTGGGAAGCACTATAGTTGCTCCTATTGCTGGGACCGCAGCTGTAGTGGGTGGAGCTTTACTGGGTGCAATATCTGACACCGGAAAACAGCTTATCACTATGAAACTAAACGAGAGTTACAGTTATACTGACACGCTTATAGCTGCCGGGGTAGGAGCATTAACCCAAGGTAAAGGTTTGATATATACAGAAGGGGTAAATATTGGTGGAGTTTGGCTAGGTAGCCAGCTTAAAGGTGAAGATGCAACTGGAGCTGTTATAGGTGCGGCTGTTGGTACTGTAGCGGGTGCTAAAGGTGGAAAAATAATTACAGATAAACTGGCTCCTGTCGTTGTCAGTCCTGTAGCGTCAGAAATAGGTGGGGCTATCGGAGGTACTGTTGTAGGTACAGTAATAGGCACTGGTATTGAAAACCAGATAAAAGAAAATGGAGCTAAAAATGGAAAATAAACGAATAGGATTAAAAGCTTTTATCCTACTTACAGTTTACTGGACATCGTTTATTTTTCTTTTAGCCTTTATTGCAGGGTTAGCTGTACCTGCATTTTATTATTTTGAAAATGGTTATTTTAATTATCATTGGAATGATTTTATTTACACTGCGAGAGTAGGAGTTGGTGCAGGATTGCCTGTTGGAATTGGGATTTGGGTATTGGCGAAGATAGAAGAAATTCGCAAAAGAAAATCCTCTTCAGATCCTTAGCTACTTAATTCCGGCCAGTATGATCGCGAGTTTGGATACTACTTGTTATTGAGAATAACTTTTTAAGTGTCAATGATCTGGATCGCTTTGCGCAGCAAGCCCGGAACTGTGAGGGGGACAGTTGTCAAAAAGTCATCAAGGATATGGTGGAGACCAATATCCGTAATCAGCAGGAAATGATGAACTTCTGCAACAGCAACCCGAGCCAGTGCGCGCAGAAGTATGGTTATCTGGTTGATCAGTGGCCGGTGTTTGAGCGTACCCTCAAAAATATTGATGTGGCACAGTAATTTTGGTCACCGTAATAAAGGTGATATTTTTACTTCAACAATCAAACAGGTGACATGATGAAAAGAAGTTTTAGCCCTGAATTCAAACTGGAATCCGCCCAGTTAGTCCTTGAGCAAAATTACAGTGTTATGGAGG
>NZ_JAHZMK010000087.1:0-3685 GCF_020387775.1 Photorhabdus antumapuensis
AAAATCGTGCCAAGTATTTGGTTCTAAGACAGAGCATAAAATACACATCAAGCATACCAACAAAGTCACAGAATTTACTGCCGGGGGTGATATTAACCTGAGGGCAAAAGATGAAGTGACATTAGAAGCGAGTCGGATAGAAACCGATAAAAACGCGAAAATCACCAGCCAGACCGGGAAGGTGAACTTCAAGGCGATGCCCAATATTGATGTTGAGCAGACCCTCACCACATCAAAAGGCTTTTTTATTACGCAGCACGATAAAGGTCACCGTGAGGAGACCTGGGTCATTCCGTCAGTGCATGTCGGCGGTACGCTGACGGTGGAGGCGGCGAAAGGCATCAGTGCGGATGTGAAAGTGAAAGAGGGGCAGTTACTGGAAGACGTATTAGCGGGACTCGGTAACACTCCCGGCACAAAGTGGTTAAAAAACCTTCAAGACCGCAAAGATGTCCAGTGGCATCGGGTTAAGGACGCTTACCGCAGTTGGGACAAAAAAAGCGAAAGCTTAAACCCGGTTGCGGGGGCGGTGATGGCGATTGCTGTCGCTGCGGTCACGGCGGGTTCGGGCCTGGCTGCCTGGGCGGGAAGCGGCGCTGTGGGGGCGACAGGCGCGACAGGCGCCACGGCGAGCGCGGTTTATGGGGCGGCTTATGGCGGTATGATAGGGCTGACCTCGCAGGCGGCGGTGGCGTTAGTTGAAAATAAAGGGGATCTCACCAAAACACTGGCTGCCTTAGCGAAGCGCGAAGCCGTCAAATCCCTCGTGACCCAAATAGCGGTGGGTGGCGCATTAGGGGGCTTAGACCACACGATGGGTTGGGGAAAATTAGTGGAGGGAAAAGGCGTTGTCGATCCGCTAAAAGCGCCGCTTCCCTTATTGAGTAATCAGAATTGGAGTCAGGTGGCCCAGCGTGTTGCGGCGCAATCCATCGTAAGCTCAACCATCGGGACGGCGATTAACGGGGGCAGTTTTACGGATAATCTGCAAGCGGCGCTACTGAGCAATGTGGGTAATCAGATTAACGCGGAAGGCGCCAGGCTGATTGGTGATAAGGGACAGATTCTGGGTGTCCCGGGTAAAGCGATTAGCCATGCTGCGATATCTGCCCTGGCTGCTGAGATTGGCGGCGGTGATGCCAAAGGGGCAGCGGTGGGGGCATTAGCCGCAGAACTGGCGGCCATAACGCTGGATCAAACCTTTAGCGACCCGATGGCAATTCAGGCCGGAGGTAAAATCATCGGCGGCGTTGCGGGGGCGATTGCAACCCATAGCGCAGAGGGGACTAACAGCGGTGCCAATGCCGGGGAAATAGTGATTGTGTATAATTCTCTGGCCCATCTTCTGTCCGCCGCAGAGAAAGAAAAGTCAGGCGCAATCAAAGCCTACGAGGAGAAAAAGCAAGCCTTTTGTCAGCAGTCACCGGAGGCGTGTAAACAAGCCGGAGACGTTGTCAGTCTTGGTACTGACTTCATACCGGTCATGGGTGATATCAAAGGCTTTGTTGAAGCGCAGAGTGCGTTAGATTATCTGGCAGCCGCAGTAGCGATTATTCCGGGAGCGGGTGATGCCGCCGGGAAAACTATCAAGGCGGTAGAGAAAGCCTTACAGAAAGGTGACGTTGGAGAAGCTTCTAAACTGATCAATAAGGCCAGTGATGAAATAAAAGTTAAGTGGGTTGATGAAAACGCAAGCATGAGTCAACGGGCTAAAGGCTATAATGATTCTGCGTCAGGTGCTCGTTCAAATATTGAAACTAAAAAAGGACAGGCTCCCAGTATTGATAGAATAGACGCTGATGGAAAAAACAAGCCTGTTAGGTTTGATGGTGTAGATGATAATGTCATGATAGATAGAAAAATATCCGTTGTGACAACCCAAAAAGCTAAAGATCAGGCATTACGACAATCAGATGCGTTAAAGCGCAATGGTATGACAGGACGTTGGGAAGTACCAGATCAAACTCAGGCGAATAGAGCACAAAAGATGTTCGATGAACTTGGAATCAAAAACATAGAGGTGAAAGTTGTTAAAGAATAGCAATATTAGGCTTGTAAAGGTAATTATTGATCTTGCCATATTTTTGGAGTTTACAAGTGAAGAACTGCTTAATCCGGATTCAGCAGTAGAAACAATGGAACAGATGGCAGCGGAACTTCAGTTACTTAATGATGATGAGAAACAAGAGGTAGTTATGATTTTCTACGATTTATCAGAGAATTATACCGGTGACACGTATGAGTATGTTAAAGGATTACCAGAATCTCTTGGTTTAATTTAACGAAAACCTAGCTTATGCCGTAACCGCAGGTAGCAGGCGGTTATGCGCTGGTTTATGGCGGTCATATATTGATTGCGGGCTCGGCTGAAATGGCAACGGCAGGGCGTATTGCGCTTGAAGGCTGTAAAGCCAATCCGGCGCTGTGCCTGAATAACGTGGGGATTTTTGTTGCTGATGCGGTTGCGCCGGAAGCGGCGGTTGGGACTGGTGTTTTGGCGGCGGGAGCCGTAAAAGTATTAGGTAACACCAAAGAAGGTACGAAGAATTTAGCAGAAGAGTTGCGTCATGCCTCAAAACCGCTGTTAAGTAATGCTAAACCTGATACTCATGTCGTAGCTAGTTTGATTGAAAATGAGAAGTTGTATGTTGGAAAGGGGGCGAAGGGGGATAAAACGCCTAAATGGAAATCTGGTGAAGGAGAGTTTAGTCAAAAACCAAACGAAACGATTACCAACGTTGAACATTCAAATGGTAAATACAACGAAAATAATGTTCCTTATGACAAAACACCTCCTAAGCAAGAATATGTCGATATTTTATCTCCAGAAGTTAAACAACATATTTTATATGGAGAAAAACCCGGAAGTGGCGGGCATATTTATCCGGGACAACCAGGAAAAACAGCTTTCCCAAATAACTGGTCGCCAGCAAAAATCATCAATGATATTGGTGATATTGCAACATCTCCGAATACTAAATGGTATGCCCAAACAGGGAATGGAGGAATATACACTAGTTCTGGAAAACCGGCTCGTTGGGTGTCATACGAAGTAAAAGATGGTGTTCGTATTCGTACGGTATATGAACCAGCAACAGGAAAAGTGATAACAGCTTTTCCTGATAGAACACCAATGCCTAATTATAAGCCTATTAAGAAATAAGGAGAGTAAATTTAGAATGATTATTAACGATAAAATTAGAAAATTTGGTGAGTTACTAAAAGATCGACTAGATCCGTCATTAGTCAATTCAGCATTGGAATACATTGATTTTTCGGAAAATGTTTTGGCTTTTGAAACACTATGCGATCATATTGGAGACTTTGATATAAAAATCACTGATGATGAATATGATCAAATAATAGATATAGCAAAACAATTTGATTTACCTATAGATCATAGATATCTGTATATAAAGCCAAACAAGAATATATAGTAAAAAGGTCCAATTAGGATAGATATCAGCTTAAATGAACTGCACTCTAAAAGTTAGACACTAACTGATTAAGGTGCAGTTCATCCAATCGGGGTTATATTCTTCTATTTCTATGACAACTGGTCTGCCAGCATAAGAACCGAGCTGTTCCAGTCAGAACCTTTTAATGGTGAATTGAGGTCTGGGCACTATTAGCCATACCCCGGAAGGCGCTTATAGTGCCGCGAACAGCGCAGAGCTTGTCTATC
>NZ_JAHZMK010000088.1:0-1573 GCF_020387775.1 Photorhabdus antumapuensis
GGAAAATCGCCACACGACGTTGACCCAAACCGAACAGAAACAGAGCGGCTTAACCGTGGCGCTGAGTGGCGCTGCCGGCGGGGCCGTCAACAGTGCGGTGCAAACAGCCAGAACCGCCCGCAATGAAAGTGACCCGCGACTGAAAGCCCTGCAAAACACCAAAGCTGCCCTCAGCGGAGTACAGGCGACTCAGGCCGCCCGACTGGCCGAAGCTCAGGGCAGTGACAACAAAGCCAATAACAATCTGGCCGGGGTGAGCCTGTCCTACGGGCGCCAGTCTTCCCGTTCAGAACAGCAGTCCCGTCAGACCACCCAACAGGGCAGCCATCTCACTGCCGGGGATAATCTCACGATTACGGCTAACGGTGATGACAAAGGCACATCAGTCCGAACGGCGATATCCGCATTCAGGGCAGCCAGTTACAGGCGGGTAAAGACCTGCAACTCAATGCCAGTCGGGATATTACGCTCTCATCCAGCCAGAACACCGAACAGACCACCGGTAAAAACAGCAGCCACGGCAGCTCGCTGGGCGTGGGCCTGACTGCCGGACCGGGGGGCACCGGCCTGAGTGTTTCGGCCAATGTCAGTCGGGGCAACGGCCATGAAAACGGCAACGGTGTCAGCCACAATAACACCACGTTACAGGCAGGACAGACCGTTGAGCTGAACAGTGGCCGGGATACGACGCTGAAAGGGGCACAAATCAGCGGCGAACAGATTACTGCCGACGTGAAACGTCATCTGTCATTGAGCAGTGAACAAGACAGCCAGCGCTATGACAGCCGACAACAGAATGCCAGCGCCGGGGTCAGTGCCACCGTGGGCCCGCAATCTAACGGCACCCTGAATCTCAATGCCAGCCGCAATAAACTGCACAGCAATTACGATTCGGTGCAGGAGCAGACCGGGCTGTTTGCTGGTAAAGGCGGTTATCAGGTTAACGTCGGCGACCACACCCAATTAGACGGTGCGGTGATAGCCAGTACCGCCGACAAAGCCAAAAACACCCTCAACACCGGGACACTGGGCTTTAAGGATATTCAAAATAAAGCGGATTTTACTGTCGAACAGCAAAGTGCAGGCGTCAGCCTCGGCCAACCAACCGCCGGGCAGGTGCTGAATAATCTGGCAGTTAATGCGCTGACCGGCTCTCATAACCAGGGCCATGACAGCAGTACCACACACGCCGCCGTCAGTGACGGCAACCTGATTATCCGGGATAAGGCGCACCAGACGCAGGATACCGCGAACTTAAGTCGCGATACCGATAACGCCGCCAATGTCCTCAGTCCGATATTTGATAAGGAAAAAGAACAGCAGCGGCTGAAACAGGCGCAACTGATTGGCGAACTCAGCGCCCAGATGACCGAGATAGCCGGAACGGAAGGGAAAATTATCGCCACCCAAGCAGCGAAAGCGAAGCTGGACCATATCAGTAAACAGGACCAAGCCGATGCCAGAGAAAAATTGATCAACGCAGGCAATCAACACCCAACGCCTTCGGATATCAACCAACAAATCTATGACACCGCTTACACGCAGGCTCTAAATGACTCCGGCCTGGGGACCG
>NZ_JAHZMK010000089.1:0-21699 GCF_020387775.1 Photorhabdus antumapuensis
AGGTTCCCCGGGGCGACTCGACTCCGCATCAATAAAATCATTTTTATTACTTTTAACGAAAGGCCGGACAAACTGCGGTGAAATTAATTTAGCTTCATGGCCTAAATCATTTATTCGTCTTGCCATAAAATGCACGCCGGCACAAGCCTCCATCACCACGGTTGCAGAAGGACATCCGGCTAAAAACTCCATTAACTTGGTTCGGGTAAATTTTTTACGGAGAAGGGCGTTACCTGATTTATCCTGGCAGTGGAGATGAAAGGTATGTTTGCCGAGATCGATACCGATAAGTGTCATGTTATTCATGGCGATGGCCTCATGTAAAAGAAATCACCTTGTCAAAATACGCCTACAGGGTGAGGGTGACCATCCCATTAAGTGTGGAGTAACACATTAGTGTTTATGCCACAATAGCGAATTTAGTACTATCAACCGTACTGTCGGCTGGCTCATTAATTTTGATGCTGGGATACCAACGTTCAAATTGCTTTTAGTTCGGCATTTAGGACAGCCGTCCGAGTCTGCAACAAGTAATGAGTTCCTTCCTGATTCCACTACATCTGTTATTGACTATCCTTTTTGCAATCATTTCATTGAACGTTGATTTGACAAAAAGCAGATGAAATAGTCTCTCTATATCTGTACATTTCTCCATATGACCCACACTTTCTTTAATGGAGACAAACTAAATGCCAATAAGATACTTACCAGCCCTATAAACGCGGAAATGAAGGTATTTTATGTACGTTCATGTTTCTAAAGTATTTATAATTCACTGAGGAACTAAGCATCTATTTCAATGATCATAGATTAAATCTGTCTCCCATACATCTTAAAGTTTTAACATTGGGGATATTGAAGAAGATTATAATTTATCTGATGAAGCCTAAAATCGATTAATTGAATTATATGCATTACCAGATACTATCAAAGCACACCTCTTTTTTTTGTGCATGCTAAATTAATTTATCCATATCCACAACTCATTGTTAGTATATTCTCTCTGACGATTAGCAGAAATTAATGGGTATCACCGTTGAGTTCAAAAATTTTCTTTCTGTAAGGTAGAGTCTGCCAACTGATAATCGGCGCATCTAATTATTCTTAGGTGCGCCGGAAATATTCATTATGTTGAACATTGATTCGCAGATGGTTATTTCCCAGAAATGAAAATTACACTTCATAATCAAAGACGATGATGTCGTCGATAGAATCTATAAGCAGATCTTTTAATTTGTCATGAGCTGGGTGAGATAAATAGTTTGAAATAGCTTTATGATCATCAAATGTCATGGTGATAGCATGTGTAAAACCTTTGTTTTTGTTTTCACTACTTACATTACTTCCCCACTCGATAGAGGAAATACCTTTGATCTGATGCTGCATAGAAATAGCGGTATCTCTTATCGTCGTTAATTGTTGTTCTTTTATCTCGGATGTGAATTTTAACAAAAGAATATGGCGTATCATAATGGCTCCTGAAAGGTGTTTTTGTTTTTTCTGACAAGATAGAAAATAAGTTGTTCTATTGCAAGATCCTTGAATATATCTAATCAATTAGTCGATGTGTGTTCGATTTTGCTGTTTTTATCTCTCTGAGATATTATTAATTATAGTGTATTTGTCTATATTTGCACTGAGGCTGAACTCTCCTCCGATGAAAGCCGTAGCGGACACAAACCTCAAGAATAACTTGGGGGTGTATATTTCGGTTATCCAGGTGAAAACCATACCGTTGTGTCAGCATAGAGGCTTTAATCTCCCACTGCTTGGCAGTTTGTGGGCTGATTCTGGGGCGGAATTGCTAGGAAATATTAAAATGGAAAGAACGCACCGGAGGTAATGATGGAATACGAATTTTTGCTGGATGTCACTGGACAGGTGACTAGCCGGTTCTCAATGGATCACGAAGCTATTGGTCAGTGGTTGAATGAAGAAGTTAAAGGTGATTTGGCGGTGATAGATAAGATTGCCTCAGCGTTGGCCGAAATTAAAGGTAGTGAACGTCAATGGCAACTTGTAGGTCATGAATATACGCTGTTAATGGATGACGAAGAAGTTATGGTTCGTGCCAATCAGCTTGAGTTTGAAACTGATTCGATGGAGGAAGGTATGAGTTATTACGATAATGAGAGCCTGGCTTTTTGCGGTACCAAGGATTTTATTGATATGTTGGCCGATTATCGGGGTTTTATTTTGCAAAAGTACGATTGGTAAAAAGCTGTATATAGACAAAAATAATTCTCTGGCACGATAGGTTTTTTTCTTACTGTTAATGGTTGCTATGAAGGATAATCATCGAGTAATTTTACTCAATTATAGTTGAATAGCTAAAGAATCAAGGTGGTTTTAATGGAAGATATCAATCTGTCTGGTGGCATTAATGAGGCTACAAGCTGGCTTATTAATCATCAGGATTTAATCATTCAATATCTGGTCAATACTGTTGCTGCTATTTTGATTCTTGTTCTGGGATTGATGGCGGCGAAACTCATCAGTAAAGGCGTGAAAAGAGTTATGTCATTGCGCGGCATTGATGTAACGGTATCAGATTTCTTGGCTGCTGTTGTTCGTTATTTGATTATTGCGTTCACTATTATTGCAGTGTTGGGCAAATTAGGTGTTCAGACGGCTTCTGTCATTGCAGTTATCGGTGCTGCTGGTTTAGCTGTTGGTTTAGCTTTACAGGGGTCTTTGTCCAACTTTGCCGCGGGGGTATTGTTGGTGGCTTTTCGCCCAATCCGTGCGGGCGAATATGTTATTCTGGGCGCTGTTGAAGGCACCGTTGTTCAGGTGCAGATTTTCTCTACGACATTGCGTACAGCAGATGACAGAATCATCGTGATCCCGAATGGGAAAATTATTGCAGATAATGTTATTAATACCAGCCGTGAACCGAATCGTCGAACCCAGATCATGGTCGGTGTTGCGTATAATGCAGATATTGATGAAGTTAAAAAAGTATTAGGTGATGTTATTGCCGTAGACAATCGTATTCAGCATGACAAAGGCGTGACGATTCGTTTGCATGAAATGGCACCTTCTTCACTGAATTTTATTGTGCGTGTATGGACTACCAATGGTGATGCTTGGGAGGTTTATTGGGATTTGATGGAGGACTTTAAACGTACATTGGATAAACACAATATCAGTATTCCTTATCCACAAATGGATGTTTATTTGCATCAGAATCAAGCTATGGCGCGGAATAAAATGAGTGATTAATCAGAGGGGATTGGATAATAACCTTCTGATTATGTGAATAGACCGTAAATTTTTACTAGTAAATCAGCGCCGCGCTGTCAATAGCGCGGACGCTCTATTCCCCTAGTTTATTTTATCGACATAAGGTATTAAAGTTGTTTTTAATAAAATCATCGTTGATATCTTCTGTCAGTGCTATTTTCTTGTTATCAGATAAGCAAAGGACAGCGGATGAAACATCTGAAGTATGGAAATTAATATCAGCAGTGACTATCCCATCACCTTTTTCCCCCTGTATTTTAAGAATAAAGCGTTCACAGCCTTTTTTGCATAAGGAAGGCTGATAATAACTGAGCTTTACATCTGTAATATTTGCTGTACCAATATAGTGTTCAATTATTTCATAGTGGTTTAATGTCTCTTCAACATCATTTCGAAGCAAATAGTAGTTTCTTACAGTAAGAGCAGCAACAATAATGATTGCTAATAGCATGAAACCCATCATTTTTTTCAAAATAATCCCTTCCTCTTATTTTCATGGAATTGATAGATTCATTAATACTTTTAGTGTGTATTAGCTTGATTTCCTTTGAATTAATCAAATGATTTTCCTGTAAAAATCTGCTTTTTAGTTGGTTATTAAAATTTCTTATGATCGATTAGCAGCATTTATTTCCTCTAATGCGCTATTCTTCTTAATATTCTGAACATTGAAATAGCAAAGTGAATAATTATTGAGGAATTTTTTTATGTTATCGACATTTGTGCAGGGTTTTTTTCTTAGCGCAGCAATGATTTTGCCTCTTGGCCCACAAAATGCCTTTGTTATGCAGCAAGGCAGCAGGAGACAATTTCATCTAATGAGTGCAACTTTGTGCGCGATCAGTGATGGTTTTTTGATTGGTGTCGGTGTATTTGGTGGTAGTGCATTACTTAGTCAGTCAACTTTACTCTTGCAATGTGTCACCTGGGGAGGTGTTGCTTTTTTATTCTGGTATGGATGGGGGGCTTTACGTGTGGTTTTGTTTGCCAATATTGAACTGGCGCAGGTAAATAATTCAGTAAAAAACCGTTGGCGGGTAATTGCGATCATCTTTGCGGTCACTTGGTTAAATCCACATGTTTATTTAGATACCATTGTTGTTCTGGGCAGTATTGGTGGTCAGTTATCTTCAGAACTCAGGCCATGGTTTACTTTTGGTGCTGCAAGTGCTTCTGTTAGTTGGTTTTTTTCTCTGTCATTACTGGCTGCATGGTTTTCCCCCGTGTTAAGTAAGCCGCTTTCTCAACGGATTATTAATGGGTTTATCTGTATCATAATGTGGTATATCGCATGGCAACTTGCTAAGCAGGGATTGCTAATTTCTGATTAATCTGAACACTTCTTTGCATACAGCCTGTGTGTTAGTGTTGCATTCATCCCATAGATATTTCGGTTTTTCCGTGGGATGAACATTTTCTGTAACAGGTTTTCTTCGGAGGTTGTGTGAAATTAAAATCATTAGGGTTGGCCGCCATGTTAAGTGCCGGGGTGCCACTTGCTGCACAGGCTGCTGATTTACCCGCAGTCCCTCATGTTATTACTTCTGGTAATGCGGTAGTGAAAGCAGAACCGGATATAGCAACATTGATGATTAACGTCAATATTTCTGCTAAAGATGCTTCTGGGGCTAAAAAGCAGGTTGATGAGCTGGTTGCTAAATATTTTGATTTTCTGAAAAATCACGGTATTGAAAAGAAAGATATTGATGCGGCGAATCTGCGTACTCAGCCTGATTATGAGTATGACAATGTATCTGGCAAATCGGTGCTGAAAGGCTATCGTGCGATCCGTTCAGTGGAAGTGAAGGTTCGTAAGTTAGAGCAACTTAATGATCTGTTAGATGGCGCATTAAAAGCGGGTTTGAACGAAATTGTATCTGTTCAGTTTGGTGTGGACAATCCGCAAAAATATCGTGATGAAGTGCGCCAGAAGGCCATTGAGAATGCGATTGAACAAGCTGATGCATTGGCGAAAGGTTTTAATAGCAAAGTTGGCTCGATATACAGTATCAATTACCGAGCACCAGAGGCGATTGATCACATGAAGTATCGCAATACTGATGTGATGATGTCGGGAGGTGCTGCTGGAGTGGGTGAAACTTACCAGCAGGATAGCATCAACTTCAGCGATCAGGTTGATGTGGTTTTTGAGCTAAGACCTTAATTAATGTCATCTTGTCTTAACATCTGACGCCCAAGTTTCAACAGGGCGTCAGTCACTTTTTTCATGGTCCTGCTTTCCGGTGCAAAACGATGCCAATAGAGCATCCGGCGCTGACATAAACCCGGCGTCAGGTCGATTAGTTCACCATTTTTCAATTCTTGATCAATCTGTAAGTGTGGGATCATACAACAAGTAGAACCCTGTTTTGCCAGTTGTACAAAGGCTTCAGATGAGTTGACGATATGACATGGAACGCTACCCGGTGACAACTCGAAGTTCTGTTGTAAAAATGCCTGATGCATATCATCCAGATGGTCGAATGCAACCGCAGGGGCTTTTAGTAACGCCGAGCGGGTAACTCCATTTGGGAAATGGCGGGCAGCAAATGCTGGTGAGGCGACAAACAGATAATCCAGTGCGCCTAGTTTATCGACCAGACAACTGGGTAAGGGTTGTGGTTGAATACTGACCGCGCCAACGACTTCACCTCTTCTTAGCTGTTCTTGAGTCCGAGTTTCATCTTCAACTTGAATATTGAGTCGGATAGGTAAATCAGCGAGTACTGGGTGTAGTGCCGGTAACAGCCAGGTTGCTAAGCTGTCAGCGTTGACTGCCAACGAAAGCAGCAATGGAGTATCGGTACTTTGTTCATCACCTAGCCATTGTTCTTCCAACAACTCTACCTGATGTAATAGCGCCAGTAGTTTTTGTCCTTGTTCTGTGGGGCGCGGAGGAACGGTGCGTACTAGCAGAGGCTGACCGAACAGATTTTCCAACTGTTTGATACGTTGAGAAACTGCGGATTGGGTGATACAGAGTTTCTGGGCAGCACGTTCGAAGCCGCGTTCTCGGATCACTGCATCCAGGGCTTGTAGTGTTCGATAGTCAGGGCGTTTCATTATAGAAAGATTCTCCACTTATTTTTCTGAATATCACTATGCCATATTTTTCTAATGGATGAGGCAATTTATCTGGTGGTCCGTAAAATCCTACCTTCCAGAAATTACTCATGTTATACCCAATTTGGATAAATTTTTGTTGGTTGGTTGCCTTTGGGAAGGGGGTTCCATTTTTGAAGGTTAAGTTTGTTGATGTGGTTGAATCGGCGATATGCTCAGGAGAAAGCACTGGGTGAAGCTGTTTTTGCTAGCTTAATGATGAATTTTTGATCGGGCTAAAGATTGTTTGCATGTTTCGCTTAAGTATTATTTTTCAATAAAATTGTTAAAAAATCGTTATTTTTGGCTATTTAATAACAATGTAAGTAAGGTTGCTTTTTATGCTGTCACTGAAACATGTTGCACAATTAACATATAATACTTTGCAGTTATATATGGATCGGAGAGGAATAGATTTGGCGGTTGGTCCTATTTCTGACAGCGATGCAGACATGCTAACAAAAGTGTATGGTGAGCTTAACTGGGAATATTATATTACAGAAATTGGTAATCGACATGATTGCTTTAGTTTGTGTATAAAATTTGTTACATCAAGAGAAAATTTCCAAATTGAGTCTGTTCCGGCTGGGGTCGCCCTATCGACATATGATTTGAACGATAAGAGTTTTAACATCCATGTATTGGAAAATTTTGTGAAGGATACAGAAAATCATCCGTTGCATAGAAAGATGCTTTTGTATACTCTGTATGCAACATTGATTTTCATGAATATGGCTGATGGTGAAGACGTCAGGATTCATGAACCTGTTAAGGATAAAATAGCTTACTATCGTTCGTTTGGTTTTGAGCTAGAGCGTTGTGGATATGTAATGTCATGTGATATTAAGACATTAGCGGCAAAGTTGAAGAGTAGGTCTAAGGAGTTAGTTCTTTGACATATCTGTGTTTACATGCACGTTATAGTATACAGATAGAAATCGTTATTTTGTTGAAGATGAAATCTTAATGATCTGCTTTGTAATAAACTAAATCGGGTGGACTATCTGTTGTTACGCTCTAAATTTGTAGCTATGTCCACAACAGAGAGATTTTGTCGGGAATTTTTGCTATATGACGAAATCAGTTCAGTAATGTGAAGTTGTTTTAGAGGTGTAGCTATGAGAACACAAAAAGAACCGATGTTTGATACCATCCAAACTTATAAAAAAGCTGGAGAGACCTTGGATTTTCTTATGAAAGTAGGTCCGGTTTTGGAAGAACATGCACAGGCACCAAGCCAAGAAAAGCAAGGTCGTCGTCGTAACAAAGAGGCTGCATAAACTTCACTCTTTTTGTAGCCCGCTAATATGGCGGGTTTTTCACATCATTTAGTCTTAGTTTTTCATGATTCATCTCACTCAACTTAATTGCGGTTTCTTTGTTGCTATCAAAGTTTATACTAGTCGACAGTCTTTCCTTGTAACTGATATAGGCAATGAATTGATATGACTCAGGACGAACTAAAAAAAGCAGTAGGTTGGGCAGCACTCGAATTTGTTACATCAGGAACAGTTGTGGGTGTGGGGACAGGTTCAACGGCTTCACATTTTATTGATGCTCTCGGTTCCATTAAAGATCAGATTGAAGGGGCAGTATCCAGCTCTGAGGCTTCTACCGAGAAGTTAAAAAGCTTGGGGATTCCTGTATTCGATTGTAATGAAGTGGATTCCCTGGATATCTATGTTGATGGCGCGGATGAAATCAATGGCAATATGCAGATGATTAAAGGCGGTGGTGCTGCATTGACGCGTGAAAAAATCATTGCTGCAATAGCAAAAAAATTCGTTTGTATTGTTGATGCTTCTAAGAAAGTTGATGTATTGGGTAAATTTCCTCTGCCAGTCGAAGTGATTCCAATGGCTCGCGCTTATGTTGCTCGTGAGTTGGTTAAATTGGGGGGAGTACCAAAATATCGTCAGAATGTTGTGACTGATAACGGCAATGTGATTCTTGATGTGCATAATCTAGCCATACTCGATCCTGTTGAGTTAGAGAATAAAATTAATCGTATCTCAGGTGTGGTGACTGTGGGTCTATTTGCTAACCGTGGTGCGGATGTTGTATTGATGGGAACGTTCGATGGAGTGAAAACCATCACTCAATAATATTATTTACAGGGGCGGAGTTTTTCGCCCTTAAAAATTTTTTCACTTTTAAAATAGGTGAAGAATTTAGTGATATATCTCATATCTCTGATTGTTATTTAATCTAAATCCTAATTTTATTCTTTTTCAGATCATTTTATTCCGCATAATAACTACTTTATTAAGACTTATGTGACGAGAATAGCAATCGTTTATATTGCTGTGTTCGTTTTTTTTGTTATGTTGAGAGAATGAATCTTAAATGTAACGAAGCGTAACAATAGGCAGGATAAATGGTTAAGGTATCTCTGGAAAAAGATAAGATTAAGTTTTTGCTATTAGAAGGTGTGCATCAGAGCACGGTAGAAAATCTGCGAGCAGCCGGTTATAGCAATATCGAATATCATAAGGGAGCATTAGATTCCAAAGAATTAAAAGAGGCAATTCGTGATACCCATTTTGTGGGTATCCGTTCCCGCACACAACTGACCGAAGATATTTTTCAGGCAGCGGAAAAATTAGTTGCTGTAGGCTGTTTCTGTATTGGTACCAATCAGGTTGATCTGAAAGCGGCGGCAAAACGTGGTATCCCTGTCTTTAATGCGCCATTTTCTAATACCCGTTCTGTTGCTGAAATGGTCCTTGGTGAGTTGTTGTTATTGCTGCGTCGTATCCCTTTGGCGAATGCGAAAGCTCATCGTGGAGTGTGGGATAAGCAGGCTAAAGGCTGCTATGAAGTTCGTGGTAAAAAACTGGGCATTATCGGTTACGGTCATATTGGTACTCAGCTTGGTATTCTGGCTGAAAATATTGGTATGGATGTCTACTTTTACGATATTGAAAACAAGTTGCCATTAGGTAATGCTCATCAGGTACGTCATTTGTCAGAATTACTGAATATGAGTGATGTGGTTAGTTTGCATGTACCAGAAACGCCATCAACTAGAAATATGATTGGTGCGACCGAACTGACCCTGATGAAACCGGGTTCTATCCTGATTAATGCTTCACGCGGAACGGTGGTGGATATCCCGGCATTATGTGATGCATTGGAAAGTGAACATCTGTCAGGGGCGGCTGTGGATGTGTTCCCTGTTGAACCGGCAACTAATAATGATTCATTTGAGTCACCGTTACGTAAATTTGATAACGTGTTGCTGACCCCACATATTGGTGGTTCTACCCAGGAAGCGCAGGAAAACATTGGTTATGAAGTCGCAGGAAAGTTAGCGAAATACTCTGATAATGGTTCTACCTTATCAGCAGTAAACTTCCCAGAAGTGTCTCTTCCTGTTCATGCTGATGATACCAACCGGTTTCTACATATTCATGAAAATCGCCCGGGTATATTGAACAGTATTAACCAAGTGTTTGCTGAACAAGATATTAATATCGCCGCTCAGTATTTGCGTACCAGTGGAGATATGGGTTATGTGGTTATTGATATTGTGACTGAAAATCCTGCTCAGGCTGAAATGGTATTTCAGAAACTGAAAGCATTGCCGGGTACTATCCGTTCTCGTCTGCTTTACTGATTATACCCGTTATCTTTCAAGTTGCCTCTTTGTTGGCTGCGCTCACTCACCCCGGTCACATAGTTTGCTATGCTCCCGGGGATTCGCTCCTTGCCGTCGCGATGCATCTTGAAATCCGTAGGGTATATTTTGATATGTCATAAATGGGCGCTTTGTGTAAGGCGTCCATTTTTTACTGCCATTGCCAGATTTTTTCAGGTGTGATGATTTCGGGTAATGGGATATCCCATTCGGCTGTTGGCAGCGTATCGACTAGCTGACAGTTATGCGCCAGACCTATCGGATAGAAATTTTTTTGTTGCCACTGCTTCAATGTACGATCGTAAAAGCCACCACCCATGCCAAGTCGCTGCCCTGTGCGGTCAAAAGCAACCAGCGGGATCATCATAATATCCAGCTCTGATAATGGTAAAACCTGTTCAATATTCAGCGGTGGTTCTTCTATATTGAAGCGATTTCTGACAAGCGGGCTGTTGGGTTGATAGTTTAAAAATAGCAGATGGTGATGATGGAAAGGGTGCAATACCGGCAGATAGATCTGTTTATTTTGTTGCCAGAGTTGGTTAATCAGTGGACGGGTATCAAGTTCACCATCAAACGAAAGGAATAGTGCGATTTTGTTGGCTTGGTGAATTTTGGGGTGGTTGATTGCTCGCTCAGCAGCCTGTCTTGCAAAAAGCGATTGCTGTTCAGGAGTGAGTTCACGGCGTTGTTGGCGTATTTTCTTTCTAATGCTTTGTCTGAGTGATAATAGGGGCTCTGATTGCATAGAACCTGCCGGTGGATAGCAGCAGTGATTAAGGTTGAGATTCTCCAAGATGCCGTTACAGGTAGTAACCCTTGAACCCTTGGTTCAAGGTGAACGCAGCGTCGCAGCTTTAAGGCTTCTCGGCCGAACCGAGCATGCACACCAGACTACGGAGCACCACATTCTATCATGTATGAAATATCGGCTCAGGGGACTTTCCCCGTTAACGAACATCTCAGAGAAATTTATTCAGCGCTTGTAAGCAACTTTATGCCACCTATTGTATGAAACTAAACACAGAAAGCAACTAATTCTCGAATGATTCACTCACTAATGTATGATTTATCGATAGAATTCATTCAGTTGGTGAAATAGTGCTCTCAGTGATGCGACCTTGTTCCACTAATGCGTGTTCTATAGTCTGTTGAAGCATCTTTATTTTCTGTTCCATATTATAGGCATAGTCACGGGTTTTCACTTTTTCTTGTGCCAATTCGTGACAGATATTCAGTGCCACAATAAAAATCAGTTGTTCAGTATTGGTTACTCTGGTGCGCTCTTTTAAATCTTCTAAACGTTGCTCAAGTTCCACAGCCGCAGCCAGCAATGCTTCTTTTTGCTCTGATGGACAATTGACACGTAGTGACCGCCCAAAAATCTGGATATCTACCGGTTGTGCAGACATGACCCCTTCCTGACTTATTGCTGCGCCCCGGTTTTAATTCTGAATTATAGAATTGAAACTGGCGCCAATCATTATAACGCCATACCGACAGACAACTCACGATTAGCGAAGGTTGTTGTCTGGTATAGCGACTCCCCTTGGTGGTAGCATAGCATGAACTTACACCGTCAACGATGACCAATACACATGTCTATACAGAATTCATTACCAGATTATCAATCTTTTGACGAAATATTGCATCAACAGTCAGTGGCACTGACGGCAGCGGAGATGCATGGGTTGATTAGCGGCCTACTGTGCGGCGGTAATCGCGACAGTAGTTGGCAGGTCTTAGTTCATGACTTAGCTAATGATGGGCTAGCTTTTTCCCCTCCATTAGCCCAACAATTGCGTGAACTACGTGAAATCACATTCGAATCATTGGATGACAGTCATTTTGCATTCGGTTTATTGCTGCCAGATGAGGAAGATAATGTGTTTGAACGAGCAGATGCATTAGCTGGATGGGTTAACCATTTTTTGCTGGGGTTAGGTGTTGCTCAACCGAAGTTCGCGGATAAAAAAGAGATCAGTGAGATTATTGGTGATTTGCGCAATATCGGTCTACTTGGTTATGAAGAAGGTGATGATCAAGAAGAGTTGGCCCAGGCACTGGAAGAGGTTCTTGAATATGTGCGGGTGGCTGCGCAGCTTTGCTATATCGCCTTTACTGAACCTAAAACCGTTTTAATTGCAAAAAATGATAAACCAACATTGCATTAATTGGTGTTTATTGAGCGCAAAATAATTAACTAAGTCGCAGGAGAGGGTATGATCAAACAAGAATATTTATCCCGCCGTCAGGCTTTACTGGCAAAAATGGCTCCGGCCAGCGCAGCGATTATTTTTTCTGCCCCGCCTGCGCCACGAAATTCAGATAATGAATATCCCTATCGTCAGCATAGCGATTTCCTTTATTTGACTGGGTTTAATGAACCGGAAGCGGTGTTGGTATTAATTAAGAGTGATGATACGCATAATCATAGTGTTCTTTTTAATCGAGTGCGTGACTTGACTGCGGAAATTTGGTTTGGTCGCCGTCTTGGGCAAGAAGCGGCACCGGAAAAACTGGGTATTGATCGTGCTTTGCCTTTTGATGATATCAAAGAAGAGCTTTACCTGTTGCTGAATGGTTTGAATGTGGTTTATCACGCGCAAGGCGAATTTGCCTACGCGGATGAAATTGTCTTCCATGCGTTGGATATTTTAAGAAAAGGCGGTCGACGTAATCTTTCAGCGCCTTTATCGATAACTGATTGGCGCCCTTGGGTACATGAAATGCGGTTGTTCAAATCTAAGGCAGAAATTGAAGTTATGCGCCGGGCAGGTGAAATCAGTGCGCAGGCCCATACGCGCGCAATAAAAGTTTGCCGACCAGGAATGTTTGAGTATCAACTGGAAGCCGAAATTCATCACGAATTTACTTATCAAGGGGCTCGTTACCCTGCTTACAACACGATTGTAGGGAGTGGTGAAAATAGCTGTATCCTGCACTACACCGAGAATGAAAGCAGGATGAAAGAGGGTGACTTGGTGTTGGTTGACGCAGGTTGTGAATATCTGGGTTATGCCGGAGATATCACTCGTACTTTCCCTGTCAATGGCAAATTCACCCGTGCTCAGCGTGAAATTTACGATATCGTACTGAAAACGCTCAATGTTTCATTGGAATTGTATAAGCCAGGCACCAGCATCAACAAAGTTACAGAACATGTCGTGCGGATTATGGTGGAAGAGTTGGTGAAACTGGGCATTATGCACGGTGAAGTTGAACATTTAATCGAAACTAAAGCCTATCGCCAGTTCTTTATGCATGGTCTCAGTCATTGGCTAGGGTTGGATGTGCATGATGTCGGTGATTATGGTGTAGAGCGTGACCGTATTCTGCAACCAGGAATGGTATTGACTGTTGAGCCGGGGCTTTATATTGCACCGGATGCAGATGTGCCGATGGAATATCGTGGTATCGGTATCCGTATTGAAGATGATATTTTGATCACTGAAACAGGTAATGAAAACCTGACAGCCAGTGTTGTTAAAGAAGCTGATGAGATTGAAGCTCTGATGGCGAAAGCAAAACAGGGTTAAGTTAAAAATGAACGTGATTATCGTTGGTGGAGGCATGACCGGCGCGACACTTGCGCTGGCGATATCTTCCCTGAGTAAGGGGCAGATTCATGTGTCCCTGATTGAAGCAGCAGAGCCGGAGCAGAAACATCCCGGCTTTGATGCCAGAGCGATAGCGCTGGCTTACGGTACTTGTCAGCGTTTACAACAGATCGGCGTTTGGTCTGCTCTGGAAGATTATGTGATACCAATAACTCACGTTCATGTTAGTGATCGTGGTCATGCAGGGTTTGTGAATCTTTATGCAAAAGAATATAACATTCCAGCTCTAGGTAATGTTATCGAATTGTATGATGCAGGGCAGTGTTTGTTCGGATTACTGAAAAATGCGCCTGGTGTAACGTTATATTGTCCATCCAGGGTTATGGCTGTTGAAAGAACCCTGTCATCGGTAGCTGTCACTCTGGATAGTGGCGAACGGCTGCAAGGTGAATTGCTGGTAGCGGCAGATGGCAGCCATTCTGCCATTGGTCTCGCCTGTAATATTCAGTGGCAACGACATGCTTATGAACAGGTTGCCGTGATTACTAATGTATTGACTTCGGAGCATCCGCGAGGCAGTGCATTTGAACGTTTCACAGAAAATGGCCCACTGGCTTTGCTGCCAATGTCTGAGGGCCGGAGCTCGCTGGTATGGTGCCATCAGTTGGCGCGGAGAAAGGAGATAGCGAGTTGGAATAATGAGCAATTTCTTAGGCAGTTACAGCGAGTATTTGGCTGGAGACTGGGGAAAATATTGGAAACCGGTCAGAGTCACAGTTATCCATTGACACTATCTACTGCAAATCAACAGATTAGCCATCGATTGGCGTTGGTGGGAAATGCCGCGCAAACATTACATCCGATTGCGGGTCAGGGTTTTAATCTTGGTATGCGAGATGTTATGACACTGGCTCAGATTGTTTCTGAGGCTTTTGCTGCTGGTCAGGATATTGGTACTTACCAGGTTCTGGCCAACTATCAACAGCAACGGGTTTTAGATCGGGAAAACACCATTGATATTACCGATGGATTGATACGGATATTTGCCAATCGTTATTTTCCATTACAAGTCGGGCGTAACTTCGGCCTGATGATGATGGAAAAATGCTCTCCTATGCGGGATATACTGGCCCGTCAGACTCTGGGTTGGGTCGCCCAAAGATAACCGCAGATAAAGCAGACAAAATAAGAGGACGTTATATTATGCAATCATTTGACGTGGTTATCGCTGGTGGCGGTATGGTGGGTTTGGCGCTTGCCTGTGGCTTGCAAGGCAGCGGTTTGCGGGTGGCGGTGGTGGAGAACTATCCGCCTACTCAACCCGTTATTGCTGGAGAAGAGTATGCTTTGCGGGTTTCTGCAATTAATGCGGCCAGTGAGCGCCTGTTACAGCATCTTGGTGTGTGGCAACAGATTCTGGAGATGCGCACCAGCCCTTATCAAGAAATGGAAGTTTGGGAGCGGGATAGCTTTGGCCGGATTCGGTTCAGCGCGGCTGAATATGGGCTGGAATATCTTGGTCATATCATTGAAAACCGAGTTATTCGTGAAGCATTATGGAAAAAAGCAGACAGCTTATCTGAAGTGACCATTTTGTCGCCAGCGGCTTTGAAACAGGTTGCCTGGGGTGAAAATGAAGCTTTTATGACCTTATCCGATGGTCGCATGTTAACTGCTCGTTTAGTTGTTGGTGCTGATGGTGCTCATTCATGGTTACGTCAACATGCTGATATCCCTCTCACATTCTGGGATTATGAACATCATGCGTTGGTCGCCACTATTCGCACTGAAGAGCCGCACGGCAGGGTTGCCCGTCAGGTCTTTTATGGTGATGGTATTTTAGCGTTTTTACCGCTTGCCGATCCCCATTTGTGTTCTATCGTCTGGTCACTACCGGGTGAAGTCGCAGAACAGTACAAACAGCTTGATCATAGGCGTTTCAACCAGCAATTGGCGGTGGATTTTGATCTGCGCCTTGGTCAATGTGAACTGATGAGTGAACGTCTGACGATTCCACTGACCGGTCGCTATGCCCGTAATTTTGCGGCTCATCGTTTGGCCTTATTGGGAGATGCCGCTCATACCATTCACCCATTGGCGGGTCAGGGAGTGAATTTGGGCTTGATGGATGTCGCTGAGCTGATAGGTGAATTGCGTCGTTTGCATGGTCAGGGAAAAGATATTGGTCAGCACTTTTATTTACGTCGTTATGAGCGCCGACGTAAATATGGTGCTGCTGTGATGCTGGCCGGGATGCAAGGTTTTCGTCAATTATTTGATGGCAATAATCCGGCGAAAAAACTTTTGCGGGATGTTGGGTTGTCTCTGGCAGATAATTTACCGGGAATTAAACCTAAATTACTTCGTCAGGCAATGGGATTGAGTGATTTACCGGACTGGCTCTCTTCTAAAGCCCATTCGGCTGAAAAAATCTAATTTAGCCTCTGCTTATCGATAACTTTTTTTCATGTCTTGCTGAAATATGAATAGGTGATTTGATTCATATTTCAGTTAGCTTGTAACAGAAAATGAGTGTTTTCTAAAGTTAATTGTTAATTTTGAGTATTATGACTCATTTTAATAGTTGAAAATTCTGCATACTCATAACCCGTTTTTTGATGGTCACTGAATTGAACCCTATTTTTACTTATGGTTCATTTGGGTTTTCAGTGATAACTTTCATTCTAAGATATCGTTTGCGTCGCGTTTTTTAGCCGCTCTTTGTTCATGATTCACAGTATCTGTCGGTTAATACGCGGTATGTTTTCATGTAGGAAATGAAAAGAGGGAAATAATGGCAAAACAAACTCCATTGTATGACCAGCATCTGGCTTGTGGTGCACGTATGGTAGATTTTCATGGCTGGATGATGCCTTTGCATTATGGTTCACAAATGGATGAGCATCATACTGTCCGCACTCATGCCGGTATGTTTGATGTTTCCCACATGACGATTGTGGATCTGCATGGTACGGGTTGCCGTGATTTCCTGCGTTATTTGCTGGCAAATGACATTGCTAAACTGACAGAAAAGGGTAAAGCCTTATATACCGGGATGCTTAATGCTTCTGGTGGTGTAATTGATGACCTGATTGTTTATTACCTTAGCAATGATTTTTATCGATTGGTGGTCAATTCTGCGACCCGTGAGAAAGATCTGGCTTGGATTAATGAACATGTAGCCAGTTACCCGGTTGATATTCAGGTTCGTGATGATCTGGCATTAATTGCGGTTCAGGGACCGGAAGCTCAGGCAAAAGTACAGTCTCTGTTGAGTGATGAACAAAAACAGACTATTGCCGAAATGAAACCCTTCTTTGGTGTCCAGGCGGGTGATCTGTTTATCGCAACAACGGGTTATACCGGTGAAGCAGGTTATGAAGTGGCGTTACCAAAAGAGCAAGCAACGGATTTCTGGCAAAAATTGCTGAGTGTCGGCGTTAAGCCCGCGGGATTAGGTGCGCGTGATACGCTGCGACTTGAAGCCGGTATGAACCTCTATGGGCAGGAAATGGATGAAACCATTTCTCCCCTTGCAGCTAACATGGGCTGGACAATCGCTTGGAAACCCGAAGATCGCCAGTTTATCGGCCGTGAAGCACTAGAAAAACAGCGTGAAGAGGGCACTGAGCAGTTGGTTGGTTTGGTGATGAGAGAAAAGGGTGTGTTACGCGGTGGTTTAATAGTTAGTTTTACTGATGAGATGGGCACCTTACATTCTGGCGTTATTACCAGTGGTACGTTCTCTCCAACATTAGGATTCAGTATTGCCCTTGCCCGTGTGCCGCAGGGGATTGGTGAACAGGCGGTTGTCCAAATCCGCAATCGTGAAATGCCGGTTCAGGTAGTCAAACCTAGCTTTGTACGGGCGGGTAAACCTCTCGTATAGTCATTTTTATCGAATAATAACTTGATGAGTAAATAGCAATTTATCCCGGAAAGCATGATTGGTGCAGGAGCACAAAATAGCCTAATAGGGGTAGATTCTAGGATTGAAGGAGATGATGGTAATGAGTAATGTCCCCGCAGAGTTAAGATATGCTGAATCACATGAGTGGATTCGTGCAGAAGGTAACGGTGAATACACTGTAGGTATTACCGAGCATGCACAGGAGCTGCTCGGCGATATGGTCTTTGTTGATTTGCCAGAAGTAGGTGATGAAATCAATCTTGGCGATGATTGTGCCGTTGTTGAATCAGTAAAAGCGGCTTCTGATATCTATGCACCACTGAGTGGTGAAATTATTGCCGTTAATGAGGCGCTAAATGACGCGCCTGAATTGGTTAACAGTGAGCCTTATAACGAAGGCTGGCTGTTCCGTATTAAAGCCTCTGATGAAAGTGAACTTTCGAGTTTGCTGAATGCCGAAGGATATCAGGCACTTCTGGACGAAGAAGAATAATATGCTTACCGTCGCCCTGTTTCACATTGTGAGCAGGGCGTTTTTATTTGTATGCCATTTCTGGCCAGCTTCAGGAATTAGTAACAAATGACCCAGACATTAAGCCAACTCGAGAATCATGGCGAGTTTATCCGCCGTCATATTGGCTCTTCCGCCGAACAGCAAAAAGAGATGCTGGCGACAGTGGGGGCAAGTTCCCTTAATGATTTAACACAGAAAATTGTTCCCCGTGATATCGCCTTACCAGCGCCACCCGATGTTGGCAGTGGTGCAACTGAACAGCAAGCACTCGCTGAACTGAAAGCGATTGCCAGCCAAAATAAGCGTTACCAATCCTATATTGGTATGGGATATGTGCCTGCTGTGCTTCCGCCGGTTATTTTGCGTAATTTATTAGAAAATCCTGGCTGGTATACCGCTTATACACCTTATCAACCAGAAGTTTCTCAAGGTCGCCTTGAATCACTGTTGAATTTCCAACAAGTGACGATCGATTTGACGGGTTTGGATATTGCCTCTGCCTCTTTGCTGGATGAAGCGACTGCGGCGGCTGAAGCAATGGCAATGGCAAAACGTACCAGCAAACTGAAAAATGCTGACCGTTTCTTTGTTGCTGATGATATCCATCCCCAAACATTAGACGTTGTTCGTACCCGCGCTGAAACCTTTGGCTTTGATGTGATTGTAGATAAAGCAGAAAAAGTTTTGGAGCAGGAAGGTGTATTTGGTGTGTTGTTACAACAGGTTGGCACGACAGGTGAAGTTCATGATTATGCTGATCTGATCGCACAACTGAAACAGCGCAAAATCATTGTCAGTGTTGCCGCTGACTTGATGGCGTTGGTGCTGCTGACTGCACCGGGTAAACAAGGGGCTGACATTGTGTTTGGTTCTGCTCAGCGCTTTGGGGTACCAATGGGGTATGGCGGTCCCCACGCAGCATTTTTTGCCAGCCGTGATGAATTCAAACGTTCTATGCCGGGACGTATTATCGGTGTTTCCCGTGATGCGGCTGGTAATACGGCACTGCGCATGGCAATGCAGACCCGTGAGCAGCATATTCGTCGTGAGAAAGCGAATTCCAACATCTGTACTGCTCAGGTGTTGTTGGCAAATATCGCGGCGATGTATGCGGTATATCATGGTTCGAAAGGATTGAAACGCATTGCGAGCCGTATTCATCGTCTGACTGACATTCTGGCGGCTGGGTTACAGAAAGCTGGGTTGACTCTACGTTACAAAACTTGGTTTGATACACTGACGGTTGAAATTGTTGATAAAGCGGCGGTATTGGCCCGGGCAGAGAAAGCTGAAATCAATTTGCGTACCGATATTTACGGCGCGGTGGGTATCACATTGAGTGAGGCTACCCGTCGTGATGATGTGATTAAATTGTTCTCTGTGCTGACAGGCACGGATGACAAGCTAGATGTTGAAACACTGGATAAAGAGCTGATGACGGAAAGTCACTCCATTCCTGCCTCAATGTTGCGTAGTGATGAAATCCTTCTGCATCCAAATTTCAACCGCTATCACAGCGAAACAGATATGATGCGCTATATGCATCGTCTTGAGCGCCGAGATTTGGCACTGAATCAGGCAATGATCCCATTGGGTTCTTGCACTATGAAACTTAATGCTGCGGCAGAAATGTTACCGATCTCTTGGCCTGAATTTAATGAACTGCATCCATTCTGCCCGCTAGGGCAAGCGCAGGGTTATCAGCAGATGATCAGCCAATTATCTCACTGGCTGGTGCAATTGACAGGTTATGATGCTGTTTGTATGCAACCAAACTCCGGTGCACAGGGTGAATATGCGGGTTTGCTTGCTATTCGCCGTTACCATGAAAGTCGTGGAGAAGGACATCGTCATATCTGTTTGATCCCAAGTTCTGCTCATGGTACTAACCCGGCTTCTGCTCATATGGCGGGTATGACGGTTGTGGTGGTAAGTTGCGACAAAGAGGGCAACATTGATCTGGCAGACCTGCGTGAAAAAGCGGAAGAATCAGATGGTGAGCTTTCCTGCATCATGGTGACTTACCCATCAACCCACGGCGTATATGAAGAAACGATCCGTCAGGTGTGTGAAATCATTCATCAGTATGGTGGTCAGGTTTACCTTGATGGTGCGAATATGAACGCGCAGGTTGGCATCACCGCGCCGGGTTTTATCGGCGCTGATGTTTCGCATCTCAACCTTCACAAAACATTCTGTATCCCACATGGCGGCGGCGGTCCAGGTATGGGGCCGATTGGCGTAAAAGCCCATTTAGCGCCGTTTTTGCCGGGGCACTCGGTAGTTCAAATGGATGGCATTACTGAACAGAGAGCGGTCTCAGCGGCACCATTTGGTAGTGCTTCTATTCTGCCGATTAGTTGGATGTATATCCGTATGATGGGCTCGCAAGGATTGAAACAGGCAAGTCAGACAGCAATTTTGAATGCTAACTATATTGCTGCTCGTTTAAAGAATGATTATGACGTGCTGTATACGGGACATAACGGTTATGTGGCCCATGAATGTATTCTGGATATTCGACCGTTGAAAGAAGCGTTTGGTATCAGCGAGATGGATATTGCCAAGCGCTTGATTGACTATGGCTTCCATGCGCCAACCATGTCATTCCCGGTTGCCGGTACGTTGATGGTGGAACCTACAGAATCGGAAAGCAAAGTAGAAATTGACCGCTTTGTGGATGCTATGTTGGCAATCCGTGCTGAAATTGGCAAAGTGGCGCAAGGTGAATGGTCATTGGAAGATAATCCATTGGTCAATGCGCCTCACGTACAAACTGAGCTGGTTTCTGATTGGAGCCATAGTTACAGCCGTGAAATTGCCGTTTTCCCAACCGCAGAAACCAAAGCCAATAAATATTGGCCTGCTGTTAAACGCCTGGATGATGTTTACGGTGATCGTAATCTGCATTGCTCTTGTGCACCTGTCAGTGATTATCAATAATTACTAATATAATAGCAACACCAGTATAGTAACTGGTGTTGCTATTATTTATATTTATTGGTGAAGCTGATTTAAATATAAGTTTATTTTATATATTTAATGCCTTTTCCCCCAAAAATTTCACATGCTATTTTAATCTAATAGTATCTTTCATTATTGCTATTTTTACTTAATAAAATGTTTTTATTGATATTTTATTTAAATAATTTTTTATGAGTGATGATATTTTGTTAATAACGAATTGAAACTATTATTAATATAATAATTTATTATTATTGTATATTTATAAACCTCATGAATTAAGTTTTCCTATGGATGTCTCTTCTGTTGAGACAGGGAAACACGGCGAGTAGTACGAGATTGATTCTTTTCCTTATATCCCGTCACCATTTAATATCTCCAGCCTTACCGCGATTTAGCGACATTTAATATAACCGATTCCCCATTATTGGGATTAAAAAATCGAACGATGATCACATTTCACACTATCCATTCAGACGGTGAATTAATTACACATTAGAATAGTTGGCTTATATCACTATCAAATTATCAATATTTTCTATGGAAAGATTACCGTTTCATCACCGAAGCCCGATTAACTTAAGAAAAGAGAGAGTACGATGGATAAGCGCAGCACCCCGTTGGTCAGGGCCACGAGTTATCTTTTAATTTACCTTACCGCCGTTTATCCTCTTCATCCGGCTATCGCCGCCGGCATCACGCCGGATAATAGCCAAACGCAGGTCCAAAATCAGGGCAATGTGCCGGTGGTGAATATTGCCAC
>NZ_JAHZMK010000009.1:0-21772 GCF_020387775.1 Photorhabdus antumapuensis
GCCTTCAGTGAACCGACAACGTTCTTGATTATCCATCTATTTTTACCTCCATCATCACCATAGTATTATTAGTTAAAACCACCATGATTAAGTATTCTCGTATAAATGAATATCCTTAACTGAAAATGCCAAAGTTATTACTTTCTGTTAATCAACAAGCTAATTCTTGAACAAAAATCTATCAATCTTTGTACCATGTCAATAAAGATAAAACAAACTAAATAGTTCTATAGTCATTGACCATTAACAGTCATCTTTAATTAAACAATTCTCACGCTTAATGTTTATTCTGATCGCTAAAGGACAAGCGCACAGAGACTTAATTATTTCTCGATATTGGTGATTTCACCCCATGTTGACAAAATACAAGGCGAAAAGCTCAGATTGAGTCAAATAACATGACTATTCGCCTCATTTGGTGAGTAGAATAGAAGCCTTATTTGACTCACAGGTGACGCAAATGTAGAGCCATTGATGTGATTCAGTATTTAACATGGTTTATAAAATCTGCAATTTGCGGCGGTTACTGCCGTGTATTTTCATTTTTATAAACCACTGTGTTGCTTTTGAAGGAATGAGCTTTCTTTGTACTTTGTAAGCAATGAATAACAGTTTTGGTGATTTGATACAACGCCGCTCCACCAACAAACATGGATTTTGAATGTCGTTGAGCTAATCTACTCCAAGTACATGACACAGATTTTGATACGCTTTAATATGTTTATCCGTCCCCATCTTCGCCAAATTTCTCTGTTTCCAGAGGATGGCAGGCAATTGCTCAACACTTTCCAATCCCAACAGCGACCAGTCTGGCATTCGGTTTTTAAAAGACAACAGAAAAGTACGTTCCTGTTCGGTTAAAGAGCCGTTAATCAACTCAACCAAACGTCTTCGCGTCTCTTCCAATTCGGCCAGTTCGACGTGTTGCTCTGCCATATTCAGGAACTCACCATGATAGACACCAGTAATGTCCTTGAAAGTGGGCCTAAGCAATTCAACGATAGGACGGTTATGGCTCACCATGTAAACGATCAGAGCCTTGCGAAGATCATCAGTAAAGCCCTCGTTATCCAGCAACCATTTCACATCGAACAAATCCCTAGGATGTTGCCTATCCAGTGCAGCGCAGATTTTTCCGGCATAGAGATCAGCATGGGAAACGATCTGGATTTCGGCGTAGCCAAACTTATCTTCCACAACCTCACAAACTGTCATTACCTTCGGTTCAAACACAGTGCCACGCAAGACCGGTGACAACTCAATTTTTATTTGAACGCCTGATCTTCCTACAATCAACCGCAAGGCATCATCTTTATCCCGGAAAGATTCGATAATTTCCGCGTCTGTCATCGCAGCTCGAATGGCAACCGCAATCTTACTCAGAGCAATTTTGATCGCCGTTAAGGCTTCTGCACGTTGCAGCATCGGTAAAAATACCAGATCAATATCAACCGACAACCGAGGCAAGTTGCGAACGAACAAATTGATAGCCGTATCGCCTTTCAAAGCAAAGCACTCCTGTTCAGCGACAAAAGGCAGCAGTTGCAGTAACAACTGAACTTGTCGGTAATAAATACTGTTACGATCCATAGCCTCTCCCTACATATCCTTGGGCACCGTGATGAGCCAGGTATTATCCAACCGCCCTTTGGTAGTAATAACTCGTTTACCAGCCCCTAAGTTGTACTTCCGAGGCTCCAGCTTTTTAAACCAAGCGTGCTGATGCCTTTCAGCTAACCAGAGGAAGAGCCGCTTTACCTTGATACTGGAGCAAGCCAATAGCAAAGCATCAAGTTTGCGCGGTGACAAATTGTATAATCCCTCCATCAATTGTTCGGCATGTTCAAAGCTGACAGCTTTGGGTACATCCCCCAAAACTTCGAAGATAGCCCTTTCTGGGCAGGAGAATTGGAGCGCAGGCATTCCCTCACGCCATTGTTCCTGCCTAAGCCAAGTTGGGTCAGCTATCAAATTTTCCGGCCATAACGCTTGGGTCCGGTGTCCTTTAAAATACACATCCAAAGGGACTCTGGTCAGCCAGCGAGGTAACGGCTCACTAGAATACAAGTGAACTGTTCGGATATGAGAGCGGGTGACGTAGTGAGCTAACCCGGCTATCTCCAACGCGGTTAGCCCACCGAGGTGAATAGGTGTTTCAGACATACGCTGCAATGAAGCAACAACACCTTGCCAGTTTAGGTGGCAACTGAATTGGCTAAACACACCAGTAGCAAGGGGAAGAAGTGTTTTACTACGCACAGCGTTGTCCAAAAAATGAAAGTTAAGTCCTTGAGCAACGAGCCATTGTTTGGTAGCCAGCATACCAACAGGAAGTAATTCTTTAAGTTGTCGACGTGCTTCAGTGTTTAACATAGTTTATAAAATCTGTAATTTGCGGCGGTTATTGCCGTATATTTAATAGACTATAAACTAGCAGATTCTTTTGTGGTTTAGAATATCTATTTTTCACGGCAGTTATTGCCGTGTATCTTCGTTTTTATAAACCACTGCTTTCAATCTGGCACGAAGACGATTTAGCGTTGACAATGGCCCCTTTCAGTCAAGGGGCCTTCCTTATTTTGATCCGAATATCAAATCAATAGCGAACCATCACGGATTTCAATTCAGTATAGTGCTCAATAAAAGCGCTACCGAATTCACGACCAATACCTGAGGATTTGGTACCACCGAATGGTAATGCCGGATCGAGGAATGTATGCATATTGATCCAAACGGTTCCCGCCTCGATACGCGGGATCATGCGCATGGCTTTGCTGAGATCATTGGTCCACAAACTCGCAGCTAAACCAAATGGCGTGCTGTTCATCAATCCAATCAGCTCTTCCTCATCGTTATAGCTAAGGAAAGTCCCCACAGGACCAAACGTCTCTTCCTTCATCAATGAGTTTTCAGGGCTGTTAGCACGAATCACTGTTGGCGCCACAAAGAAACCCGGTCCGGCCAGAGCATGGCCACCGTAAACAATCTCACTGCCTTCTTGACGAGCCTGCTCAAACAGGGACAAGATCTTGTTATAGTGCGCTTTGTTTGCCAGCGGCCCCATTTCTGTTGATTCATCCAGAGGCGAGCCAATTTTTATTGCCGCGAGTCTTTCAGACAATAATTTCAGTACGCCATCCATATGGCTTGCAGGAATATAGAAACGTTCCGCCGCCGCACAAATCTGCCCCTGATTGAGATAACCGGCTTCCAGAACCCCATCAACAATTTTTTCAACAGGCATGTCCGCTAAAAACGCCGCGCCGTTCTTACCACCCAATTCCAGCGTAACGCGAGTCAATCCCTGTTCCATTGCTGATTTACCAACAGCAATACCCGTTGGCACCGATCCGGTGAAAGTCACCTTGGCACATAATGGGTGACCTATCAGCGCAGGGCCAAGCACCGAACCTGAACCATTAATCACATTAATGACACCATCAGGAATACCCGCTTGTTTGGCTAATTCAACCATCCGGAGCATGGTCAACGGGGTGTATTCACTGGGTTTCAACACAATGGTACAGCCGCAAGTCAGTGCAGCCGCCATTTTCCAGATGGCAATCATGATGGAGAAATTCCACGGAATAATCCCTACCACAACACCAATCGGTTCACGACGGGTAAACGCCGTGTATTGCTCACCGTTAAAAGAGGGCAAAGAGACATTCAGGGTTTCACCGCTGATCTTACTTGACCATCCGGCAAAATAACGCAGGAATTGAGCAGAGGAATCAATTTCCAGCATACGGGATAACTGGATGGTTTTACCGGAGCAGAGAGTTTCTAACTGCGCCAACTCTTCCCGATGTGCCAGTAATAGATCGGCCAGACGATTCAGGCAATGGCCGCGCTCCATCGGTGAAGTTTGGGCCCATACCCCATGAAATGCCGCCTGTGCCGCTTGCATAGCAGCATTGACTTCCGCTTCACCGCCTTGATTAACAGTTGCAATGATTTCATCAGTCGCAGGGTTTATGACAGAAAATGTTTCACTCCCCTGACCAATGACTGGCTGACCATTAATATAATGTCCATGATTATGCTGCAAAAAGGTCGTAACTGACTGTAATAAGTTAATATCACTCATTATTTACCTCTATCAAATAAGTGTTTTTTTAACCTTTACAAGCCAGATAATGCTTCACAAAACGGTCAGCGGTGATTTCCCACAGGACTTCCGTTCCTTTCGGCGCAAACCAGGAATCCCCCGGATGATATTCAACGGTTTCACCGCTCTTCACATCGGTCAATTTTACCGAACCTTCCGTAACGGTTGCATGCTCATCAAACGGATACATCATACTGAACTTGCCACGAGTACAGGCGAAAATACCACATGTCAGGTTATCCGTTGGTTCACCAAATATCATTGCCATACTGGCCTGCGGATCGCCTTCCAACACAGTCGATCCCAGATTGCTTACGCTACCAATGTCCAATAATTCAGGCAGAGGTTTGTTCAGTAAAAGTGATTTAATCATGATGTTCTCGTTCCAAATAAAATAATTTATGAATTGTCCAATGAATACTATTGATATCAATAAATTAACGGCGACCTTTCCAATATCCTGACGTTTGATGCCAAATTTTGCCCGCTGATACCATCAGATGTCGCAACTTATCTTTGCCAATAATATTCGCATGAGGAATTGAACTCATCAGGTCATAACGCTCAGATCCTTCGCTCATCCCTTCGGCCAATACCTTACAAACGATATGGCTTGGCGTGACCCCAAAACCGGAATACCCCTGCACATAGAACACATTATTGTGCTGCGGCAGAGAACCAATCTGTGGGAACAAGTTTGCACTGCAACACAACGGTCCTCCCCATGCCAATTCAACCTTCACATCTTTCAGATAAGGGAAAACTTTCAGCATCAAGTGACGATTCCAAGCTTTCAAATCAGATGGGATATGTTCAATGAAGGGGGTTGCACTACCGAACAAGAGACGGTTTTCCTTCGTCACACGGAAGTAATCAATAACCGGACGAATATCACTATACGCACCACGAATCGGGCTGATTCTCTCAATCAAATCATCTGGCAACACTTCCGTCATTAATTGGAAGGCATAAGTGTTAACCACCTTTTTATAAATATATGGCTCAAGACCACTATTAAGAAAGGCGTTACAGGCCCACAGCATTTTATTAGCGCGAACCGTTCCCATCGCGGTACGAACCGTTACTCTGGAACCATATTCAATGTTCAGTGCCTGACTGTTCTCAAAGATTTTTACGCCAAGGTCCGTCGCCGCTTTCGCCTCACCTAGCAATAGGTTCAGGGAGTGAACATGACCGCCTCCCATATGCTTCAACGCACAAGTATAAGCATCAGAACCGATCACCTTTTTCACATCAGAGCCGGTGTAAAGTTCAATCTCTTCATCAGGAGAAACCGCCTGAAAATCTTTCAGCCAGCTACGTAACGTATTTTCCTGTCTTTTATTCATGCCAAGATAGCCATAACCACGGCAGAGATCAGCATCAATATTATATTTAGCAATACGATCACGAATGATGCCTGCTCCCAGATTACTGATCTGGAAGATCGTTTCCAGCCCTCTCTCACCAATATGGCGTTTGATTACCTCCAAATCATGACCAATACCCGCCATAACCTGACCACCATTACGACCTGTACTGCCATAGCCAAGATAACGACTTTCCAAGATTGCAATATTGGTGATACCCTTTTCCGCCAGTTCAAGAGCAGTATTGATACCGGAAAACCCACCACCGATAATCACAACATCGACATCCAGATCTTCTTGTAATGCCGGAAAACGAAGATCATATTTCTTGGTCGCAGCGTAATAAGTTAATGAATCAAGGTGATTGTTCATGTGATAGCCCGATTAACATCCAACATAATCACCGGATTATCTGTAGCGCAGAGTCACATCACCATGTCCCTTTAGGGATATTTGAAACACAGTTTTAACATTTGTGACTCAGGCAAAATAACGGGCAGGAGGCGTCATAAACAGGCTAAATAGCTCTGCTTGTGATCTGATTTGTAGTTTTTGATAAATATTCTTCCGGTGGTTTTTCACCGTCCCTGTACTGATAAAAAGTTTCTCAGCAATCTGCGGAGAGCCTTTACCTTGCAATATCAACTCCACAATCTCACGTTCTCTCGGGGTCAAGGCATAACGAGCCTGAGTATCCAGATACCCCATCTCAGCAACAGGAGTTTGTTGCGTCATATCATCATGTAATCGCGCCACACTGCGGATAATTTCCAGCGCAGTTTTCAGGTTTTTCCGATGCTGTTTCTGGATGAAAAATGGCTGATTTTCCTTACCAAAAAACAGGCCAAGTTGCCTTTGGGGAGAGAGTTTCAATAAAACCGCCGTTTCATCCCGCCAACCGGTCTTACGATAAAAATTCAGATAATAATCAGTATGATAAAATCCTGAAGGGACAAGTTCCCGTAAGGTGAATAGATCAGTGTCAGCCCCATCTATTAAGGCTTGATAGAACGGATCTTGCAGATAAGCGCCCTGTTGATAAATCTGATTTATTGCATCACTGTTTTTCTTCTCGGTTTTACTCAAACAACGCGGAGAAGAACCTTGCTCGAAGACATAGACAATGGCGTTATCAAAAGTCATAAATTGTTCCAGCCAAGTCAGTAAATTAGGATAAAATTCACTGGTTGCCACCGATTCAATCACTGCTGATAATCTATCTACATGAATATCCATTCAATCCCTCGCAATTATTCATAAATTAATAATAAATCCGAAGCAGATATTTCCCGCCAATTCCATAGCGAAACTATATAAAAATCACACTCAAACTGGATGAACAACTCAATTATCGTTTATGTGTTAATCAAATCACAATTATGAAACATTTTACTAATTATTTTTGAGAGCACTCACCCAGATCTAAGATTTTGTCACGGAATAGACGTTTTAACTGGATTATCCTCATTTTTTATATCACTTTCTCTAGCAAGGAGTAAAAATGACCACCAAAAAAATTATTCTTGATTGCGATCCTGGGCATGATGACGCCATTGCCATGCTATTGGCGCATGGCAACCCTAATATTGAGCTATTAGCCGTCACGACGGTTGTCGGTAATCAGACACTGGATAAAGTCACTCAAAATGCACTGGCGATAGCACATATTGCCGGTATTACCGGCGTACCCTTTGCCGCAGGCTGTCATCGCCCATTAGTTCGCGATCTTGAAACGGCATCGGATATTCACGGCGAATCTGGTCTGGGTGGCGTGAAGTTGCCTAAACACTCCCGAACGCTTGATCCTCGCCATGCTACTGATCTGATCATTGATACTATTATGTCTCATCCGCCCAAAACGGTGACTTTGGTTCCCGTTGGCAGCTTAACTAATATTGCTCTCGCCGTCCGTAAAGCACCGCAGATCGTTGAGCGGGTAAAAGAAGTGGTATTAATGGGTGGTGGATATCACACCGCCAACAGAAGTGCAGTGGCAGAATTCAATATCAAAACGGATCCGGAAGCAGCATATATTGTTTTTAATGAAAAATGGCCGCTGACCATGGTCGGTTTGGATCTGACACATCAAGCACGCGCCACATCAGAAATTACCAAAGCAATTTCACGTATCAATACCAAAGCGTCTCGGTTTGTCGTAGAACTACTGGATTACTATGGTCAAAGTTATCAGAAGAGGCATGGTTTCAATTGTCCTCCAATACATGATCCTTGTGCCGTCGCCTATATTATTGATCCTACAGTGATGACAACGCAAAAAGTCCCCGTCAATATTGAACTGAATGGTACCTTAACCGTGGGAATGACAGTGGCGGATTTCCGTCATCCAATACCAGAAGATTGTCACACCCAAGTTGCTGTCAAACTCGATCAACAGCGATTCTGGCAATTGATTATTGATGCATTGAAAAACATCGGCGATACCTGCGATTAAGATGCAAAATAACCACAGATAGGGAACAATAATTAAAGCCGTTACTTCCAATACTAAACGGCTTTCAATACCGCTCTCAGTCGCGGATATCGACGAGCCAAACGCCAACGCAATCTAAACCCACGGGCATTTTTCCAGATCATTGACCAAATACCGCGCTCAAACAATTCATGAACCATTTGTTGTTTTATCGTCGAGGATTCTATCTCATTAATCGTATGCAAAATCCCTAGCCCCTCTTTCGCAATCTGCCAATGACACGCCGGTGCCTGTTTAACTTGTTGTGGATAACGATGATTAATCTTATTCAGCATCTCCAGGATTTTCATATAGTGATGTGCTGTTCTTACCTTAATACCATCATCCGCAGGAACATGGGACACCGAAGCGGAGTGAATCAGATAATCATAAAAAGATTCATCAATATATTGCACCCGATTTGCCGTCAACAAGAGTTCTGTTGTCCACGGAATATCTTGATGATGCAACCCCGGTTCAAACTGATAATGATGTTTTGTCAGAAAAGCCCGTTTATAGATATTCAGCCAAGTTACATGCAGGAATTTGCGTGAACTCAGTGCTTGTTGCAACCATTCTGGCCCACTAAGCACCGCGGTAGAAGAGAGGCGCTCGGAAGGAAAAATCTTTCGAGCTGGCCGACCATCATCATAAACATAATGACCGTTGCAAGTAGCAATATCCAAATCATTATTCTGAGCAATTTCTAACAGCCGGTTATACATCCCCGGATAAATGACATCATCAATATCTGGGAAAGCCACATAATCCCCTCTGGCTTTCGCTAACCCCGTGTTACGGGCAACAGAAACCCCTTGATTCTTCTGCGTGATAATTTCTGTCTTTGGGAATTTTTCGACATATTGTTCAATAACCTGGCGACTATTATCCGTGGAACCATCATCAACCAAAATTAGTTCAAAATCAGTTAGCTTTTGCCGAGATAAATTGACAAAAAACTGCGATAAAAATCGCTCTCCATTATAAATAGGTACGACAATGCTGAGTTTTAGTGATATAGACATAAGATCAATATAATCCTTTAATCCAAAGGTGTTATTTTCTTATATTGAGATTATCTGGATATTTATCAGGGATAATAATTCTCACCTATAAATATAAATCCAATAAATATTTATTAATTTTACATTACATATATAAATAAAATAGCAATGATTTATAGTGATTTTTATTTTAAATCGTTATCATTGATATACACTATATAATTAAACACATCCAGATAATTTATCTTTTAATGCTACATCTATTACCAATTAATTATTATATAAACATCTCTATTAATAACTCTTACCGTTAAAATTTACCGATAGCCGATATTTTCACCAACATTACTGTTGGAACTAATAATAGTTCAACCGCAGTTAAACAATTACTCACTACATTTCACATCAATTAATATAATGATGTTATTGTTTATCTTTGGTTTTAGTAAAAGGTAGATAATAATATTTGCAATGAAGCTGAGCTGTACTGGTAACGCGTACTACCTTAGCTCATACGCAACATTTTATTGCCTCCAGTGCATTATGTTGGGTTTTACCAGACCCTAGATTTTCATCTTTCACTCCCTAGAAAAGGAATCTAATATTATGAAAAAACAGGAAAAGATAGCCTCTCGGACAATTATTGCCGCCAGTTTATTGACACTGATAACGGGCTGTAGCCATATGGAAAAAATCCATATCCCGGAAGAAAACCAACCCGTCCTTTCTACTAAGCTGAACATCCACCAGCCTACATCGATCATTGTTCCTGTCACTATCTCCGGTAAAGAATATCAATTCTTGCTGGATACCGGCGCCAGTTATACCTTCATCGATAATAAACTGGCAAAAATGCTGACACAAACCACACCAGAATCAAAAATACCGGTTACATTCCACCGTATGCTGTCCGATGGACTGCTTACAACCAGTGAAAAACGCTTACACAAAGCTGACCTAACATTATGGCAACCCTTGGCGATTACTCTCGGTAATCATACGGTACCGGGCTCCGATCCCTGGATTGGCATTGACATGAGTCTCTTTAATCAGTCCATTGGTCAGGAGCTGGATGGTATTCTCGGAATTGACACTTTTCGTCAGTTAAACTGGAAAATAAATAACCTGAATCACACATTGACAGTATGGCGCCATGCGCCTTCAATCCTAAATTATCAACAATGTGAACCTTACAGTGATAGCTACGGCAAATCTCCCGCAATCCAAGTTTCTAATGTCGTTTTTAATATAGATACCGGAGCCGATTACAGCTATGTTTCTCAGGAATTTATTGCATATCTGAAAAAAGAGCATAAAGATAAAATTTCTGAAGGAACCCGTGTCAAATACGCCTCCGCCAGTGGGCTTGATAGTAGTAAAGAGTATCTAATTGATGGCTTTTATTTACAGCAACTGCCAGTGGGTCATCTGAGAATTGGCGAAAATAAAAATGATCAATACAATCTTGGTATGAGTTTCTTCTCGCGTTTTGATGATTATCTGTTTATCCCAAACAAAATGCTGCTCTGTTTTAACGCCAAAAATTTCACCCGTTATGACAACCCACTACTTCGCACGATTGCAATCCGCTATTTTAATAACAAAGTAGAAATATTTTACAACGATCCCAAAGATATTGAAAAATTTGGATTAAAAAACGGTGACATTGTGCTGGAAGTTAACGGCCAACAAGCCCTTCCTGAGGATATCACCTATCTTCGCAATCAATTGTCAGAAACCCCATCGGGTAAATTGACCATAAAAATTGAACGAAATAACACCCAGAAAATCATTACCATTTAATTAAGTCATTTATAGAGGAATAAGTTTATCTCCCTCAATAAACTTATTCTTCAATTTGGTATTTATTCTGTTTATAAGCGAGATAGGTTTTATACCCTTCATCTTTCAAGCTGCTGCTTTGTTGGCTGCTTTCATTTGCTCCACCTTATTAAGGTTAGCACGGTAATGCATGCTAACAAAAAGACAAGATAAGAAAATGTCTAAGAAATAAAGGGGAAAGCGGCTGTTAACCTTTTGGCTTTGTACTGAAATCAAACAGATCTGTCAGCTCAATCTGCAAACCACTCGCAATAATATTGATGATTTCCAGCGTAGGATTTCTAACCCCACGCTCAATACCGCTGATATACGTCCGATCAATACCACATTTATCGGCAAAAGCTTCCTGAGACATGCCAGACGATTGCCTGAGATACCTAACTCTTTGTCCAAAAAGGAATTTTACAGCGTTTGGCTTTTTCATCCGATAAGTATCGAATTATGTTACTTATCAGACCACGGACTATGAGTCACTTTTTGCGGTAAGTTATGTTATCATATGTGACTTATAGTCTACCATGTAACGATTTACCTTTTCATATCAAAGTCATCCGTAATACAGAGGATTCATAATGAAAAATCAGGACTGGCACCCAGCAGACATCATAGCAGAGCTGAAAAAACGAGGCACATCGTTAGCAGCCGTTTCAAGGGAGGCGGGGTTAGCATCATCTACCCTTGCTAATACCCTGCAACGCCGCTGGCCTAAAGGTCAACAGCTTATTGCCGAAGCTTTAGATTGCGATCCCGCTGAAATATGGCCTTCGAGGTACACAAAGTAAGTGGCTGTAGAACAAAATGGAGTAGTTTATCAATAAGATAAGCTGCTCCGATCTACTTTATACTTAAAGTATGTTTTTGAGGTGTGCTATGAAGCATAGAGTTAACGTAACCGTTGATAAAGAAAATTATCTGATCCTGAATTCAGCCGGTGTAAATATTTCAGGTTTTGTTAATGAAGCCATGACCAGAGAAACTCAACTAATCAAAGCTGAAAGTTGGAAAACAGATAATCGCAAAGAAATGGAAGAAGTTGCTCAATTTATTAAACAATATGGCTCATTTGCTGATGAAAACAGGAGCTGGTAAATGCGATTTGTTGTTTATCAATATAAACGGAGCGAAAGCAAATACAGTATGTTTGTTGATGTACAAAGCGACATCATTGAGACACCAAGAAGACGTAAAAACTCAATACTCAAATAAAGTCGGCTAACTCTTTTTCTCTGCGTCAAAGTCAAACAGATCTTTTAATTCGATCTGTAAGCCACTTGCTATGACATTGATAACTTCAAGCGTGGGATTCCTGACACCACGCTCAATGCCACTGATATAAGTGCGATCAAGCCCGCATTTATCGGCAAAAGCTTCCTGAGACATACCAAATGCTATTCTGATATGCCTAACTCTCTGTCCAAAAAGGGATTTTATAGTATTAGGTTTTTTCATTCGATAAGTATCGAACGATGTTACTTATCAAACCACGGACTATAAGTCACGTTTTCCTGTAACTCGTGTTATTAATATGACTTACCGCAAAAATACGATGAATGATGTTTTTAATAACCACGTGATCTGTCATTGGGAGGATTAAAAAGTTCAACATCATGGCACAAAAGGCATATATAGCTTCTCTTATCATTCACTTCCTTGATCTCTATAGATACTACCGCCTTTGTCTGGAGAGGCACCAAACAAACATAACGTTACAAACCAAAAATATGAAAAATCTTTAAACATATTAATTAAATTAATTTATTTTATCAATAAATTTGCCAATCTGGTCGCAAGTATTTATTTTCTTAAACACGACTTTTACGCATATAAGCAGCCAATACAGTACGCTCTGACTGCTCCAAATAGCTTTTTAACACAGTGGCCGCACTCTCTGGCTCACCTTTCTCAAGTAGCGCCAAAATTTGGGCATTCTGATCAATATAGGGGGAATAAAAAAGTTCAGGATCGTTCAGATAACCAAAAGCCAGACGCAATTCCGCAGAAATATGCCCATAGAATGTTATCAGCCGTTCACTGTCAGTAAGTTCAACAATAGCGGAATGAAATGCCATATTTGCAGTTCCAACGCCGATCCAGTCCTGAATATCACGACACTGTTTCGCCACTTCAATTGCACTACGCATGTGTTCAACCGCAGGATGCATAGGATAAGACTGCTCTAATGCCTGGCATTCAATAAGCTGCCGGACCCGATAAATATCGATAATAGAAGCAATACTCGGTGTGGAGACGAAAACACCACGATTAGGTTCATATTGCAGTAACCCTTCCTGAGTCAGTACCCGAAAAACCTCACGTAATGTATTACGCGATATCTCAAGCTGTTCGCTCAGAGCCGCTTCTGATAGTCGTTGACCAGGTGATAGCTCCCCAATAATCAGTTTTTGCCGGATAATATCTGTTACTTTTTCACTTAACGTCTTAGGAGTGGAATTATCTTTTTTCATAATGATTAGTTGAAAGAGCGTACGCTGACCCAATTCAGCCACGAGTTCCCGGTCGTAACTCAACAATAAGGATGGCAGGCATCTTCACACATTCACCTACTGCCAGCAAGCATAGGGGGCTGCCCCATTTACCGTTTTCTACGCCAGAAGGATTATTGCCTCATAATGGTACATTCATCGCACCACCATGGAGCATAACTATCGTAAAAAGTGATCTACGTTTTATTTTTATGATTAAAAAATAATTTCTTTTGCCTATTCTTTCGCCTCATTCTATTTATTGTTCAACAATATAAAAACAATACTTTAACAATAAATGCAAATTATCCAACGATGGTACGCATATTGCTTAGATATAAATTTATCTACCACACAGGAATTCAGCCTATGACGACACAGCAAACAACCGCGATTTTTATCTACCGAGGTGAGACAACATGCAACAGATTGTGAATCTATGGCCGTTGATTGGCATCGCGGTTATTGCCGTGGGGTTTTTACTCAGGTTTAACCCGGTATTGGTGGTGATTGTCGCAGGGATCATCACTGGGCTAGCCGCACATATGCCGATCACAGCGATTCTGGAAAAGCTGGGTTCCGGCTTCCTTAATACCCGAAATTTGCCCCTAATTTTGCTGTTACCACTAGCAACTATCGGCCTTTTGGAACGGCACGGTTTAAAAGAGCGAGCTCAAACCTGGATTAGTAATATTAAAACAGCAACTGCCGGGCGTTTGCTGATCATCTATCTGTTCATTCGTGAAATAACCGCTGCGCTAGGGTTGACCAGTTTAGGCGGACACCCGCAAATGGTGCGTCCATTGCTGGCACCAATGGTAGAAGGGGCTACGGAAAACCGTCATCATGACCTACCTGACGATGTACGCTACCGCCTGCGGGCCATGTCGGCAGCAACGGACAATGTTGGCCTTTTCTTCGGTGAGGATATTTTCGTCGCCTTTGGTGCAATCATCTTTATGCATAACTTTATGCTAGAGTCTGGCGGCATCCAAACGGAACCGCTACATATCGCTATGTGGGGGATACCTACCGCCATCTGTGCCTTCCTAATCCACGCTTTCCGCTTGTCTCGTCTTGACCACCAGATCGCTACCAAATTGGCAGCACTGAACGGTATGAACAAAAATCGAAGGAAGGTAGAGTAATGTTTCAGCAACAATATCTTTATTGGTTAGCTGGCATCATCCTGTTGGCTGTAGCAGTAATGTCCTGGCGCGATCACACCAACCCTCGCCGTCTGACCACCAGCTTGTTCTGGGCGCTATATGGCATCGTGTTTCTGGTAGGCGACTGGAGCTATCGCGTAATAGCACTATGGGCAGACAACGAAGTTGAGGCCCAAAAAATGCTGCATATCAGTGTAGGGCTGATCGTCGTATTGATGGCACTGACGGCAGGTTTTGGCGGGGTGCGATTGGGTAGCTATCATCAACGCACACCTCAGCAACGGCAGGAAAGCGCCTCTCGTTTGGGTAATCGTCTATTTCTTCCCGCACTGGCAATCCCTATCGTCACCGTGATAGGCGTATTACTGTTTAACCACGTCCCTGGGTTACAACAAGCACTGTTCGGTACCGGCAATCATGCCACGCTGGTAACGCTGTTTTCCATGACAGTCGGCTGCTTAGTCGGATATGGCGTTGCATTGAGAATGACGCGAGAAGGCGTAGCTCAATCAACCCAAGAAGCGCGTCGCCTGCTGGACGCTATCGGCTGGGCGTTTATCCTGCCACAGATATTAGCGACGCTAGGGCTATTATTTACCGTAGCCGGTGTCGGTACCGCAATTTCTCACCTGACTGAACATTATTTAGCGGTGGATAATCGATTGATCGCAGTGGCGACATATGTACTCGGCATGGCGTTATTAACCATGATAATGGGCAATGCTTTCGCCGCGTTCCCGATTGTTACCGCAGGGATCGGCATTCCTATTTTGGTACTGCAACATGGCGGTAATCCGGCGGTTATGGCCGCCATCGGCATGTTCTCAGGCTATTGCGGTACACTGATGACCCCAATGGCTGCAAACTTCAATATCGTTCCGGCTGCACTGCTGGAATTACCAAACCGTAATGCGGTCATTAAAGCACAAATCCCCACTGGAATAGCGCTGCTGATTGCCAATGTTTTTCTGCTCTATTTTTTGATGTTTTTGTAAGGAGAGCCCATGAAAACCGTTCTAATTACCGCTTTTGAACCTTTTGATGGTGAAACCATCAATCCATCGTGGGAGTCAGTCAGGCAATTGCAAAACCAACAGCTATCTGGAGCACATATTGAGACACGCCAGCTCCCGTGTGTATTCAACACTTCTCTCACTTGCCTGTACGCCGCCATTGATGAGATACAACCTGAACTGGTCATTGCTGTGGGACAGGCAGGAGGCAGGCCGGATATCACGGTGGAACGCATAGCGATTAACATCAACGATGCACGTATTCCCGATAATCAAGGCAATCAGCCCATTGATACCCCTATCGTAACAACCGGACCGGCTGCCTATTTCGCCACCCTACCGATTAAAGCGATCGTCAGTGGCCTGCAAACTACGGGAATCCCCGCTTCGATTTCACAGAGTGCCGGTACCTATGTCTGCAACCATGTCATGTATGGCCTACTTCACCATCTGGCACTGACTTATCCCAAAGTACGCGGTGGATTTATCCATATTCCCTACCTGCCTGAACAGGCAGTGAAACACCCTGGTACGCCAAGTATGGCTCTGGAAACAATAACAACAGCCCTGAAAATCGCTATCAAGCAAGCACTAGGAAACAGTGAGGACATGGTTACTGGTGGAGGAACAACTCATTAATTCAGCATCTATCGGCGTAGCGGAAATTGCCTATCTGTAGAACTGATAAGCATCCTGAATTTTTTACTACTTTCTTGAATATCACTTTATTGGAGTCACGACTATGAACCTTATTGATTTAAACAGCGATCTTGGCGAAAGCTTTGGTCAATGGAAAATGGGCGACGATAACGCCATGCTGAGCATTGTCACCAGCGCTAATATAGCGTGTGGATTTCATGCTGGTGATCCCGCCGGTATCCTGCAAACCTTAAAATCTGCCCATAAAAATCAGGTAGTGATCGGTGCTCATGTGTCTTATCCAGATCTTGTCGGATTTGGTCGCCGCAATATGGATATCTCCAGTAATGAGCTGATCGCGGATGTTATTTACCAGATTGGCGCGTTGCAAGGTTTGGCTGCGGCGGCAGGAACCACCGTAAGTTATGTCAAACCGCACGGGGCACTGTATAACACGATTGCCTATGATGAATACCAAGCCCTTGCCGTCATTACAGCAATTCGCGAAGTGGATGACAATTTAGCGCTGGTTGGATTAGCCGGTTCGAAAATATTGGATTTGGCGAGGGAGAAAGGTGTGCGAACTGTCGCGGAAGCCTTTGCTGACAGAGCTTACACTCCACAAGGCACGCTAGTTTCTCGCCGGGAAAAAGGGGCGGTACTTCATGACGCTAATGTCGTTGCCCGGCGCATGCTGCAATTGGTAACCGAAGGGGGAGTTGAAGCCATTGATGGCAGTTTTACCCGTATTCAGGCGGATTCCATTTGTGTTCATGGCGATAACCCAGACGCGGTAGAAATGGCACGTCAGGTGAAACTAACCCTGCAACAAGCCGGGATCACCGTATGCTCCTTTATTTAAGCAAAGTAGTATTTAAGCAAAATAGTATTTAAGCGCTTATCATGCCCAGGAGTACCTAGTGCGTTTTTTACCTGTTAATTTAGATGCCATTATTGTCGAGCTTCATGATCTGAATGAAACACTGGCGCTATTTGATTCACTTAACGCCTGCCCCATTGCAGGCATAGAAGAAATTATTCCGGCGGCCAGAACACTGTTGATTCAATTTCGTCCCAACGTTGTTTCCACCGACAAACTTGCCAGAGAAATCAATGGTCGCAACCTGAATACACTGGATAGGACAACAGGAAAACTCGTTGAAATCCCGGTGCATTACAATGGTGAAGATCTGGCGGAAGTGGCAGAAATCCTCGGCATCACGACTCAGGAAGTTATCAAGCGACATACAGAAAGTGAGTACACCGTTGCTTTTACCGGATTTGCCCCCGGATTTGCCTATTTAGTCGCAGATTCAGATCGTTTACATGTTCCTCGCCGGATGACACCAAGAGCCCGTATCCCTGCGGGTTCCGTCGGGCTAGCTGGAGAATTCAGTGGGATATACCCTCAAGCCAGTCCGGGAGGATGGCAAATCATCGGTATCACGCCAGAACGCATGTGGGATCTCTCACGCTCTCCCTCTTCCCTGTTGCAACCCGGTTTCCGGGTACATTTCAGAGATCAAGGCAAAGGCGCAACAATCACTAAACCCGAAACCCCGGTTGCGCCCATAGAGGACATTCTATCTTCGCAGGTTGATAAACACTCCTCACTGGAAATCCTAACCACTGGAATACAAACACTTTTTCAGGATTTAGGGCGTTCAGGACAAGCTAGCTTAGGAATTTCCGCTGCCGGCGCGCTGGATAAAACCGCGCTGAGAAGAGCAAACCGTATCGTCGGTAATCCTTCGGATAATGCATGTCTGGAAATTGTACAAGGAGGATTAAGCTTTATCTCTCATGGCAATGTCATTATCGCGGTCACAGGTGCTGACTGCCCAATCACTGTTCAAACAGCATCTGGCCGCAAGTTTCAGATTGATGGCTATCAGCCTGTCGATCTGAGTGAAAGTGATAAAGTGACGTTAGGAACACCCAAAGCGGGAGTGCGTTCTTATTTGGCAGTGCGTGGCGGTTTTGCCAAGCAACCGATTCTCTCCAGCCTCTCTTACGATACGTTGGCACACATTGGTCCTATGCCAATCGCTATAGGCGATACTTTGGATATTCTTACTGTCACGCAGGGTTCCGCTGTATCAATGGATGAAAGCCCGGCTTTTAATATGCCTACCTCTGACGATATCGTTACATTGGATATCATTCTGGGACCACGCACTGACTGGTTCACCACAGAAGCGCTATCCTTGCTAAAAAGCCAACTTTGGCAAGTTACACCACAATCTAATCGAGTCGGTATTCGCCTGTATGGCGATACACCATTATCGCGTATTAATCATAAAGAGTTACCGAGTGAGGGAACAACCACTGGCGCAATTCAGGTTCCTGCCAGTGGTCAACCGGTGCTGTTTTTAGCAGATCACCCTTTGACCGGTGGCTATCCAGTCATTGGTTCCGTTGCCAACTATCATCTCGATCTTGCGGGACAAATTCCTGTCAATGCTCGTATCCGCTTCAACCCAATCACTGAATTTCACGAAATAAAAGAGAGCGATTGCCGCTCATGAGTACCGTAATGACCATGAATAATAAAGACCATCCCATGAAAAAAGTTTTGATCGCTAACCGTGGTGAAATCGCCGTCCGTATCATCCGTGCCTGCCGGGATTATGGCTTACAATCTATCGCCGTCTACGCTGATTCGGACATCCATGCACAACATGTACAATTGGCTGATGAGGCTTATAGTTTAGGCGGAAACAGCCCCGCTGATACCTATCTTAATATTCCCCAATTATTGGATATTGCGAAACGTTCAGGTGCCGACATGGTACATCCCGGATACGGATTTCTGGCTGAACGGGCAGAATTTGCCCGTGCAGTTATTAATGCAGGCTTGATCTGGGTTGGTCCTGAACCAGAGACAATTGATATTTTGGGTGACAAAGTTAAAGCACGCAAAATTGCCCAACACGTAGGTGCACCGCAGGTTTCAGGTACAGAAGAACCGGTGAAAAACGCGGAGGAAGCTCTGGCGTTTGCCGAACAATATGGCCTGCCAATTGCAATTAAAGCAGCATATGGCGGTGGTGGGCGTGGCATGAAGGTGGCATGGCGGCTCGATGAAGTCACTGAACTCTACAATTCGGCTGTTCGTGAAGCAACAGCGGCCTTTGGTCGTGGAGAATGTTTCATTGAACAGTTCCTGGATAAACCTCGTCATATTGAAGCGCAAATTCTGGCTGATAAATATGGCAATGTAGTGGTACTTGGCACACGTGATTGTTCACTGCAACGGCGTAACCAAAAATTGGTGGAAGAAGCGCCGGCCCCATTTTTGACCGAACATCAGCACCAACGTATTCATCAAGCGGCACGGAATATTTGCACCGCAGCCCATTATATCGGAGCCGGTACTGTGGAATTTCTCCTCAATGCAGACGGCACGATTTCTTTTCTGGAAGTGAATACTCGCTTGCAGGTCGAACATCCCGTCACCGAAGAAACCACAGGGATCGACATTGTAATAGAACAATTCCGCATTGCTGAAGGTAAACCTTTATCATTGACCTCAACCCCCATTCCCTTCGGCCATTCTTTTGAGTTCCGTATTAACGCAGAGGATGCCGGTAAAGGATTTTTACCGACGCCCGGAACCGTGACAGTCTTTTCTCCCCCTTCCGGCCCAGGCATAAGATTGGATTCTGGTGTTGCAGCAGGTTCCACCATTCCTGACACCTTTGATTCGCTGATGGCTAAGCTGATTGTCACCGGAGCAACCCGCCAACAAGCTATTGCCCGTGCGCGACGTGCATTACAGGAATTCAGCATTGAAGGCGTTGCATCAGTATTGCCTTTTCATCGGGCAGTGATGGAGCATCCTGATTTTATTTCCGATGACACATTTAACGTCCATACACGTTGGATCGAAACTGACTTTATCAATGATATAAAAATATCTCCGCGCCAGAAAAGCCATCATCAAGAAAAGGTAACACGCACTTTTATTGAAATTAATGGCCGTCGGCATGAACTGGGGCTACCTGCCGAATTATTAAAAGGGCTCTCATTGCCTGATGCTGGGCAAAACTCCATCACTGAAAACAAAAATAGTGAAATAGAGGGGACAATAGCAGCGCCTAATTCTGTCTCAGCACCAATATCTGGCGTTTTACAATCCTGGTATGTACAGGAAGGTGATAAAGTTAAACAAGGAGATGTCATTGCTGTCATGGAAGCAATGAAAATGGAAACGCAACTCACCGCACATCGTTCTGGGAAAATCGTTATCCATGCGGAAGAAGGCGGTTATCAACAGGCAGGAAATGTACTGGCAAGTATTAACGATGATTAATAATGATATACCCTTCATCTTTCAAGCTGCTGCTTTGTTGGCTACTTTCACTCACCCCAGTCACATCGTTATCTATGCTCCTGGGGATTCATTCACTTGCNNAACTCGAAATCTATTAGGTATGATAATTGCCAAATTAGTCACAATTAATTGGCTAATTTGACACATAAATTCACATTACCCAATACAATATCAAATTGTGCGGATAATTTCCGTACAATTATTTCCGTACAATTTTAATGAAGAGATCAAAATTAAAGTAAACGTAATAGTTTGAAAAAAACTAATTAAACCCTTTATGAATAGGAAAAAATAACTATTAAGGGCAATGTTTTTAATCATTTCGTTAATATTGATAATAAGATAAATAAGCCATTATGCGATTTAACACTTGTTTATGTGTTGGATTCAATGAACTATTAATAAAATTCTTTCATTTTTATCCAGAATAAATATTTTTAATATCATATGTTTCAATTGAAGATTGAGAAACTATTAAAATCAGTAATAAACATGAAAAGATTTCAACAAAATAGAAAGTAAAGATAACATCATTTACTAATGATTATTAAGTGATAACAGCCATATATATTCATCCAGTGAATGACAAATAACATGATAGTTTTCGGCTATCTTTACCTATATTTAAACAATTAAGAAATCATTAACTCATTATAAATTACCGCTTATAAATAGTGTATGGATTTATTTTCTACGCTTGACAATATAAATACATTTACCAAATAAAAAACCAAACAAAACATAAAGTTAAAAATATCACCCTATATCAATCAGATACAAATAAAATCTCACAAGAATAAATCAATAAAAATGTTATAAGCCATATACTATACATGTTGATATTTTCAAGAAATATATTAAAGGCACCCTCTGATTTTATTCTAACCATAGAAATATTATTTCATAAAAAGATAATGTTACTCATTTAATAATCCCTCATATAGATATGATAATTATCCACATATCATATACATCTATTTAAATAGTATATAAACGGACTATTACAACAATACCATAATATTAAATCATTTAATTGTTTTACATTTCCTTTACAATTATCAACACAACTTAAAACTATAATAAATTCATATATGTTTTTAAAAACACATTTTTATATAGATTAGCATCACAATTTCAACATTACTCAACAAAATAATAAATCAAATAATTGCAATTACCATTAAACAGAATACTATATTAATAGTGAAATAAAATTTTTATTTACAATATTTTCCTAATGGTTCAAAAGAAGACCAAGATAAAAAACAAATTCAGAGGCATTGATTAAAAAGGAAAAATATTCGTTACTTTAAATTATACCCTATGGATTTCAAG
>NZ_JAHZMK010000009.1:21830-84440 GCF_020387775.1 Photorhabdus antumapuensis
CTTGAAAGATGACGGGTATATAATAATAGTGACGACTAAGTAACCAGGAGAACAATGTGATAACAAACGATTACGAGTTAATGACCGCGCCAAACAGTGCACCAGTAAAAATGTGGACTCATGGTGTACCGGTAGAAGCGGAGGCTCGTGAACAACTGTTGAATACGGCAAAAATGCCTTTTATATTCAGCCATTTAGCCGTTATGCCTGATGTACATCTTGGTAAAGGTTCTACCATCGGCAGTGTTATCCCGACTCGTGGGGCGATTATTCCAGCCGCGGTAGGCGTAGATATCGGCTGTGGCATGATGGCAGTACGTACCTCATTGAATGCCAAAGATTTACCGGATACCCTATATGCTATCCGCCATGCTATTGAAATCGCCGTGCCACACGGACGCACGGCAAACCATAGCGGTAAGGATAAAGGTGCCTGGCAGCAACCACCAGAAACCGTCAATCACCATTGGAACGTGTTACAGACCGGGTTTAAACGGCTAACCGATAAATATCCACAGTTACTGAAAACCAATAACTATCAACACCTAGGGACACTAGGTACCGGTAATCACTTCATTGAGCTGTGTCTGGATGAATCTGACCGGGTATGGGTAATGCTGCATAGCGGCTCACGTGGTGTAGGAAATGCTATTGGTAATCTATTTATCACCCTTGCCCAACAGGACATGAAACAACATATCGCTAACCTGCCTGATCGTAATCTGGCCTATTTTGAGGAAGGCAGCCGTCACTTTGCTGATTATATGGAAGCGGTCGGTTGGGCACAAAACTTCGCCCGCCATAATCGTGAAATCATGATGCAACATACACTGGCAGCACTGGCGACAGTAATATCAAAACCGTTCACCGCCACGATGGAAGCGGTAAATTGTCACCACAATTATGTGCAACAGGAGCAGCACTTCGGCCAAAACGTGTTAGTAACACGCAAAGGCGCGGTCGCGGCACACCAAGGCGTCATAGGCATCATTCCTGGATCAATGGGTGCAAAAAGCTTTATCGTACGCGGTCTGGGAAACAAAGAGAGTTTCTGCTCATGCAGTCACGGTGCAGGACGAGTATTAAGCCGCACGGCAGCGAAAAAACGCTTCACAATAGAGGATCAGAAGCGTGCCACGGCACACGTGGAATGCCGCAAGGACAGCGACGTCATCGATGAAATTCCGATGGCCTACAAAGACATTGAGGCCGTAATGGCCGCTCAGTCTTCACTAGTAGAAATCGTTCACACCCTGCGTCAAGTGGTTTGCGTAAAAGGATAATCAAAATGAAAGAGAAATTTGGTATCAGTGACATCATGAAGCAACACATATGCCAAAAACTGGCGCAACTTGAGACAGAGCTGCAAATACGAATACTCTACGCCTGTGAATCAGGTAGCCGCGGTTGGGGATTTGCCTCGACAAACAGTGATTACGATGTACGTTTTATTTATGTACATACGCCATCATGGTACTTACGCGTCGATCCCTCTCGGGATGTCATTGAACTACCGATCAGCAACGAGCTGGATATCTGTGGTTGGGAACTGCGTAAAACTTTAGGGTTGCTGAAACGAGCCAACCCGACACTGATGGAGTGGGCAGACTCACCAGTAATCTACCACGAAGACGTGGAGTTTATGGCGTCACTACGTACCCTATTACCAGACTATTTCTCCAACAACAGAGCGCGATATCACTATCTGTCAATGGCAAAGAAAAACTTTCGGGGTTATCTGCAAGGCGAGAAAATTCGGCTGAAAAAATACCTTTATGTACTACGCCCATTGCTGGCGGTACGTTGGATCGAAGCGGGTAAAGGCGTACCCCCGATGCGCTTCGACACCCTGCTGGCAGGAACTGTTACAGACACGGCGCTGATGCAGGAAATACAGACTCTGCTTGCCATCAAGCGTAACGCTGACGAAACGGAGTATAGCCCACGTTTTAAACGCATTCATAACTTTATCTGCCGCGAATTGGATGATTCAGTTTCCCGCTGCGAACTCAAAGACAAAAAACACCTCCCAGATACCGAATTGGATCTACTTCTGATGCACACAGTACTTCACAATGATAAAGAAGAAGGAGAATACAGGTTAAAAAACGGATGAAAATCATACAAACATGACATTTCAGCAATCAAGTTGGATGTTTATTAAAAGCCAGAAAGCAGGGTCTTCTACCCTGCTCCAGAAATAAATATATCAATTCCCGATTTTAGGCTGGAAATTTACGCAGAAGAAACAGACAGTCAGAATATTCTAGAATCATTAACCTAAAATAATATGAGGCACAAATCGTGATGTATCCTTCGTGATCCTGCCAATATCTTCCCTGACCGATAGACCCGCGGGCGTATCATTAACGAGCCAACTACCGATAAGAACATGGCTATTACCAATCTTTGGCAATGGGGTGTACTGCTGCACAATGTAACCCTCCTCGCCGTAAGGACCATCTACTTTTTCAACCACTTTGCCATCTTTATAAATACTAATATTCGCGCCCTCACGGCTGAATATCGGCTTCATAACATAATGAGTTAGGCGCTTGGCTTGCGGATCATCGGCAAAATAAGCTTCAAGCAGATTTGGGTGTCCTGGAAACATCTCCCAAAGCAATGGCAAAATTGACTTATTCGAGGTGATGCATTTCCACATTGGCTCAAACCAGTTAACACCCGCCGTAACCAAGTGTTGAGCATATTCTTCACGAAACATGAACTCCCACGGGTACAACTTGAACATAGAGTCTATAATCTTGCTATTACTATCCGTAAACTTACCACACTCGCTAAGTCCAATGTCTTCAATGTAAACAAACTCGGTATGAATACCGGCATCCTTGGCACAATCAGCCATGTAATCAACCGAGCCCTTGTCTTCTTCCGTACCCTTACAGCAGGCAAAATGAAGCGTGTTGAATGGCAAAAAGGGTTTCAGTTCACAGAAGCGATTAACAAGCAACTCCTGTAGCAAGTTGAACTGATCAGCAGCATGAGGCAACTCACCACGGTTAACCTTATCTTCCAGCCACAGCCAGCTAAAAAAACCATGTTCATAAATAGAGGTCGGCGTATCTGAATTAATTTCCAATAACTTCGCTGGGTTTTTACCATCATAAGCAAAATCAAGGCGGCTATAGAGGCTTGGATCTTTACGCTGCCAGGATGCACGAACCAGTGACCATATTGCTTCTGGAATTTGGAATTTAGCCATCAATTCATCACTGTTGACCACTTGCTCTACCGCTTGAAGGCTCAACTGGTGGATTTCCGCTGTCGGATCTTCAATATGTTCTTCAATCTGCTTGAGAGTAAACTGATAGTAACGGTCTTCCGTCCAGTACGGTTCATTATCGATTGTATGGAAACCAAACCCAAATTCTTTTGCTCGCACTTTCCAATCATGACGAGGTGTTGTTGGGATTTGAAGCATAACGTTAACCCTTAATCATTCTTAGTTGAATCTTGGCAAAAATCATCGCGCAAGCGCTCAATGCGGCAATAATAGCTTTATACAAGGCACCGGCCTTCAAATTAAATGCCGGTTAACCCCCCCAACTGTATTTAGCGGAAGATGTTGAACCAAAACCACCAGAAGACTTGGTAGTAACAATTGGCTTGCTATCGTAACCAGAATAACGGGAATCGCTGCTTTTAAACTTTTGTTCCTTTTCACGTATCAAGCGCTCTCGATACATTCTCTCTTTATGCTTACGCGCTGAGTAATCACCGATTTCATCAACGATCCCAGATGTAATATAAGCCGTTGATCGGGAGCTCAGTATAGGGTTTATACCTGCAACGACATTTGCTCCACCTTGAGAAACTTCTCGTTTCTCCATTGGCAGGCGAACCGTCTCCAGCGGATGCAAATAACGTCGGTTCATCTCGTACTGGATATTGCCAATATCAGAATAGGCGCCAATGACCTTACCATCAGCGAAAAAAAGCTTACCGTACAAGTCGCTATAACCTGATATTGAAGTAAATAGTGGCTGGTAGAACACATTGCGATACTTTTCAGCAATATCGTACTTGTTAAACTGTTCTGGCTTCACCTCCGCCATCATAAAGGCGGCCATCTTCGGTCGATAACCCACTTGCCCCGGCATTGCTTCACACTCACCGTATTCAAGCTCACACATGGCTTTCTGGCGAAATTTCTGCGAAGTACGCTCTGCTTCGCGTAATACCGCTTGGTATGTGGCTTCACATTGAGCAGCGATCGTATTCTTCGGATTATTCTGACAAGACGCCAAATCCTTATAAACATGAATTGACAGCTCATCCGCCGATTGACCGCAACCAACGAGTGAACCCACACTGAGCATCAATGACGTGAATGAAAAACCACGCCAATATCTACGCTTACTCTCAATGTCAATGGCTGCGCTGCGCATTCTGCGCTTTTTATTCGCGTTCGTCATACAATCCCTAATCAGTAAGTCATGCAGGCTGCGTTTAAAAGACCAACAGAAATTGACACCGCTGCCAGCACAACCGCAGCAGGAACCTCATTATTCTCGATGCGGGATACAATCTTTGGCATCATAAATATGCGAACCATGAAGAAACCAGCAATCTGCGCCAACAGCGCAACAACACTCCACATCACGAAATCAATGACACCGACAGAGTTGCTTGCTGCACTTGCAATGGCGATGCTGTAACCGACCAGCGCACCACCAAGCGATATCGCAGCGGCTGTGTTTTTCTCTTGCTTGATAAGTTTCCACTCATCATGCGGAGTAATTATTGTATAGATGAATTTGAAAACGATGAAAAAAACCAGCGCCAGACCAAAACACAAACCAAAATTGCCTACACCATGCATAAATTGAGTGAAAGCCTGTTCTTCATTTTCCAATGTGATCATTTATGCCACCACTTTAAAATCAGTTTGGTTAAGTTGAATACCGGTGCTCAATACCATCAATCTATCCAAGTGACTCCCTACAACTTTTTCTTCTCCCACCACCTGAAGTTCTTCTGTTCTGTTATGAGCAATCTGACGCGTATACACCATCACAAACTGATCAGTTTCGGTTATGTGACCCTCTTTACTGTAAGTTTTCTCGGTAACAGCCACAGGCTTAATGTTGTCCCATAACTGAGAGAACTGGGTACCATCGAGATCATATCGCCTGCTTGGTGTAACGATACCGTTTTCAATCAGCGTATCCCATTGAGCTTGTGAATCGATCGGTTTAGTTTCGTAAAAGTACCACAGGCTCACTTCCTTCACGCCGTCATCCCCCTCACCTTCTTGCAGCAGTTGAAGGTAACCTTCGTCATCGGTGTAATAACGAACCAAACGTACGTTATCACCTAAATCAACAACACCAACGGAACATATAAGCTGAGTTGAAGCCGCATTTTCGATCGTTAGGTCAGACTCAATCAGTTTTAGCATCAACGGGTCTATCTCAAGTGCACCACCAATACGCAAACCTAATACTTCTGGCACCCTTGGAGCAACAGGTACAACTGCCTTACCCCCGAATGCGTTCTTAAACGCATCTGCGATTTTGGAAAACATAGAATATCTCTTAATAGGAAGATCCCACTTTAAAAAGCAGGATCTCGATTTAACAACTCAGTATTTACTTGCCAAGAATACGTGCCAGTTCATCTTCTGCTGACGCAGAGTTTGAAGTTATGCCTGCCTCTTTAAGCTTTTTATCCAGATCGCTAGAAGTCATACTATCGTGGAGCTCTTGCTGAGCCTCGAACTGAGCCGCTTTCTCAGCCTGACGTGATTTGATACGTTCAAGGGAATCAAGGGCGGTAGATGTTTTTGAAGAAGCGCCAACAACAGAGCTTTGAGTCGCGGCCTGGGCTTTCTGCACCTGTTCAGTTGCCTTAACCAAATCAACTTGGTTCTCAAGCTGAGACACCTTCTTCTTCGCTTCTTGCACATTGTGTCGGTGTGTCGTTTCAGCCTTCTGGAATGATTCAAACAACCCTTGTTCTCTTTCCAGTTCGTCACGCAAGGTTGCAACTTTCTGAGCACACTCCAGAGCAAGCCCATTATCACCTTTACCCGCAGCAGAGCGAGCATAACCCTCGTACTCTGCGATACTGTTTTTGATATCCGCAACCCTTTTCTCTGCCATTTTTCGTTTAGCAATAATGCTAACCAGACTTTCATCCGCACGGCGGATTTCTGCTTTTGCTTCACGGATTTCCTGATCAAGAATCGTCAGTGCGTTACCATCAGCAACAGCTTCTGCCGCGTTATTTACCGTTCCTTTGATGGCCTTAAAAAGCTTTTTCCATACATTCATTGATATTTCCCTCTATATTATTATTTTAGGAACTCAGAATACGCATCAAGAAGTTCAGTGATGTTGGTAAACAACGTAGAGACTTCGATAACAACGCTTTCCTGTTTTGATTCTGATGACAATGAACCAAAAGCGGTATAGTAAGATTGACCATCTACTTTAGTTATTCCAACTGAAGTCAGAGGAATCATCTTGTGCGTTTCTAAAATAAACTGATTTAAGGAAGCGGGATCTAAAACATTCTCTTCCGAAAACAGTAATGCTTCCACTGTAATTTGTCTGCCACAAATAGCCAGATGTGCTTTAATTCCATCTTCGTTAGTAATTGCAAGACATTCACCTATTTGCTCTACAGTCCAGTTGTTACCAGATTCATTAAGCACTTTAATCACTTGATTTAATTCCAAACTATCTACTCCACTGGTTTGTTTTATCATTAAAATCAGTACATTAAGTTTAAATTATCATCAGATTAAACATTTTTCAATAAATATTGAATTAAAAACGCACAACACCTTAAATACTGCATATTCACCGAACAGGATTAAAATTTTATACCATTTGCTAAGTGAGCTTTTAATACCTAAATGCCACCGGCGCAGAACACCATAAGAGAGCTCGCATGTAAAACTCAACCCGCTGGATGATTAAAACCACGCTTATACTAAGGTTGATTACCTACAGCTTAAACGTATAACCGTGAACAAGATAAATAGAGCATTACGAGGTAAAATAAAAATTTCCAGTAAAATCAACTTAGGTTAATGAAAGTATCCATTTTGGTTATCCGTTTATTGCAGCTAATATCGAAGCTAAAATATTTTTCATCATCCCGTTTATTTCCGACATAAAAAAGCTTTTCTACTTATTAGCGCTTTCTACATTTACCAGAGATTAACTTGTACATTAAGTTTAAGGTTCGATTCTTATTTACCATCATAACCTTTTTACATTTTCATTATTTTTCATCGAGGTACTTTTTAACGACAGATACTTCGGTTGACTAACCGCAATAACCTATCGGATTTATCCAAAGGTATTCAACCTATAAATCCCTAAATCAAATCAAGCTTAATCGCGCTTTAACCCACTTGCCAAACATACCGATTAAACACTTTTTCAGTCAGCCTCAGTCAAAAAGCTAGGACTTTACCCACAATCTACGGCTCCCTTCATTTTTAAGGGAGCCCATTTTAATCATTCTTTAATGTGAACAGATTTACCATTAAAGGTAACAACCTGCCCGGTTATAGCTTTATAACGTTTACGGGTTTCTATCTGACCATTCACTTCAACCAGACCTTCAGCAATAACCGCTTTAGCGCTAGCACCGCTTTCACTCCACCCTTGAAACTTCAACAGATCACACAGCGCCACATGAGGATGGCCTTCTAAATAAAAAATTTCCATTAACAACCTTCAATTTTTTCCACATCGTGGTATTCCTCGCAGGCTTGCAAGGTATTCTGGATAAGAGTAGCGACTGTCATTGGGCCAACCCCTCCAGGAACCGGAGAGATCCAGCTTGCACGCTCTGATGCGGTTTCAAAATCAACATCACCAATGACTTTTCCATCTTCCAAGCGATTAATTCCGACATCAATAACAATAGCGCCGGGTTTAACCCACTCACCAGGGATAAAGTTTGGTTTACCAACAGCCACAATGAGCAAATCTGCGTGCTCCACATGGTAGCGTAAATCTTTAGTAAAACGATGAGTCACCGTGGTGGTGCAGCCAGCCAATAACAACTCCAGGCTCATTGGGCGACCAACAATATTTGAAGCACCGATAACGACCGCATTCAACCCATAAGTGTTGATTCCGCAACGCTCAAGCAACGTTGCGATACCACGCGGAGTACAGGGGCGCAGCTTTGGAGCACGTTGACACAAACGACCAATATTATAGGGATGGAAGCCATCAACATCCTTATCAGGCTGGATACGTTCCAGAACTTTGACGTTATCAATACCGGCAGGTAAAGGGAGCTGAACTAAAATTCCATCAATTTCTGAATCATTATTAAGCTGATCGATAAGATTCAACAATTCTGCTTCGCTGGTGGTATCTGGCAGGTCATAGGAACGGGAAACAAACCCGACTTCCTCACAGGCACGGCGTTTGCTTGCGACATAAATTTGAGAAGCAGGGTTTTCGCCGACTAACACAACGGCAAGACCAGGAGCGCGTCTTCCCGCAGCAACACGTTGTTGAACACGCACTGCGACTTCACTTCTGATTGTCTGCGCAATCGTTTTCCCGTCAATAATTTTTGCTGGCATGTACGAATAAATCCATAAATCAAACATTGGGATACAGCCTATTTTGTCAGAACATAAACGTGCTGTCAGTTTTATTGATAATCAGAAAATAGCCAGATGAAGATTTATAAGCAGAAAAGCCATTGACTCAAGGGTTTGTCACCGTATAATCTCTCCCCGCATCAGAGCATTACCGATGCAGCTCATCTCTCAAGATGCGCCCTTAGCTCAGCTGGATAGAGCAACGGCCTTCTAAGCCGTAGGTCACAGGTTCGAATCCTGTAGGGCGCGCCAAGAAAATCAAAGAGTTACCTGCACTTCTGCAAGTGTTGTTAGGAAAGCGGGTGTTCTAACGGGTGCTGTTAGAGTTTTATTCTTTTACCCATGCCTCATATACATTTTCAGGCCATCCAAGAAATGTTCCACCTAAAGTTTTTTCTGGCTTGGGGAATTCTTTCCTTTTTTATCCACGTTCGTCATAGAGTCGGATAGCTTTTTCCTGTTAGCTCGGACATCTCTTTCAGATCAATATCTGGTAGCCACTATATTATTCCTGACATAATAATTTTGGTTGCTATTTTAGTAGGATGAATAATCTTACTGATCACACCTCACATCCGATAAATTCATATTCTCTTTTCCATTGCTTCTAATAAAATATCCTGTATTTCACGTTTTGAATTGCGCCGTTCCATCACTATTTCATCCATTTTTTCAATCGCGGTCTAAAAAGTCACAAGTAAAACTTATAGTTGTTTAATGATTACTTAACAAACAAATAAATATTTCGCTTTCTTAACAGCTTTGTAAAAAATAAAGTAACTTTTACCTACCAACTAAATTATTTCAATGCTAATAACAACGTAGGATCCAATGCCATAAAATTCATACATTCAATCAGAAGATACTTAAAACTTATTTCATTTCACATTTTATTTTGTTATTCATTATAGCATCGGAGACTTACAACAATAGAGGATTTCTTCGTATGACTGGTCGTCGCATAGCTTACGCTTATTATGATCCTAACTGGGATAAACGTATTCATGGTATTGCTCAGCTTGTACGTAATGAGGTTGAACCTCTTGATTATCAGTTAGTTATGAAGGAGCACTTGATTTGTCCTCAATGCTACGAACCTCTCATAAGGGTACCTTCGGATCCTGAATCTTCCGTTATGTCTGATGGGCGTAACGCTCTTTTCAGACATTTGCCAACTCCAGATGCACCTTTCTGCCTTTTAAGAAGTGGTGCTGTTACTGGCAAACGGTACTCAAGTGAGGAAGAAGCCAAGAAAGCGATTGAAGATGAAGAATTGATCATTATCGATGGATTTATGCAGGAGAGACCCGAAAACAATCTCCGTGAACCTTATGATAGTGACGAAGAACCGTTTGAGACACACTTCGAAAGCAAAGAGGGGCGAATAGTCGACGTTCCTGTATCAAGACATAATGGCCAGACTTTTAAACTCCCAAGCAAAATAACCAGTGTTCAATCTCTCTGTGCCAACTTCAGAAATAATTATTATAGAGAGATCTTTATTGTTGATGAAACCGGATATTCTAATCGTTACCTTTTTTGCGATTCATTGAAAGATGTTAACGATATACACGATGAAGTTGAAATCCCAAACTTCTATTTTGGTGAAATAACGAAGATAGATAAACACACTAATCATTCTACAGTTTGGTTAAAACTTAATATTCCGAAACATTATGCAGATTTCAGAGTTAGAGTCTGGAATAAAGTCGCTGAACCCAGAAGAATAGTTTCTGGGAGAGCAGAAAATCGTATCATTGTTTTTTATGCCTCTATTACTTCCGTTGGGACTGGATATTGGACAAAAGAGCTTAATTGGGGAGAAGTTGCACTTTTACCAGGTAAATATAAAGATTTCCTTTTAACGGATTACCGGCATAGAACATGAATATAAACTTTTCAGAGAACATAGCAGATATTTATGATTTTAGTGATGTCTAAATGATCCATCTGTAACATAAGATAGGATAGAATGATAATGAATAGTGAAATCTTCCAAAGTTTTACTGTTATCAAAGACTTTATTGATAACGACAGTTTTATTTTAAAACTATTTATATAGTAAATTTATGCCACTGAGTAAGCTACTCATATAACAAAGAATTAGGTTATACAATTGATTTAGTAATCAAAGTATATTAAAACATCTGGCAATACCTACTGATAACCGGAGTGTTTGATGAGTAAAAGTGAAGGCATTCCACATCCATCCCTTTTTTAAAGGCTAGGTGTTTAATCCCAACCCAATCTCACCCTAAATTTGAGTATCATATTCTGGCCCTGTCACGCGCTGACATGACGATCAAACCTTACCGTGTCTCTGTTAGGACTTCTACCAAACCAGAAGCCAGCCGCGTTCTGGCGCCTCATTTCATCCTACCCTTTGCCGTCCGCCCACTAGCTCGGGAGTTACGTCATGCATAATTCTCTTGACCTCGTTGACGCGATGAACAAAATTGAATGCCTAGCCGCTGCTGCTCAGTTTCTGACGAGCAATGAAGAAGAACGTATGGTTCAAATGGAACTGCTCAGCATCATCGAAGATACCGCCCGTAAGGCACATGATTTCAAAAGAGGTAGCGATGCGTAACTATTTTCAGATCAAAGGTTATGACGTCAATAAACGTGGACTGGCAGTGGGCATCAGCTATCAGGTCATTTCTTCCACCAACAAACATACCACCGCAAACGCATTACAGAAGGCGGAGCAAGATGGCTTTACCCATGTTCTCCTCAATTACGCGCGGGAGGTAGCAGCATGACCCACTGTCAAATATGTCCCTTGAGGAAGTAATTAGCCGAGTACAGCAAGCGCAGACGGTGCTGTCTGTCTGGATGAAAGCTCTAACCACTGACGACGGTAACGTGCCGGACATGGTTGATTCAGTGATAACCATTCTGGACGGCCTACCAGATGCAACCGCACTTCAGATGGAGGAACCAAGCATGAGCCATGAAATCACTCTCCCTGAAGTGGCTGAGAAAGCATGCCAAGCAGAAATCATTTGCCGAATGTTGGAAAGTTACCCACATGAAATGACTGAGCCTGAGCTTGAAGCTATTTACTCCTTGCTTAGCAAATTAACCGGTAATGTTGCCTATTGGCTGGTCGAAGAACTAGCCCGAAAAGGAGGCAGATAATGACTATCGATTTTATTGAAATCGAACAACAGACAGCGCAATTAAAGAAAGTACGCTCTATGCTTTCTTTGGTTACGGATAGCCTACCTAACACCGATGAGAACGAAGAATGCTCAGGGGCTATTACAGCAGCATACAGCATCGTTTTTGATGTTATTGAGGCGCTAGATAAAACAGTTTCCATCCACCTACAAGAACACCATGAGAGAAATAAATAACTATGAGAGCTTAATATCACTAACAACGCTCATCTCAATAGATTGACCGAAAGGTTGGAGTTATCTGAAAGAAAAGCACATTAATAAGGAAGGTTTCAGAAGCTGGCTGGAGAAAAGACATCAGGGAAAACCCCTTACAACCACATGAGTTACCATTTCCGATTAAGATAAATCCTACTCTGGCGCTACCTCCTCTCCCATACTGATAGATGATTGGTGCTTATAGGTTCGGATAACTATACTTTTTCCAAAGGCTCTCGATTGGCCTTAGGATTAGTCTGCACGACAACTTTTGGGGATGGAGATAAATATGAAAAAAGTAGCGATTACCATTCTTTTGGCGCTAGCTCTGTCTGGTTGCGACAAACCGAAGATTGATGCGTCAAGTGATGAATCAATGAAAGAGTCAATTCAAAAGGTTAGAGAATCTTTACCCGAAGATAAGAGATCTCAGTTTGATGATGCTCTTATGATTGCCGCATTTAGCCAAATAAGTATGCAGGACCTTATACAGGGAGGAATGAATGATAACTCATCCATACTTGAGGACAAAATGAAAGATTCTTTGGCAGGTAAGACTGGAGATGAAGTGATTACCTACGCTGATACAGTCAAGAAGGAACGAGCCGCAAAGGAAAAAGAACAAGCTCTGCAGGAGATAAAAGAGCTAGAAGAGAAACAGCAAGTCTCAAATAAAAACCTTGAGCAACTGAAAGCTTTCAAGGTGACAAGATCTCGGTTCTATTTTGAAAAACAACAATATGGCAGAGATCAGCCGGTCATATCATTAAGTGTGGAGAACGGGACTACAAAGTCTATCTCCACAGCTTACTTTAAAGGCGTTATTGCCAGTCCCGATAGAGAAGTACCTTGGTTTAGCAACTCATTCAGTTACCAAATTTCAGGTGGCCTTGAGCCAAGTGAGAAGGCTGATTGGGATTTGGCTCCAAACCAATTCTCAGATTGGGGGACAATTGATGCTCCCGCGGATGCTGTTTTTACCGTAACAGTCATTCAACTAGATGATGCTGAGGGTAATTCAATTTTTGGTGATACCTCATTCAATGATGAAGATGCCTCTAGACTCGCAGAACTCAAAGCGAAATATCCTGAGGATACCCACTAAAAATGGACTGAACTAGCCCACCGCCAGGTGGGTTATTTTACGGAATGTTTCCCTGGCGCAACCATGCGCTATCGCACGCCTTGCCAATCTTTGTCTGAAACCCAGCAACATAACGTTATGCTCGCCTTTCTCCGATACATCTGTTTGTTGCCGTATATGAGGGCTGTAGGGAAACATCAAGATGTTTAGACGATTGGTACCTACAACACAAATCGACTTTATTTATGCCTTAAACACCTGCGTCTGGTGCCATTCAATAAATTTATCTGCCGGATAATACTGACGATTACGTGGCAGATAAAGGCTTTCACCATCTCTGGCCCAGAACAATTGCTCAACAACCGGGCTACGATTAACCCCATCAGAGATTTTAATCTTCAGATTCTCGTCTATGCCAATTGCACCTCTGTCAAAAGCGGAATGATGAAGTGTGCAAAGCGCCAGACCATTCTCCACAAGGCAGGGACCGCCGAACTGTTTCCATTTGATGTGGGCGGCTTCCAGACCGACCAGTGAGCCATCCAGACGTAAATCATAACCACAAACAGCGCAGCGGTAGTGATAAGCACGTAAAACCACATCACGAAAACGTGGATCACGGCTATTTAACTTCTTATTAATATCAAAACCGAGTCGCTCAGCCAGACTTACCTGAACGCTTTCCGGGAAATGTTCATTAAAGATCTGTTGTGCCAGTTTATCAACAAGTGCAGGCCGACGGCGCAGTAACTGGAAACTGGCTGAATCAAAACCTCCGGCAACCTGATGCTCAATCAGCTCTCGTTTTGGCGGTTCCTTACTTCCCAAGCGCGGAGTGCAGTGTTCTGCATTTTTCAGTTCCCAAAAGCCATCTCTCCGTAAACGCCAGAAAGGCATTGCAGGATAGTGTTCTTTGCGACTGGGACCGAAATCAGTGAGTAATTGTAATAGTGGTTGGTGGATTTCATCACCGTAATTAAACAGTTGACCATGCCCTTTTTTGTACTCAGACAACACATACAACAGCAGTAGTGGCTTATGTGGTGCGCGTTGATCGCCTTTACGCCAGACGGTGAGTTTTGATATCGCTGCTTGTAATGTTATAGGTGAGGTCATGACTATTAGCTAAAGTAGTGAATGAACTGCGATCATGCTCGCAAAAGTGGATGAGTTCAATACTCAGTTACTGCTGAATATTGAACAGTCAATTCAGACAGGAAAAGAAAATACAAAATAGGTAAAATACCAGTATCTCAAAATTCAACTAACTCACCAGCATCCAGATATTTTAATAATTTTGGATTGTTAGAATATCTCGATAAATATAGGAATTTGACTTTCATTTCCTTTTAACACTTTTCTTATTTCCGTTTTAATTGATTCACCAGAAATATATTTCTTTAGATTCATAGGAGGAACAAAGTTATGGTTACATTAATACGCCATAAAAACCCATGTAATTTTTCTCTTTCAGAAATAACAGATATAATAACTGTTATCCAATCACATTCTAGCAAGGATATTTTATTTATAATGATATTTTTACTAAACTCAAAATTTTCACAATCAATTATTAACTTATCCTCTCCTCCAATAAATTATTTAAATGAATACAAATTTATTTACCCACAGCGTAATTATATTTCAACTACTATACGAAGTTACGAAACATTATAAATTGAAATTATTACTAATCAAAACAAATATCTAATTAGATTGGCATTATAAAGAAAAAAGATAACTATATTAAATATCTAACGAAAAAATCACATATTCCTATGGCTATCAAGATAATGTGTATTTTTCTCAAAATACACATTATAATTATTTTCCCTGGTGGTTTTAATGTGCTACTTATTTTCATTTATTAAGATTTATTTTTTCTCTAACACATCTTAAACCATTTATCTAGTTGAATAACTGAATGTTATTAGTATCTTTCTCAAAATCCCAAAAGGAGACTATTATGACATTACAAGAAGTTGGAAAGATGAGTCTTAAAAACTCAGGTGGATTTATTGCTAGAATCCAATTTAGTTATATGGATGGCGACGGTGAAAAGCATTTAAGTAATAAAGGTAATGATATTAATCTTGGAGCAACAAAAACTGCTGATCCAGGTGATCTTGGTGTTCCTGACGGAGCAATGATTTTTATGCATGTGTCTGTAGTATGGGGAAATGATAATGAAGCTCGTCAAACTTTTTTATACAAAAAAGGAAGTCAATCGACTGCGAGTTATGTTATCAGTGGCACGACATTAAGCAATGATCTCGGCTTGATCGATGTTTCGTAATACATATAGGCCCTCCATTTCATTTATGAGGGCCTTTTTTATAAATTAATTGCATTTCACATCTTATCCCTTCAATTACAGCACACCTGATAAAACTAGAAATTTAACCCTGAGGAAGCATTGGACTCCCTCTTATTCCAGTAGACACTTCTGGCTTATTAGCGAATAACTCCCAATAGCTTTATTATCTAACCGATACTTTACCAACCAGTAGAACTAGGTTGGATATTATGGGATTTGCAATGGTTGGCGCAAAATAGTTTATTTTCCCGCAACCAGCCTTTTCCTGAAAGGACATCTATAACCATGACAAATCATAGTTTTCCCAATTATTTCTGATAAGTTATCTTAAAAACACGTATTAATGTTAAAATTTTTGTATCATTCCTACAGATGCGAAGTCATTTTCTTAACAAATTATTACAAAGATATCTTCGCTGACAACTCGATTGACTTTATTAATCTGTATTCGCAAACGCGTAGCACTGTCTATTCAGAAGGAGAGCTTATGAAATCAAGAGCTGCTGTTGCATTCGGACCGGGCCGCCCCCTTGAAATTGTTGAAATCGATGTAGCCCCGCCCCAAGCCGGTGAAGTGTTGGTCAAAATCAGTCATACCGGCGTGTGTCATACGGATGCCTTCACTCTGTCAGGAGATGATCCAGAGGGCGTTTTTCCTGTCATACTCGGGCATGAAGGCGCAGGCGTAGTCGTTGAGGTTGGCGAAGGCGTCACCAGCGTCAAACCCGGTGACCATGTTATCCCTCTTTATACCGCAGAATGCGGAGAGTGCCTGTTCTGCAAATCAGGAAAAACCAACTTGTGTGTGGCTGTGCGGGCAACTCAGGGGAAAGGGGTAATGCCGGATGGCACAACCCGTTTTTCCTATAAAGGACAGCCTATTTATCATTATATGGGGTGCTCCACATTCAGCGAATACACAATCGTAGCCGAAGTATCACTGGCAAAAATCAACCCGGAAGCAAATCATGAAGAAGTGTGCCTACTGGGCTGTGGTGTCACTACCGGCATTGGAGCCGTGCACAATACCGCTAAAGTGCAGCCTGATGACTCCGTTGCCGTTTTTGGGCTCGGCGGAATTGGCCTTGCCGTGATCCAAGGAGCTCGTCAGGCAAAAGCTGGCAGGATCATTGCCATCGATACAAATCCGGCAAAATTTGAGCTGGCAAGACAGTTCGGTGCAACCGACTGCCTGAACCCAAATGATTACGACAAACCTATCCAGCAAGTTATTATCGAGATGACGGAATGGGGAGCGGATCACACCTTCGAGTGTATTGGTAATGTCAATGTTATGCGTGCCGCGCTCGAAAGTGCGCACCGTGGCTGGGGGCAATCAGTGATTATTGGTGTGGCTGGTGCTGGTCAGGAAATCTCAACCCGACCATTCCAACTGGTCACTGGTCGTTCGTGGCGAGGCACTGCTTTTGGCGGTGTCAAAGGCCGCAGTCAGTTGCCCAAAATGGTGGAAGAGGCAATGCAAGGTGAAATTGAGTTAAAACCTTTTGTCACTCACACTTTGCCGCTTGAGTGCATCAATGAAGCATTCGAACTGATGCATGAGGGAAAATCCATTCGCACAGTCATCCATTACTAAGCGGTTTTACGGGAGTTAAAAGCCGTGCTGTGACAGGCGGTTTTAACAAAACCGAAAACGCTGTTCGGATTCACCGTGAAATGAGTGAACCTATACGTTTTACAGAGAGGAAAAAGAATGGAGAGGATTGAACGCCACGCTTGTTTTGGGGGATGGCAAGATGTTTATCAGCACGACTCGACCGTGCTTGGCTGCGCCATGAATTTTGCTGTCTATCTTCCCCCTCAGGCTGAACATCAGAAATTACCGGTGCTGTACTGGCTCTCAGGACTAACATGCAATGAGCAGAATTTCATTATGAAAGCAGGTGCTCAACGTTACGCTGCCGAACAGGGTATTGTCCTTGTCGCCCCAGATACCAGTCCACGTGGTGAGAAAGTTGCGGATGATGACGCTTATGATTTGGGCCAGGGAGCCAGTTTTTACCTCAACGCAACACAGGAGCCCTGGGTGCCGCACTATCGCATGTATGATTATATGGTGTCAGAGCTACCAGAACTGATCGAAGCACACTTCCCAGTAACAGCCGCTCGGGCCATTAGTGGTCACTCTATGGGCGGCCACGGCGCACTGACAATCGCGCTGCGTAATCCGGATCGTTACCGCAGTGTATCGGCCTTTTCACCGATTATTGCTCCCTCTCAGGTTCCTTGGGGAAAAAAAGCTTTTCGCGCTTATCTGGGAGAGGTCCGTGACACATGGAAAGCCTATGATACAGTCGAGCTGCTGGCTAATAGCACCGAGCCATTGCATATGTTAATTGATATCGGTACTGATGATCCGTTTCTTGAAGAACAACTACGTCCTGAGCTGCTAAAAGATGTATGCGAAAATACTGGACATCCCTACACACTGAACTTGCGCGCTGGTTATGATCATAGCTACTATTTTGTCGCCAGTTTTATCGGCGAGCATATCGCGTATCATGCCAACGTATTGAAGGGAACTTGTTCTGATAATCAATGAATTACATTCGAATCCAGACAAAAATACCATAATAAAAACAGATAGTTATAAATATTAATTGACATTGAGCTCTATTGTTAAACACACCCTGAATCAGTTCGACTCCGCATTTGATCAGATAACGTACGAGAGTAAGGCATTCATTCCAATGTACTCAAAATCGAGACTATAAAACTAGGCTGTGTCCCGCAATAGATTGAGATAGGATAATCATCTGGCTCTGACCTTTCGGACAAAACATGTTATGGCTCGTTACGACCTTCCTGATGAAGCATGGGAGTTACTGCTCCCCTTATTACCCCCTGGACATTCTCAACGGGCGGGACATCCTTATGTTGAACACCGCCGGGTTACCAACGGCATGTTTTGGGTGCTATGTTCCGGTGCCCCTTGGCGAGATTTGCCCGAACGTTATGGTTCCTGGAAGACCGTCTATAACCGCTTTAATCGGTGGTCAAAATCAGGAATAATTAATCTCCTTTTCAATAAGTTATTATCAATACTGGATGAGCAAGATTGAGTTGATTGGTCAGCCATATCACTGGATGGCAGTAACATTCGTGCGGCACATTGTGCGGCTGGCCCCCAAAAAAACATCCCGATATCACCGGAGACCATGGCCTGGGTCGCTCTCAGGGTGGTTAGGGTTCCAAAATCCATCTGGCTATCGATGGAAAAGGACACCCACTGAATGTGGTACTCAGTGCAGGTCAATGTCACGAAAGTCAATATGCAGTACGTCTGTTGGATAGTCTTGGTATTCAGCGTAAAAACGGTTTTATGAAACGTCGTTCAAAAGCAGTGATTGCTGATAAAGGTTACTCCAGTCATGCATTACGTAATTGGTTAAAAAGTCAGGGAATAAAAGTGATAATTCCCTATAAATCAAACGAAAAAGCCCGGTCAGATGGACGGGTTAAATTCGACCATGAAACGTATCGAAGAAGAAATGTTGTGGAAAGATGTTTTGGTCGACTCAAAGAGCATCGTCGCATCGCCACCCGTTATGAAAAGACAGCAAGAAACTATATAGCTATGGTGAAATTAGGTTGTATCCGTTTATTTCTTAAGGTCATTATTTAATTGAAGGACACAGCCTAGAGCACACCTTAGTGATCATAATTCTTTAGCTAATTCCGTTTGTGATAGGGTCGAATTGTAATTCGACTATGTGTGGGAGGATTCCTTCGTGCCTTTTGGCTGAAAGCTGACAGCCGCTTTGGTCACATAAACATTACTTCACTTTTGCTGACCATCCCCTTATCCCTTGCTCCTTCACCACCCGCAGCTACGTTGTTCCCGATGCTCTGCACCCTGAAATTACTTTCAACGCACAACCGGGTGGAGAACGGCTGGTGAAACAGCAGGTTTCACCGCTCTTAAAATACAACTTATTAGCTGAAACAATCACAGGAGCAGCCTTGTGTCGCACCACAGAATTATTTACAAGGTCTCCCCCTAGCTTAGGCTCACCGTGCTATTGCGCTAAGCTGTAACACGGAACGATTGATTTTAACTGTTTGGATAGTTAACTACTATAAACATACAAAGTTCTTAATCAGCCCAAGCAACCTTGTTGTAAATATTCATTAAAACCATTAAGTTATGATTCATAAAAATCTTATACCAGATCTCAGGTATAACTAACTTCATAAGTCCAACAAAAAATGGTTTAGATTAAAATGAGAACAGTTACAAAGGCTAGTGATCTAGTCACAACAAAAGAAGCTACTGTAAATGGTTTTTCTTGGCAGGCTAACGAAAAAGTCAATAGAACAAAGGCTTTTTTTTCAAACGCAAATTATTTCATAAAAGCAGCAAGCCAAATTAAATCTATCGAAGATATACGTCGAGACAAAATAATCACTGATGTTGTCATTGCGTCTTGTATGTTATCGAAAAAAAGCCTATCCCACTTAACTAGAGAAGCTCAAGATGAAATTATCACTAATCTTATCGAGTTTGAAAAATTACAAGATCTGGAATATGTAAACTCACTAGTAGGAAAGTATTTCTTGACTTCAGGCGACTCGTTAGGTGGTACAATGCGTAATATTGTCGGTCAGTCTGCCCAAGAAAAACTTACAGAAGCAATCGTTACTAGATTAGGACAGATAGGCATCAGACCAAGTAGGTTATTTAATACCTCCAACAAGACAGTTACTATTTACTGGAATGATAGAAGAGTAATTTTCGATAAAAAACCACAATTTATTGGTAAATCTGTAGACATAATAGTGGTTAAAGGCACATCTGCTGCAACTGGTAACCTCGAAAACCCTGAAGATTATTTATGTTGCGGAGAGCTAAAAGGCGGAATAGATCCAGCCGGAGCCGACGAACACTGGAAAACAGCAAAAACTGCACTGGAAAGAATAGCTGTCTCCTTCGAAAGTCAGGGTATCAATATGCCTAAATTCGTTTTTCTCGGAGCAGCAATAGAAACAGCCATGTCGACTGAAATATTTAGTCTATTGCAGTCGGGCTGGCTTTCCGGTGCAGCTAACATAAACTATATTGACCAATTTAATGAAGTTATTGATATCATAATTTCATAGTCGGATAGCATCAGCTATTACGATTACTCTTTCTCCCAAATGTAAATACACTTCCTCAGCTCGCTTCTCCCATGTTTTTTCATTTGTTGCGAGCTGTTGCCTTTTCCTTTAGGAAGCACCCATATTACATCTGTTTTTAATCCAAATTCTGAAGCGATCTCACTTAGAAGCAGATCAACCGGTACTTCCAAGCCATTGTAACGTACATTATCATTAACCATGACATATTTAGCCCCTTTTTTCATTTTTCTAGCCACTTGAGCTAAGTGAATAGCAGAGTCATAGAAGTACCCTTCGACCATCGTTTTTATGCCTTTATTATTTAGGGCTCCCCTCTTAGCTTCATCCTCCAAAAATGCGATAATTTTTTGTAAACACTCTTGCTTAGAAAAAGCAGTATCAACTGTATTTTTAAGTGAACTTTCAATCCATTCAAATTGCTTCGGCTTATTTTCTACAGTACAAGTCAGCAGTGTTTGACGAAGCTCTCGTAGCTCATCTTCACCTATCCCAAGATAAGCGAGCTCAAGAGCATAAGTTCTTGTGTAATCATAACGGTTACAGTATGGCGGCGATGTTATTACGATATCTACAGATTCATCTGCAAGTTCATCTATCTTCTCTAATACAGACCCTTGAAAAATTTTAATTTGGTTATTTTCCAATCTGCAACTTTCTTCAAATAAGTCTTCAGCGTGGTTGAGATCATCAATAATGTTTTTCAATTTATCACTCAGGGCTTCAAAAAAAGAATAAATCGTTCCTTTGTTGAAATTAGTTTTTTTCTCTTTATTGAAAAATCTCGGAGAGCGATAATCCCAACGTAAATATTGTCCATCTTTGCGAGTAAAACTGAATTTTTCAAGAATAGAAAACGCTACAAAATCCAGAAATAAACGAAAATTTTCATCAATCTGCTGGGACGACCAACTTTTATACTTACATAATTCGAGTTCCGATTCTTGAGAAAATGCATCTTTAGTAATTCTAAGATGACCAAAGGTCCATTCCGGTTTAATTGACAACCATTCTTTACGGCTATTTAATGCTCTTTTTGCATAATCGATAATATCTTCCGAAGACAATTGTGCAAATGCATTCCTGCATTGAATAAAAAAAGCACCAACAGGCATCAATTCCACCGCTACTCCATTCATCTGCTTATACGTTTCTGCAACAAAAGGAGCTGCACCAGTACCAGCAAATGGGTCTAACAATGTTTGCCCCGTTCGAGCACCTAGACTATCTAAAATATATTCTATTAATTGCTTTGAAAAACCTTCTCTATAATAAAACCAACGGAAAATAGGCTCACTCTTATTAGCTTGAAAGCTGACCATTTTCCTATTTAAGTCTTGGTTCACAAGAAGTTTTTCTCGGTATTTATCCTGCAATTTTTCTATGCAGTTATTCGCATCAGTATAGTGAATAGTGTATTCTTCGACAGCTGTTGACATGGTATGCGTGACCTACTTCAGGTATCATATATTAAATTCAATAATACGCACCCAGTGCGCATTGGTCAATTATTAATTTGAAAAAAGATACTATGACTTTAAAGCCGAATTTCAGTAAAGAGCTCAAAGAACACCAAGAAAAACTGGAGCTTACACAAAAAATGATGTGTGATGTGCTTTTCGGTGTCCCACATAGAACACTTCAGAGCTGGCTCTTAGGTGAAAAACTGCCCCCGATTTACTATCAGAAGCTGATTCTCCAACGATTAACCTCATATGGGAATAGTAGAGATAACAATTGATTGGATGAATTTCAAACATCTTTAGTTCGCTCAATGATGGCTATTCAATTGTTATAGATTACTATGGTGGACGACGAAAAGAGGGAGTCTACTAAACCCAAACGAGCCACATTAACCATTCAAACCGACTTTGAACTGAAAGTGTAACACGTTGTCAGTTCCCTTTTAACCGTTAAGCTTCAAGTGCTCAACTCTAATTTCAACATTCAGTTTAAATGATTGATATAACCCTGTTTCAGTAAAAAGCAGATCAAGAAAGAATGCGGAAATCAAAAGCCCAATTAACCACATTCAAAAAGACCATGATACATGTTAATACAACTATTTAAGAGTAACTTTATCGGAATATTCAAATTTAGAAGTGAATAGTCATCGACCTGTTAGACATCTTGCAATGAGACAAGGCTACTAAAACACGTCTATGCAGTGATATGATGGACGCTCCACAACAGCGTCAATTGCGCCAAAATTAAATAGCTATATTCGTTTTGCTGGAACATCCATTTAGAGGGTTGATCATGGAATAGGGTATCGTTTTTCCTCAGTATTTGACTGCCTTGCAACAAGAATTGCCTGTCGCGTTTAACGATGTAACAACGGATTAACTGGTATTGCATGCCAAAGCCTGCAACAACTTTATGAAGAGTTACTTGAACAGCTAAAAAGGGCAGATGATATTAGGAAACAGACTTTTCATCGGTAACAAAAATAGGAAATGAAATTCGTCATAAATAAACTTAATAATCTCCTATGTAAGACATTGGGGTACAAAACACCCAATAAATTATTTTTAAATCAAAAAATTATCTTATAGTATAAGATAAAGTCATTTGTATTTATTATACGCATGCACAGACTTTAATTAAGTATTTACCTAAGAGTAAATTATTGTCATAAATCAATTAGATAATCGACTGAGAAAAAATCAAGATGGCAAAATATCTAATGAGTTATTAAAGAAACACGAAATTAATTACTCACAGTGTAATTATGTCTTAATTACTATGGTAAACCGAAAAATATTATAAATTGAAATTATTACCAATTAAAACAATAAAGGTGTTATTATATGAAAATAAATATCTCATTGGATTGAAAATAGAAATAGTAACCATTCTAAATATCTAACGAAAGGAAATCATTTATTCTTGGTGCTTATCAAGATAGCTTTTATTTTTTCATAGAATACCTATAATAATTATTTGTTATAGTGGTTTTAATGTGTTATTTATCTCACCTGTTAAGATTTATTTTATTATTTAACACATCTTAGACGACTTATGTAGTTGAATAGCTGAATGTTATTAATTTTTTCTCAGAAGGAGACTGTGATGACATTGCAAGAAATTGGAAAGATGAGTCTTAAAAATTCAGGTGGATTTGTTGCTAGAATCCAATTTAGTTATATGGATGGCGATGGTGAAAAGCATTTAAGTAAGCAAAGTAATGATATTACTCTTGGATTAACAGATACTGTTGACCCTGGCGATCTTGGAGTTCCTGATGGCTCAATAGTTTTTATGCATGTATTTGTAGTATGGGGAAATGATAATGAAGCCCGTAAAGCTTTTTTATACAAAAAAGGAAGCCAAGTGCTTGCCAGCTACGATATCAGTGGTACGACATTAAGCAATGATCTTGGCTTGATCGATATTTCATAATACATATAAGCTCTCCATTTTCGAACTGACTCCATAAACTTGGGCAGTTTAATTAAGCGGCTATTACAGTCTGAGTTCTGTACTCAATGGGACTCAGACCTTTTTATTTTCTCTAATCCGATAGTGAATGTATTCTTCCAATTCCACCGTTAGATGGTCAATATTCTCAAATTTCCTTAAGCTAAATAATTCTGACTTTAAGAGGCCAAAGACCAAAGAGATGTACATAAATAACGGAGTTTCTTTTTCATTTCTTCTGGCAAGGGCTCATCGACGGGTTTCTGAAATTGAAGTTGTTTAGATAATGGCATTTTAGATTGATGTCCACAATTTGCCACATACAGAGCTTCATCCCCTTTCGTTTGGAAAATCTTAATCCATAAACCGATGGTTGTGGAAACAGGGATATTAAGATTCTCTAGCTGTAGTTTTCTCTACTCCATATCCAACCCAATAATAACGGACAATAGCTAACTTAAAATATCCCGTAAAAACTGCTCCCCTATGTATAGATTGGTGTCCAACATTTGGGGTGCAGTTCATACTTGCACATTCCGAACCTAGTAACACGTCTATCTAGCGTTGCTCCCATGTTTTAGTCACCTTCCACCTATACGCCATTGCTACGCAATAAAAAAGCCCTTATAAATAAGGGCATTAATTTAATTTCTTTACACTTTCACTCTTAGGTAAACTGTTGGGTATCGAACCTCGCACCTGTTAGTATTTATCCAACTGACTCCCTTCCCCCTTACGAATATCATTTCACCAATAATTACTTATCGACTTATGTATATCTTTTAGATTGATTAGCCAATTGCCACTCTATTACAGAGCTACATTAGGTACTATAGAGTCTCCGTTACCCTATTGGTTAATAATCTAACCAACTTAGTAATCCCGCGTTTCTTTGTAAGCAAGATACTTCCCACTTAGGTTTCATTTACGTTCAATTACCACTCTCACCGAGCAGGTGCCAATATTGTTGGATATAGCAACCTTCTAACAATAATCGCTATAAATACTGGTATGACTCCTAAATAACCATTAGTCAAAGATATCCCCCAACCCACTATAAAACACGATTTAACCATCAAGCTTAACCATACAAGGCTTGCAATGACTGGCGCAAAGTAGGTTATTTCCCCGCAACCAGCCTTTTCCTGACATGCTACACTCCCCTCCCTCTTTCGAGGTTCAAACCCATTACTGAGTAAGGATTAGTCAGGCTTGCAATAGGCATTCCAACAGCCTATGGTTATCACACGGAAATATGACAACAACTTGTTTTAAAAAGAAAAAAATCAAAATCAAAACGGAATGTCATCGTCAAAATCCATTGGTGGTTCATTGCTTTGTGGAACAGAGGATTGAGCTGGACGAGCAGGAGCTCCACCACCGCTGAACTGCTGAGATTGTTGCTGTGGTTGTGGCTGCTGAGGCTGTCCCCAACCGCCACCTTGCGGTTGGGTATCCTGAGAACTACCACCAGCACGACCACCCAACATTTGCATGGTACCACCCATGTTTACCACCACTTCCGTGGTGTAACGCTCCTGACCGTTCTGATCCTGCCATTTACGGGTTTGCAGAGCACCTTCAATATAAACCTGCGAACCCTTACGCAGGTATTCACCCGCGACTTCCGCCAGTTTGCCAAACAAAACAACCCGGTGCCATTCAGTCTTCTCTTTCATCTCACCGGTTTGTTTATCGCGCCAGCTTTCAGAAGTCGCCAGAGTAATGTTAGTCACTGCACCGCCGTTTGGCATATAGCGGACTTCCGGGTCTTGCCCCAGGTTACCGATTAAAATAACTTTGTTTATGCCTCTGCTGGCCATTGGGAATACTCCTGATGAAATGAATTTCTACAATTATCAAACAACGCAGTTTAACATGCGACGCTAAAAATGAAACGCAGCCGCTTTAAAGCAGACTTTGCGAAGCTCACCGTACTTCATACTGTACTTATTACATTATTTCACTTAAATACTGTATATCTAATCAGTCAACTCTGTGTAATAATAACTCACTTATTATTAGTTATGCACGTATGAATAATCCGGGAAATGGTTCATGGATAACATCGAAGTTCGGGGCGCACGTACCCACAATCTCAAAAATATCAATCTGATAATTCCCCGAGACAAGCTGATCGTTATCACCGGCTTGTCCGGATCAGGTAAGTCTTCTCTGGCATTCGATACGCTTTACGCAGAAGGGCAACGTCGTTATGTGGAATCACTTTCAGCTTATGCGCGCCAGTTTCTGTCACTGATGGAGAAACCCGATGTTGACCATATTGAAGGATTATCCCCGGCCATTTCCATTGAGCAAAAATCTACTTCCCATAACCCACGTTCAACCGTGGGGACAATTACTGAAATTCATGATTATCTGCGTTTGCTGTTTGCCCGCGTAGGTGAACCATGTTGCCCAGATCACGATATTCCATTGACGGCACAGACTGTTAGCCAGATGGTAGATAATGTGCTAACTCTGCCAGAAGGTCATCGCCTGATGTTGCTGGCACCAGTCGTCAAAGAGCGAAAAGGTGAACACACTAAATTGTTGGATAATCTGGCAGCACAAGGTTATATCCGCGCCCGTATTGATGGTGAAGTCTGTGATCTATCCGATCCGCCAAGGCTAGAATTACAGAAAAAACACACCATTGAAGTGGTCATTGATCGCTTTAAAGTTCGTGCCGATCTGGCACAACGCCTGGCGGAATCTTTTGAAACAGCACTGGAACTTTCAGGCGGTACCGCTATTGTCGCCAATATCGATGATAATACAGCCGAAGAGCTGATTTTCTCTGCTAACTTTGCGTGTCCTGCATGTGGCTATAGCATGAGTGAATTGGAACCTCGCCTGTTCTCTTTCAACAATCCAGCCGGGGCTTGCCCAACTTGTGATGGTTTAGGCATTCAGCAATTTTTTGATCCTGATAGAGTCATTCAGAATGGTGATATCTCCCTGGCCGGTGGGGCAATTCGTGGCTGGGATCGCCGCAATTTCTACTATTTCCAGATGCTATGTTCATTGGCAGAACATTATAAATTCGATATCGAAGTACCCTTCAATTCCCTCAGCGCCGATATTCAGAAAGTGGTGTTGTACGGTTCCGGTAAACAATCCATCGAATTTAAATACACCAATGACCGCGGCGATACCACAGTACGCCACCATCCGTTCGAAGGTGTACTGCATAATATGGAACGCCGTTATAAAGAGACGGAATCCACTGCCGTTCGAGAGGAACTGGCAAAATATATCAGTAATCGTTCGTGTATTTCCTGCCACGGAACCCGCTTACGTAAAGAAGCCCGTTACGTATTTATTGAGAATACCACTCTGCCGGAGATCTCAGATTTTAGTATCGGCCATGCAATGGATTTTTTCCAAAACATTAAACTCAGCGGTCAACGCGCGCAAATTGCTGAAAAAGTACTGAAAGAGATCCGCGACCGTCTGAAATTCTTGGTTAATGTTGGTCTGAATTATCTCACTCTCTCCCGTTCTGCCGAAACTTTGTCCGGTGGCGAAGCCCAACGTATCCGCCTTGCCAGCCAGATTGGTGCAGGTTTAGTGGGAGTGATGTATGTACTTGATGAACCTTCTATCGGGTTGCATCAGCGGGATAATGAACGCCTGCTGGAAACGCTAATCCACTTGCGCAATCTGGGAAATACCGTGATTGTAGTTGAGCATGATGAAGATGCCATCCGGGCGGCTGACCATATCATTGATATCGGCCCCGGTGCAGGTGTGCATGGCGGTGAAATCGTCGCGGAAGGTACAGTTAAAGATATCATGGTGAGCAAAGAGTCACTGACCGGCCAATTCCTGAGTGGTAAACGGGAAATTGCTATCCCAGCAAAGCGTATCCCGGCTGATCCGAAAAAGGTGCTGAAACTGATTGGAGCGAAAGGTAATAACCTGAAAAATGTGACGTTCAATCTGCCAGTTGGGTTATTTACTTGTATTACCGGGGTTTCTGGTTCCGGTAAATCGACGCTAATCAATGATACGCTGTTCCCCATTGCCCAACGTCAGTTAAATGGCGCGACCAATATCACCCCTGCGCCTTATATCGATATTCAAGGGTTAGAGCACTTCGATAAAGTGATTGATATTGACCAGAGCCCGATTGGCCGAACTCCCCGCTCTAACCCGGCAACTTATACCGGCGTATTCACACCCGTCCGTGAATTGTTCGCTGGCGTACCTGAATCACGCACCCGTGGTTATACACCTGGACGATTCAGTTTTAACGTTAAAGGTGGGCGCTGTGAAGCTTGCCAAGGTGATGGTGTTATTAAGGTAGAAATGCATTTCCTGCCTGATATTTATGTCCCTTGTGATCAGTGCAAAAGTAAGCGTTATAACCGTGAAACACTGGAAGTAAAATATAAGGGCAAGAATATCAATGAAGTATTGAATATGACGATCGAAGAAGCGCGTGAGTTCTTTGATGCAGTTCCTGCTCTGGCCCGTAAACTGCAAACCCTAATGGATGTTGGCCTTTCGTACATCCGTCTGGGTCAATCAGCAACAACGTTATCAGGCGGTGAAGCACAGCGAGTAAAACTGGCGCGTGAACTATCCAAACGCGGAACTGGACAGACGTTATATATTCTTGATGAGCCAACAACAGGTTTGCATTTTGCTGATATTCAGCAACTATTAGCCGTTCTGCATCAATTACGCGATCAAGGAAATACCATTGTGGTTATTGAGCATAACCTTGATGTGATTAAAACTGCTGACTGGATCGTGGATCTTGGCCCCGAAGGAGGTAGCGGCGGCGGTGAAATTCTGATTTCTGGTACACCAGAGGAAATCACCGAATGTGAGAAATCACATACTGCACGTTTCCTAAAGCCCATATTGAAGAAAAAAGCATAATTCGCAAACAAGGGGCAATTTAAGCCCCTTTTATTTCTGACAACGACCTTTCAATCCTTTGAGGCAGAACCCATCTATTAACCAACTTGAGGATAAGGCTCAAAGCATAACGAGTTGCTTTACCCACGGCTTTCCCAATAATGACAAGCAATTTTCGCTGCCAGTTCAGCGTTATTAAGTACCAACTGAATATTGGCAGACAGGCTATCCCCTCCGGTTAACTCAGCCACTCTGGATAACAAAAACGGTGTACACGCTTTTCCATTTACTCTCTGTTCTATGGATTCTCGTACTGCCCGTTCGATAGCAACGTTGATCTCCGCTTCCGGCATGGCGTATGGCTCAGGGATAGGATTGGCAATCACCAAACCGCCCTGTAATCCAGTATCCCATTTTACTGCCATCGCCTGAGCTATCTGTTCTGGGGAATCCAGACGAATATTGACGGGAAATGGACTGGTACGACAGAAAAACGCCGGCAAAGCGTGAGTCTGATAACCAATTAATGGTACACCGTGAGTTTCAAGATATTCTGTCGTCAGGCCAAGATCCAGAATGGATTTAGCACCAGCACAGACTACCGCGACACTGGTTTTCGCTAATTCCTGCAAATCGGCTGAAATATCAAAAGTCTGTTCCGCTCCACGGTGCACACCACCAATACCGCCGGTAGCAAAAATTCTAATTCCGGCCATTGCAGCAATAATCATGGTAGAAGCAACCGTCGTCGCCCCATTTTTTCCAACCGCGATAACAAAGGGTAAATCACGACGACTGACTTTAGTTATCTTGTCACCTTCTCTGCCCAAAAACTCTATTTCTTCATACGACAGACCTGCTTTCATAATTCCATTGATAACAGCAATTGTTGCAGGAATAGCACCATTTTCCCTGATCTTTTGCTCAACTTGTAGCGCAGTCTTTACATTTTGTGGATAAGGCATTCCATGAGCAATAATGGTCGATTCCAACGCTACAACTGGTCGGTTATTCACTAAAGCCTCTGTAACTTCTGGGGAAATATCCAAATATTTATTGCTAATAGCATGATTTTTCATGATCGTAATTCCAACAGTTTTTGGACACTGCCATCTGACAGATTTGGATTATTGGTAAATTCACAAGAGAGCGTGAGTGCAGAGCATCCTTGAGCAAAACGGACACTCTCTGCCAGCGTCATATCTTCCAGCCAGCAGTTCACCAGCCCGGCCATCATGGCGTCACCGGCACCTGTTACATTGACAATCTTGATACTGATGGGAAGTGACCACCCCGCCACGCCATCACTTTCACTAAAGTAGACCCCCTCTACGCCCATGCTGAGCACCAACCGCTGCACACCTTGATCGTGAAACCACCGCGCTACTGCCGGAACATCGGTAGGTTGGGTGATTTTCATTCCACTCAGTGCTTCCGCCTCTAGATAATTAGGTTTTAAGGTGTGGATATAGGAAAGCCAGTTTTTAATCTTCGGGGCTTTAAATGCGGATACTGTATCCACAAATACCGGCACTGTTCCGGCATTAGTCAACAGCCAAACCAAAGCTTCTTCAGATAAATTGCAATCAATAACCAATACGCCGGCGTGCTGAATAAGATCACAATGACTCGCTAACAACGATGGCGTCAGTTTTTCCAAAATATGCATGTCGTTGATGGCAACCAACATCTCACCGCCCTGATCTAATAAGGAGACATATGTCGAGGTATTTTCACCATAAAGCTTATAGCAGTAGTCGATATTAACACCCGCGCATCGGGCCTGATCCAGTAAAGTACTACCATAGAAATCATCACCAACAACAGAAATAAGATGACATTCTTTACCTAATAACGCGATATTTTGGGCAATATTTCTGCCTACACCACCAGGGGTGCATTTTATTTTTCCTGGATTAGAATCTTGATAAATGAGTTTATTCGATGCATAACCACAAACATCCATATTAATAGAGCCAACCGCTACTACATAATTGTGGTCAGATAAAATATAACCTTTCCCTTTTATATATCCTTTATTCATTAAATTCATAATATGACCAGCAACACCCGAGCGACTTATACCTAAAATATCGGCAATTTCCTGCTGTGGAATTAACGGATCTCGTCTCAGAAGTTGCAATATTTGTTTTTCCCGATTCGTCATTTTTGGACACTTGTTTGTTCTTAAACACACGTTTGTTTTATGTGTTAAAAACAAAACAGTAAAGCAGGATTTTTTATTTTACAACAAAGTTGGGAGAATGATCGTAAGAATGGATTGCCAAGTTTTAACCCTGTTTTATGTGATCTCCATCAAGTTAAACCCTGACGAAAAAAGTTTATCCCAATACATTGATAATGAATCAGCCTCTCACTCTGGAAATAGATTTAATAAAACAAAGTAATAAGCAAAATCTTATCTAAGCCTAACAAATGTTTGGGTATACCTTGAAATAGTCAGGATCGTTTTTTACCATTTGAAACACGTTTCATGAAAATTTGATTTATTTCACAATAAATAACAAGAGCTGAACCCCACTCAGATGATAATATTTTTGGCAAAGTGCTAAATTCACCAAAGCTTGATTATCGAGTCTGTAATTTATATCTGTATATTAACACGATGAATTGTTCTCTGCATATATTAACCTCTCATTTATAGTTAATTAATGAATTGATATAGTTACAGCCTAATTTATCTAGCATTCTATTATCTTGATGATTATCTGTTAATACCCCAATTGCTCCTTTCGCGAAATTAAAATAAACTAAAAGAACTGAGTTCTGTGAAATATAGAACTCAGCTCTTGGTATCTATCTGATTTTTTGGACCTCTTACGTTAGTAAGGTTTAAGTCAGAACAAATAACTACCATTTATCTCGGTAAGCAAATCCAACAAAATAATCATATTTTTTTAAGTCAATATGATGAACAAAATAAGGCTGAATAACTTGAGTCCATCCATCTCGTACCTCAAAAACTCCTTGATTAATTGTCTTATCAATCTCTAAACCCAGTTTTTCAATAATAGAACCATCATCATCAAAATCCTTTGAGTTTTCTTTCCCTACAAGATAATCTGTTTTTTTATCAAACCACTCAAGTCTTAACTTTAATCCCATTTTTCTACCTCACAAATATTTCTTTATGTTTCGTTTTGGATTAGCTGATTTTAATGGTTTCCCCGTATTGGGATCAAAAGAACCGATGTGCTGCCCATCACTGGCTCTATAACCTTCCAATTCCCCTTCTTGATAGTCCCATTCATAAATCTTGCGGCCTTTTTCTCCGATCCAGCGCTTTCTTAGCCCTCCCCCTCCTTGCCGTGGTGTTTTGGGACGAGTTTCCTTTAAATCACTAAATCCTTTAATATCTTCCGTTTCTGGAGCATCATGATAACGATGTCCATACTCTTTAGTTATTTTACTTTTCCTGTCTTTATCTTCCTTTCTGGCCTTATCCCGGTTCTTTTCTGCCTCACTTTTTGCTTGTTCCGCTTTTTTACGGTTTTCCATTGCAATGTTAAATTCCCTTTGCACTGGATTTATTTTCTTCCAAGCGTCTAGCAACCGACGACCAAAACGTTCATAGTATATTGCTTTTAAAAGTGCTGCACTCGTTTGTATTAGAGATTCTTTAGGATCTTTAATATCCTGTAATTTCTTAAAATCTGAAAGCGTCATAGCAGATATGTATGCTTTTACTCCTTCTTTTAAAAGAATATCCAAACCTTTTTTGTCATCCGTTTTTATCTCTACTTTAAGTTTCTTCCCATCTATCTCAATATCCTTTGTATAAACAAGTGGATTTTTTACAGGATCTGCCAACGCTTTTCCTTCCGGAGTATTTTTTACTTGATTTAATATCTTCAGCTTTTCCTGATAAATTTTATCAAGTGGTTTTAATACCTGCTCTGCTTCATATAGTCGCCGTTCCGCCGCTTCAACAGGATGTTCTTTCTCCCACTTTTCCTGTTGCCGCTTCGCTTCTGCGGCCTGTTTTTTCATTTCTTCCGGTTTCAGTACTGTCGTCACTGAAACATACACTGGCTCGGCATTTGAACCCACCGGAAAATGGACAATTGCATCTACCGTATTTTTAACCGGCGTGGGTGTATATGATGTGACTGGCACATTAGCTACAGGTGTCACCTCTTTTCTACTAAATATATTTCTTCTTGGAGGATCACTTATTCTGATATGCACTGGAGGCATACCCGGAACCACTTTTGCGGTAAAAACATTCTGTCGTTTAGTTTTTTCCGCTTTAACTACAGGCACATTCACAGCTTTAGTCGGTGTTCTAACAATTGCCAATGTCTGCTTATCTTTCTCAATGACATCCTGTACTTGAATATCAGTGACTACACTGGACATTGTAGCTAGCTTAGATACTGGCATTTTTGTAACCTGACTGGCTTGCATTGCCTGAATAATCATCCTCTGCCGTTCTGTCTTAAACTTTGCATCTTCAGGTACGTCTAAACTCTTCGGCCACATAGCTCCTACTGCCACACCAGCAAAACGTCCTGCGTAGGGTGCAGCGTCCAATGCAACACTTGCCAATCGTGCTAATATTGAACTCACAGTGCCAGCTATCTGCTTTTGGAATAATGTAAATCCCCACAGCCCATCAATTAGAGCAATGTTCATCGGCTGAGCGCCGATAGCCGCTGATGCCTGTGCCTCTGGAAACAAGGATAAATTCACCCCCTTATTTTTTCCTGTACGGTCAATCCGTTCATTATTTCCTGAGTTTCCACCGCCACCTCCCCATCCTCGATCAGAACTGCGATCTGATGTCACAGTCATTGTGTCATGATTAGCTAGAGCCTCTCCGTCCCCTCCTTTACTACTTACCATCTGCATATTATGGTCATGGTCCTTTCTATCTCCCTCACCCATCGTATTCTCCTCTTTTATCAAATAAAAAGCACACAGAATCACTGTATATGCAAACAGAAAATTAGAGCAAAAACAGATTTATCTCAAGTAATAATGATTATCATTATTTATGTAATAGTAAACGCTATTTAAGATTAGTGATATCAGTTACTAGTTTCACTAATAATTGCGAGCTGAAAAAACATAAGAATAAAAACATTAAAAATAAATTAATTGAAGCATAAAGCGAGCGCACCATATTATGGTGCGCTTCTAAGAAGGGATGTACTGCTATTTTACAAAATTGTCGATCATTATCATCGATAGCAAATCATTTACATTAAAATTTATGATTTATTTACCGTCGCAAATGTTTCAGCAATACGTGCAACATTACGATGGTTAACACCCGCCATACAGACTCGACCATTACCAACCAGATAAACAGCAAATTCTTGGCGCAAGCGATCCACCTGTTTCTGGCTAAAACCGGTATAACTGAACATCCCGCGCTGTTTCAGAAAATACTCAAAGTTTTTCTCCGGTAATGCGGTTTTCAAAACATCCACCAGCACCATACGCATTTCCAAAATACGCAAGCGCATATGTTCAACTTCTGTCAACCATTGTGCTTTTAAAGTGGGATCAGTCAGCACCTTAGCCACAACCTGTGCACCAAAACTCGGTGGGCTAGAGTAGACGCGACGCACACCCGCTTTCAACTGCCCCAATACCCGTTCTTTGGTCTGTTCATCATCACAAATGACAGACAAGCCACCCACGCGCTCACCATACATAGAAAATATCTTGGAGAAGGAGTTGCTCACCAGACAAGGCAAACCAGCTGTCTCCATAGCACGAATGGCATAAGCATCTTTTTCCATACCATCCGCAAGCCCCTGATAAGCAATATCAAGGAATGGCAGTAATTCTCTCTCTTTAACAATCTGAACAACTTGATCCCATTGATCATAGGTCAAATCCGATCCGGTTGGGTTATGGCAACAAGGGTGCATCACAATAATGCTTTTTGCCGGCAACTTCCTGAATGTTTCCAGCATTTCATTGAATTTTATCCCTTTGGTTTGTGTATCAAAATAAGGGTAATAGTTCACCTTAATACCCGCCCCCGCAAAAATAGCTGCGTGGTTTTCCCAAGTTGGATCACTGCACCACACTTCTGAATCAGGGAAATAGCGATGCAAAAAGTCAGCACCAATTTTAAGAGCGCCAGAACCGCCTAATGATTGAATCGTTGCCACCATCCGCTGTTTCAACACCGGATGATCTTTACCAAATAACAGTTCCTGAACCGCAAGACGATATGATTCCAATCCCTCCATGGGCAGATAAAGAGAAGCAGTCTGTGACAACGCTCTAATTTGTTCTTCTGCGGTAGCTACCGCCTGCAATTGCGGAGTCACACCCTGCTCATCGTAATATAGCCCGATGCTCAGATTAATTTTTTCCGCACGAGGATCTTTTTTAAATTCTTCAGCCAGCGAAAGAATCGGATCACCAGCATAAGCATCAACATTCTGGAACATCAGGCTCTACTCCTTATCAGTTAGTTATTTAATAAACAATATAACCTACAACATCATTCGTCCAGGTATTCCATTACCACTCTGGAAGTGAGTTTGGTCACCAGCTCATAAGTAATGATACCGGTGCATTCAGCAACCCGTTCCACTGGCAGCACATCTCCCCAGAGCACGACTTCATCACCCACTTTATCTGTCGCATCTGGCCCCAAATCAACAGAGATCATATCCATCGAGACACGGCCAGCAATCGGCACTTCACGGCCATTAATATATATTGGTGTTCCCGAAGACGCACTGCGCGGGTAACCATCACCATAACCGATAGCCACAACCCCAAGACAAGTATCACGTTCACTGACCCAGGTCCCACCATAGCCAACCGACTCACCAGCTTTATGCTTACGAACAGCAATTAAGCTCGACTTTAACGTCATCGCTGGGATCAGGTTAAAATCTGCTGCCGTTTTATCAGATAATGGTGATACACCATACATCATCAGCCCAGGACGCACCCAATCTTGATGGACTTCCGGCCATAATAGGATACCTCCCGATGCATCAATAGATTTCTCTCCCGGTTTGTCAGCACAGAAAGCCTGAAAACAGGCTATCTGCTGGCAAGTGGTGTCTACCGTTGGTTCATCAGCCCTACCAAAATGGCTGACAATATTGACGGGCTGCTGTACATTTTGGCAACGACTTAGCCGTTGATAAAATTCTTCGGCATCTTCCGGCCGCACACCTAAACGATGCATCCCGCTATCTAGTTTCATCCACACTTTTACCGGGTGAGATAACTTAGCCTGCTCCAGTGCTTCCAACTGTTCAATGCTGTGAACCACAGTTTCAATATGGTTAGCAACCAGTACTGGTAGGTCAGCCGCATCAAAGCATCCTTCCAATAACAGAATCGGTTTGACGATACCACCATGACGCAACGTCAATGCTTCACCAATTCGCGCTACACCGAAACAATCGGCGTCGTCCAGCGTATGTGCTGTCTCCAGTAAACCGTGGCCATAAGCGTTTGCTTTCACAACTGCAATCAGATTGCTTTTAGGGGCTATCTCCCTTACCCGTTGCAAGTTATGTCGCAGAGCGCGGCGGTCAATAACTGCGGTTGCCGCTTTCATTCTATTCCTTAAATTTATTAATTCTTTGGTGGTTAATACTTATTCGTCGTCATAACTTGGCCCGGCATAGTTATCAAACCGCGACCATTGACCATTAAACGTTAGGCGAACGGTACCGATTGGGCCGTTACGCTGCTTACCAAGAATGATTTCAGCCACACCTTTCATGTCGCTATTCTCATGGTAAACCTCGTCACGATAGATAAACATAATGAGGTCGGCATCCTGCTCAATTGAGCCGGATTCACGTAAGTCAGAGTTAACCGGGCGCTTATCTGCCCGTTGTTCAAGGCTACGGTTGAGCTGAGAAAGCGCAACCACCGGCACTTGAAGCTCTTTAGCCAAGGCTTTTAATGAACGGGAAATCTCTGCAATTTCCAAAGTACGATTATCGGATAAGGCCGGAACCCGCATTAATTGCAGGTAGTCGATCATGATCAGGCTTAATCCGCCATTTTCACGGAAGACACGCCGAGCGCGGGAACGGACTTCGGTAGGCGTCAGGCCAGATGAATCGTCAATATACATATTGCGTTTTTCCAGCAATATCCCCATCGTACTGGAGATCCGCGCCCAATCCTCATCATCAAGTTGACCGGTACGGATACGGGTTTGATCCACCCGTGAAAGGGATGCCAGCATACGCATCATGATCTGGTTGCCGGGCATCTCAAGACTGAAGATCAGAACCGGCTTATCCTGCATCATGGCTGCGTTTTCACACAGGTTCATGGCAAAAGTGGTTTTACCCATAGAAGGACGCGCAGCCACAATGATCAAATCTGATTTTTGTAAGCCTGCGGTTTTCTTATCCAGATCCTGATAACCGGTTGAAACACCGGTTACACCATCATGAGGGCGTTGATAAAGTTGCTCAATCCGCTCAACGGTCTCTTCAAGGATCTGTTCTATTCCTTTCGGCCCTTCATCTTTACTGGCACGATTTTCAGCGATCTGGAACACCCGCGATTCGGCTAGATCCAATAATTCTTCACTGCTCCTGCCTTGAGGATCATAACCGGCATCTGCAATTTCATTTGCGACGGCGATCATCTCGCGGACAACCGCACGTTCGCGAACAATATCCGCATAAGCATTAATATTAGCCGCACTTGGCGTATTTTTGGATAATTCGGCCAGATAAGCAAAACCCCCTACATTATTCAGCTCCCCACTCTGCTCAAGGGATTCCGATAATGTAATCAGGTCAATGGGGTTGCCCATCTCCAGCAACCGCTGCATTTCAGCAAAAATGCGCCGATGTGGACGGCTGAAAAAATCATTGCTAGTAACACGTTCGGAAACATTATCCCACCGTTCGTTATCTAACATTAAACCGCCTAACACGGACTGCTCTGCTTCCAGAGAGTGTGGCGGAAGTTTCAGCCCTTCCATTTGGCGATCTTTCGGTTCAGCCATTTTGTTGTGAGTTGATTTTTTCCCCGCCATGAATCCCGCAATAATCTACTGATAAATCTGCAACAGCACATGAGTATACGCTATGAAGTGCCTTGAGTAATTACATATAGTTTGTAATTATTTCTGACACATTCAAGCCCGTTTACAATCAGTTCAACTACTACATGCAAACATTCCCCTACATTTATGAGGCTGAGTCATGGCAAAACAGATCACATTTTCCGCTACCGGTGCCCCCGAAGTCCTGCAATATTGTGAATTCACCCCCAGAGTTCCTGCTGACGATGAAGTGCAAATAGAAAACAGAGCGATTGGAATCAATTACATCGACACTTATATTCGTAGCGGGCTATACCCACCAGCACAATTACCAAGCGGCTTGGGCACTGAAGCCGCAGGCATAGTCACCAAAGTGGGTTCTGCTGTCACTACCATAAAAGTGGGTGACCGTGTAGTTTATGCGCAATCAACTTTAGGCGCTTACAGTGAAGTGCATAATGTCCCAGAAAACAAAGTCGCTGTTCTGCCGGATACCATCTCTTTTGAACAAGCGGCGGCTTCTTTTCTAAAAGGGCTAACAGTCTACTATCTTCTGCGCCGTACCTACAAAATCCAGTCAGGCGAACCCTTTTTGTTCCATGCCGCCGCCGGTGGCGTTGGATTGATTGCTTGCCAATGGGCAAAAGCTTTGGGTGCAAAACTGATCGGAACGGTTGGCTCTGATGAGAAAGCACAACGCGCTAAAGATGCCGGTGCATGGCAGGTCATTAACTATAACCGTGAAAATATTGTCGAACGAGTTTATGAAATCACCAACGGTGAAAAAGTCGACGTAGTTTATGATTCTGTTGGTAAATCGACCTGGCTGGATTCACTGGATTGCCTGAAACGCCACGGGTTGATGGTTAGCTTTGGCAATGCATCCGGACCAGTTACCGGTGTCGATTTGGGGATTTTAAATCAGAAAGGCTCACTGTTTGTTACCCGCCCTTCTATCGCCGGCTATATTTCAACTCGCGAAGAGTTAGATGAGGCGAGTAAAGAACTGTTTGATCTGATTGCCAGCGGCAAAATTAATGTGGATGTCCCAGAAGATCAGAAGTTCCCGCTAAGTGAAGCGACAAGGGCACATCAGATTCTAGAAAGCCGGGCAACGCAAGGATCAAGTTTACTGATCCCTTAACGGTAAGATGAGCGGGTTATTAACCAAATCAACAAGTCTAAAACCTCATTATGCCGCAATTGCCTGCACGAATAACTTTAGACCGGAGGGCAATGCTGGCTGAATATATGAAAGATAAAACCGAACAATACCCCTCGTGATAGGGGTATCACACCTCAGATATTAAAATAAAAATCAACTTATTAAATCAACTTAAAAAAATAAGCGGAGTTCTATACTACCCTACATTCTACTTCCACTCAGTAACATGAAAATGTTCTGAATGCTCTGCTGATATCTAAAAAAGAGCATCTAAACTTTCATCAGAGTAAGATTTTTTAAATGAAACAGGAAGAAATTGTGGTGGTGTATTACAAATCGTATTGAGATCATTGCCCCAGATAGGTATTTCGCGTGTCTCCCCGCCAATCACGCTATCCCCTGAAAGGTTTTCTTTACAATAAATATCACCTTGAGCATCAACCCCAACCATATATATATCGTTTGGCTTCACAGGCTCTAGCTTACCCACTCCATTAATTTCAAAAAATGCTTTAGTAAGAAGTAAAGAACCGCTAGCCCCCCATAATTTAGTTGGCTCGTTATTATCCCTTCCAATCCAAGAAAGCACTACTTTTTCTCCATCAATCCCAGTAAACCAGCTATCGCGCAAGCCACTGGAAGATCCCGTTTTCCCTGCAAGAGCATATTTTTTAAATCCAGCCCCTAATCTTTTTGATGTGCCTGAGCGAACAGACTCCTGCATAGCATAAAGCGTGAGCCAAGCAGCTTCTTCTGGAACGACTTGTGCTGGAATCTCGGTTCTATGGTAAATTTCTTTCCCATATCTGTCTTGAATTGAAATTAACGTGTAAACACCCGTATGCTTTCCAAGATTAGATATCGTCTGAATCCCTTCAACAAGCTCTACTGGCGCCATATCAAGTGTGCCTAACAGCATAGATGGAACCATTACTATTCTATCAGAAGGAATTCCTATTGATTTTAGTGTTTTTGCGACATTATCAATTCCTACAGACATACCCAAATTTACTGTAGCTACATTAATAGAATGAGCAAGAGCATCTAAAAGCATTACTCGCCCCCTGTACGTTCTTGTAGGGTTTTTTGGCGACCACGAGTTTTTTTCACCAACATCTATACTGAGAGGTTCATCCTCAATCCAAGTATTTAAATTAAAACGGTAAGGAGAAGTTAGTGCAGACAGGTAGACTGCCGGCTTAATCAGTGAACCGACTTGTCTTTTAGTATCTGAAGCTCTGTTGAACCCGTTATAGTCTACATTTCTATCTCCCACAACAGCCAATAGCGCCCCCGACTTTCTATCAACAACTAAAATTACAGATTGCAAATCTTTTAAACCTGTTTTCTTATCTAACATTGGCATGGTTTTTTTTACTGTATTCTCTGCATCTTCTTGTGACACAGGATCAAAAGTGGAAAACACTCTTGCTCCGGACAAATCATTGAGGACAACATTTTTATTATTCCTAATCTCTTTTTTTAACATGCTAATGAAAGAAGGATGTTTAGTGAAAACAGAACCTTTTTCCTGGACATTGAGACCTTCTTTCATTGAAGATAAGTAGTCGTCTTTATTAATAACTCCACTCTCCGATGACAACTTTAAAACGAGATTACGTCTCTCCATAGCTACTGTCGGTTTAGTCCACGGGTTATACAATGAAGCTCCTTTAGCCATCCCTATTAATAATGCTTGCTGCTCTAAAGATATTTCATTGATTGGCCTACCAAAATAATAAACGCTAGCAAGTGGAAACCCATAAATCCCGAACGAACTGTTCTGTCCCAGATAGATTTCATTCAGATAAAGCTCAAGAATTTTATCCTTGTTAAACTTAAACTCCAAGACCAAAGACATAATAGCCTCAGTCAACTTACGACTCATTGTCCTATCCCGGGACAAGAACATATTTTTCACAACCTGCTGTGTTATCGTACTGCCACCCTGAATTCGCTTTCCAGCTTTAATATTTTTGTACAAGGCTCTGGCTATAGAATAAGGATTAAGACCATGATGATTATAAAACTCTCGATCCTCTGTGGAAATCAACATATTAATCATATCATTAGGGAAGTTTTTCAACGGCATAAATATCCGTTGTTCATCACCGGGTGAATATATAACTTCCACTAACCTCGGTTCAATGAGTATGTTATTAACAGCCAATCCTAAATCTAAATTCACTATCTTTTTAATTCTATTTTTGTCAAACTCAACTTCCACTTTAACTGACTTAGATAAATAGTCTGGATAAGAGAATTCCCGTAAGTAAATAAAAACCTTATCTCTATCTTCATGAAAATCACCAGGACTTCTTATCGAGTCAACGTGATGGTATCTGGCGCCATTTAATATCTTTATTACATTTTCTTTGTTTTTATACTCCCCAAGCTTCAACGTATATGTCTTGCCATAAACCTGAGCTGGCATATCCCAGAATCCATTACTTACTCTCTCATTTATCATAGTATCGATTCTTTCTGCCAAATTATATATGTAGAGAAATGCAAAACAGAACACTAAAAATAAAACCGCTAATATAATCTTAAAAAGGAAACTTAATTTTATCTTTTTATTTTTTTTCTTCTTTCTTCTTCCTAAAGGTTCCGTTGCATTAATTTCTTTCATATAAACCAACCCGTAATGTATACTCAAAGGCAACTTCAATGTTACGTCTTAACACTCTTGGTTACTGCATATAAATCCACTTGAAGAAATCATTAATCGCTAAAACATAGCTAGAATATTATTTTAAATATAATAACCAATCACACTCTAATAAGATAAAACTCAATATTAAAAATTTTCATAACGCGCAGATTTCAGTATTCAACGATTAAGATGGAACAGGTTACCTAACACAAGCACTATTAATCAATCTTGTTATTAATATAACTAAAATAAATCGTATTTATATCAGAAATCCAAACCATCTTGTTATTGATTCACTACACGTAACTCTCACGATTTATTCGAAGCAAGATAGCCAATTTTATGCTCATAAAAATATTTTCAACAACGAAATGACTATATACCTATGGATTTCAAGATGTATCGCGACGGCAAGGGAGCGAATCCCCGGGAGCATAGCTAACTATGTGACCGGGGTGAGTAAGTGCAGCCAACAAAGAGGCAACTTGAAAGATAACGGGTATATATAAAGCCTGTAGCATTCATACCAATGCTCATGACAAAAAACCGGGTGTTTGACATATCTTCACTATAATAGATTTTAATTCATGCAGAACTTTATCATGTCTGCTCCCCACTCGTGTGCCTATTTCGAGTTCATAGGGTGGCATGCTAACGGGGCATGGGAATATTTGTAGCGATGTGCTCTTCTCCATTGCTCGTGCTGCATGTGATGGCACCGTAGTGATTAAATCAGTTTCAATCAGCAAAAATGGCACTGCCGCAAAATGTGTAGTAGAAACCTTGACACTGCGTTTATAGCCAACAGCATTTAATGCTTCATCTACCACACCTACGAACCCACCTGAGGAAACTAATAAATGAGGGCGTTGTGCGTAATCATCCACCGTTACCGGCACCGAAGTATTTTTGTCGGCTATGCACAAGTAATTCCCCTTTCCTAAACGGTGACTTTTAACTAAGTGAGATGATAAACCACCAGCGGTGATAGCAAGGTCAATTTGATGACGCATCAACATATCCTGAGCCAAGCCACTATGAGTTTGCCGAAAAATGATATGCAAACCAGGGAGATGCTCGTCAACTTTTTTCAGTATCTTTTGCCCTAAAGCAATTTCACTGTCATCTGATAAACCCACAGTCACCGTGCGACCCTTTATTTCTTTTCCAGCAGTGGTTAAAGCTAGTGCCTGTCGGCATTGCGTCAGTGCCTCTTCGACGAGAGGTGCTAACTCATTAGCTCTAACCGTAGGACGTAGCCCGCGCCCCGTCCGTTCGAACAGCGGGTCGGAGTATACGCGTCTTAAACGCCCAAGAGCTGCGCTTACCGCGGGTTGCGTTAATCCAAGCCGAATAGCGGCACGACTCGCCCCACCTTCCTCGATCAAAGCCTCAAACACCCTGAGCAAATTGAGGTCAATATTCTCAATATCAATATAATTCATAACAGATAGTCCTTTTCAAATATTGATTGATATTAGACGTATCTACACTATTACGCATCAGAAACATCTTGAGAAGAAGGAAACACCTATGAGCAAGATATCAGTTGCTGCGCTTCCGATCGGTACATCTCCTGAATGGAAAGTCGCCAAATTACCTCATATCATTGATTTTAAAAATAAAAAAATCAACAACAGAGCACAATTAGTTGCTATGCCCGAGTCTCCGTTAGGCGGGTATCCTAGAGGCAATTTTTTCGGTAATTATATGGGATATAGACAACCAGAGGGGAGGCAAGAGTTTGCTAACTGTTATAATAATGCTGTCGATCTTAAGGGGCCGGAAGTAAAGGCGCTAGCCGCGCTGTCCAGACGAACAAAAGCATCACACGATATCAAAATCCCTATATTTTCTTAAAAAACAAGTCATATGGACAAAAACATTATGAAATATATCGTTATTTTATTTATTTTCAGATCATGTCCAGTTAACGCTATGAAGCAGTATACTTTAAACTGTCAAGGCCGTAGTGAAATGACCGTCATGCATACAAATTATAGGATAACGACTTTGAAGTGGGATGATGATTTTATTGTATCACCATCTCCCACTAAACTATTTAATAAGAACGGAAAGAAACTTGTATATCAGTTTATGAATGGAGATATGATGATTGTAAATTCTGAAAATGAAAAACATTATTTTATTTACAATCAAAAGAAAGCGGTTGAATGTCACAAAGGGCCAGATAAAAATGTTTTCCCTGTTATTTTAGGTATAACACATTAGTTTTTATTAAAACGTATATATTCACGGGGGGATATGCTTAAATTATCCGATGCAGGGAAAATACAGTAATGATCTCGAAAATAAGTTATTGGCACTTTATAACGATAACATCATATACTTTAATCTAAATAGCCGTTCAATAAAATAAATCTACTTAGGTAAATAGAATTCATGGGTAGATTCATATCCGATAGTTTTTGGCTATAAGGAATAAACCAAGAAATGGAATAGACGTGCCGTGTTTGAATTTCCAGAGTTTCAGGACTAAACGTTTTCTAAAGTTCAAATAAAATAGATTGGCTTAATAATTTTATAATAGACATTTGGTTTTTTTATGAAAGATATCACCTTTTTTACATGGAAAGTCCAGTTTGTGGCTACATTTTTACTGTTTCTCAATGCTCCATTAATTCAAGCTGAAGAAGCTCTAGCTACTCCACAAGTGGACTCACAAGCTTGGATCTTAATGGACTACAACAGTGGAAAAGTTCTGGCAGAAGGTAATGCGGATGAAAAGATAGATCCGGCGAGCCTAACTAAACTCATGACCAGTTATGTTGTAGGACAAGCACTTAAGTTAGGTACAATTCATCTGACCGATACTGTAACCATTGATAAAAATGCTTGGGCTACAGGCAATCCTGTTCTACGCGGGTCTTCTGTCATGTTTCTTAAACCTGGGGACAGGGTTTCAGTGGAAGACCTTAACAAAGGAATTGTTATTCAATCCGGTAATGATGCCTGTGTTGCACTAGCTGATTATATAGCTGGCAGTCAGGACGCATTCATAAGTCTTATGAACGGCTATGGACAAAAAATGGGGCTTAACAATACAACGTTTAAAACAGTGCATGGTTTAGATGCTCCTGGGCAATTTAGTACAGCACGAGACATGGCATTGTTAGCTCGCTCCCTCATTCATGATGTCCCGGATGAATATGCAATTCATAAAGAGAAAGAATTCACATTTAATAAGATTCGTCAATACAATCGTAACCGACTGTTATGGAACAGCAACCTCAATATAGATGGCATGAAAACCGGAACTACCTCTGAGGCCGGTTATAACTTAGTTGCATCAGCAACCTTGGGTGATATGCGCTTAATTTCTATTATTCTGGGCGCAAAGACGGATTCTGTTCGTTTCCAGGAATCAGAAAAACTTCTGACATGGGGATTTCGCTTCTTTGAAACAGTGACACCTATTAAATCTGAAGATACTTTTATTACTCAACGTATATGGTTTGGAAATAAAAAAGAAGTCAAACTCAATGTGGGTAAACAAGGTTCTATTACCATACCTCGTGACCAACTTAAAAAATTAAAAACCAGCTATATTCTTAATACCCCTCAGATTACTGCCCCAATAAAGAAAGACCAGGTAGTCGGCACCATAACTTTTAAGATTGGCAGTAAAACCATTGAGGAAAGACCACTTATTGTAATGGAAACGATTGAAGAAGGTGGATTCATTAGCCGTATGTGGGATTTCGTCTTGATGAAAATATACCAATGGTCTGGCATTTGCTTCCCTTGCTCCATAAATAGCTAATGCTTTTTTTGAATTTACATCAATGCATTACGTTTCTTAGCTTAAAATTTTTTCGATGGCTATTTAAGATCATCATTATCTTAAATACCTCAAGCCTGTTATTTAATATTTAATCACATATGTAAGGCCCGGTATGAGATCTAAAGAATATTTTTAAACTTCAGGTCTCAACCATTTTACTTTCCATAATGATACAATGAAAAAAATAATTGGTATCTTAGGTGACATTGGACCAGGAGCTGTAAGTGCCACGGATAGAATTCTTATAGCAGTAAAACGAGCGGATATTACATCCGCTCAGTCACCATAGCTAACGCCTGTTCCACAACAGAAATATCCGCGCCCGATTTGTGTGCATTCTCACTAAGATGACGACGCCACTGACGCGCCCCCGGAATTCCTTGAAAAATACCTAAAATATGGCGGGTAATATGACCCAGATATGTTCCTTTTGATAGTTCTTGCTCTATATAAGGATAAAGTGCTTTGACCACTGCAATAGTATCAACTACCGGCATTGAAGCATCAAATAATTCATGATCAACCTGTGCCAGAATAGATGGATTCTGATAAGCTTCACGCCCCATCATAATTCCATCTACATGTTGTAGATGCTGTTTCGCTTCTTCCAACGATTTAACACCACCATTAATAGCAATCATCAATTGAGGGAAATCTTTTTTCAATTGATAAACTCGTGGGTAATCCAACGGGGGAATCTCACGATTTTCTTTTGGGCTCAAACCAGAAAGCCAAGCTTTACGGGCATGAATGGTAAATATATTGCAGTCACTACGTTGTACAACGGTATCAATAAAATCACACAGGAATTGGTAATTGTCTTGTTCATCAATACCGATACGGGTTTTAACTGTCACCGGCACATTAACCACATCCTGCATGGCTTTGACGCAATCAGCGACCAGTTCAGCATCCCCCATCAGGCAAGCACCAAAACGACCATTTTGTACCCGGTCAGAAGGGCAACCGACATTTAGGTTAATTTCATCATAGCCCCGTTCCTGAGCAATCTTCGCACATTGTGCCAACGCCCGCGGATCACTGCCACCCAGTTGTAATGCTATCGGATGTTCTTCTTCGCTGTATGCCAGATAATCGCCTTTGCCATGAATAATCGCCCCGGTTGTCACCATTTCGGTATATAACAGCGTTTGCTGACTTAATAAACGATGGAAATAACGGCAATGACGGTCTGTCCAGTCCAACATCGGGGCAACGGAGAAACGGTTAAGGCTATATTTAACCATTTCTTTATCTTTCCCACTGAATTTAAAAGTTTTTTCAATTTCTTTATTTTGGTGCATTGCTATACTTTTTAGATTATTTTGACATTCTCAGTACCCCATAAATAGGAGACCTAACACAGAGAATAATATTAAATTATGGCCTACTATAGCATAGAGAAACGTCTCCGTACTGATGGCACTATCAGGTATCGTTGACAATTGACATAAAGAAGTATTGCAGGTGATTGAATGTATAACCGTACAGGTTGCTATCAGGAATATTTTGGGGAACGCGCGGAGTACGTTTACTACTTTAGTATAATTATTTCGGCTTTAAGGGATAAACGGGACCAAAGTCCCATTCCTTTTACTGATATTGAACGTTGAAGTTAATAACCGCGCCACACGCTGCTGCATAACGTTCCAAAGTCTTCATACTTGCGCCAAGAGGATTTTTTTCAAGCCTATTGATACCTGATGGTTTGATACCGATTTTCTCTGCCAGCTCAGTCTTTGACATGCCAGAGCGTTCACGCATCTCAAACAATATCTGTATCAGTTCCAATTCCTTGTCGGCTTCCTTATACGCAGCGATAGACTCCGCGTCATTCAACATCAACTCCTTCAATTCATTCAGTGATACTGGTTTCATTTGAATTCCTTAAGCCTCGCATGGGCTGTCTTAATAGCTGCTGCCGGTGTTTTCTCAGTCTTCTTCACGAATGCATGTAGCAGATAGATATTCTGACCTCTTGCAAACGCATACAGTGACCGGGCAATGTCTTTATTTCCTACTCTTTCGAGATTACCTGATTGTTCCTATTTTCTCCCTCAATTTGACTACACCTTGTCCTTCTATTATGTTAATTTATATCCATATAGGTATAAATCTATGCACGGAATCTCGCGTAATGAAACCTCTTTATTGAGTTGGAAGTAGTAAAAAAGACCTCCTGTCGCTTCCCTATGATGTTCAGGACATTTTCGGTTATGCCCTACATATTGCACAGACCACATAGTTATCTATGCTCCCGGGGATTCGCTCCCTTGCCGTCGCGATGCATCTTGAAATCCATTGGGTATATGTTCTGCATGTATTTCAGAAGAAATCATCGACAGGGATAGCAACACCTAAGCCAGATATGGATAAAATTCGCGAACGATTGAAAATCGCAGAAGACCATTCCAAAGGAGCATAATATGAACCACAATATCGAAGTCAGTAACGGTAACATTTATGCCGATCTCGGTATGGAGGATGCCGAAGAAATGCAAGCCAAAGCACAACTTGCTACTACTATCGGCAATATCATTAAAAGCCGTCGCCTAACACAAGAAAAAGCCGCTCAATTGTTAGGCATGACTCAACCCCGCTTATCTAACATGCTACGTGGGCAGTTCCGGGGGATCAGCGAAGCAAAAATACTAGATTGCCTAAATCAACTAGGACGTGACGTTCAGATTGTAATCGGGAAACCACGCCGGACACCCGGTAGCCTTAAAGTCGTTTTTTCTTAATACAACTTTCACAATAGCCCAATCTTCTGAGCTATTTTTTACCTGTCGTAAACTTAGAAATAATCACGATAAAAATAAAAGATAACAAAAATAAAATTAGCTTACAGCAGATAATTAAGAATTAAATTTGAAACCAAATATCCCCCCAAAAAATCAAACAGGTCAATTTGGGGGGTGAATTAAAAAAACTGTGTCTATCTATCTCTCTGGTTTTTCCGGCCAATCAATATCCATTACCTGTGAAACATCTATCCGATTCAGTATTACCCTGTATTCTTTCCATGCCAATAAAGCCATTTTCTCTTCCTCAGTCTCAATACCTAAATCAACAGCATCTTGCAGTGGTGCAATTTGATTTGTTGCCTCAGCCATTAATTGTTGCTTCTGATATTCAGCATATTGCCGTAATTCATCTTTCGTTGGCGGAGGAATATCTGCCCATTCCGGCAAACCGTTTTTATTTGCTACACGGTGTTTTCCTTCTGGCGCATTATTAGCAGCATATTCCTGATAAATATCATTACTGACTTCTATAATATCATCCGGCAATGAACCAGCAGCAATATAGCTTTTTCTCAATTCTACCGGGTAGAATGCATTCGTTTTTGCACTGTAATAATACATAATTAATATCCTATCGCTATCCAAAAAAATGGGCTATCCCATTTGGCATTTACCCAAGAATTTAATAAATCGAAAGATGAATCATCAATGACATTTACATAGCCAACAGACGCACCCATAAGACCTAATTTACTTTGAATAGGATTAATATTGATGGAGTATTGCCTATTGGAGAAACTAATTGGCAATCGAATACGTTCTATACGGCCAGCATCAATGACCTTAGTACGCCCCCATTGATAGATAACTCCTGTATCTCCACATCTCCACCAACCATTAATCGCTTTACTGGCACTATTCCTATTACCTTTGGCATTAACTTCATTGTCTACTTCTTCTTTTGTGTATACCCCGATATCCACGGCATCCAGATCAATATCCTCGGACAACGCCTTACCATTTACCTGCCGGATATTGGGTACTCTGCTATTAATACTTTCACTTAACGAAGTTATTATTTCCTGGACAAGCTTTTGCGTGACTGCCAGCGTATTACTATCACCAAGTGCATCTGTAAGTTGAATAACACCTTTTTGTGTTAATGAAGCACTTGGAATCTCTGTTAAAGCTTTTTGCTCTAAAGCGATATTTAATTGGGTGGTGAGCTTGTCTATATCGCCATCATCCAAAACATCATCACTACATTGTGTAGAGATAAAATTAGCCACCACCGATGATATCGTTGATGATTGACGCAAGACCTTATTTAATAAACCAATAGAAATAATATTGGGGGGAATCCCCGTATTCAACTCCTGACTTTCTTCATATTCTCCTTGAGAAACAACATTAGCATCCTGACTAATAGAAAAAGCTTTGAAGTCATTTTTGTTACTCATGAGTTCTCCTTAAGGAAAAAATTTATTTTTTCATTAAATAAGACTTTGAATTAATGAAAACTAAAATATCCACTTAATCATCGTATATAATTTTTAGATTGCATTTCAATAATAGCCTTTTTCTGATAAGGAATGATGAAATATTTTTATAACTTAGAGAAATTAATTATTTTCTTATAGTTGATTCCATTAATAGATCAATACCTGAAACCAAATTTATACCTAAGCTATTCATTTACATTCAGCATCCGAAAGTCCCTCTATTTTAACTATTCCCCAAAAACTCAGGTAAGCAAATAAGATAAGCCACCATACTTTAATCTGAGTTTTGTGATGCTGCTCTCACAACAAAAAACTGCCAGTTCCAATAGGATTGATCAGCTTATAAAAACATTCTTGAGGATTTATTAGCTTGAGTTATTCAGAATAGGTCTATTCTTAATATGTGGACAGATTCTATTGTCAATACTTATTAAACCTACTAAGTAAGGAAGAATTATATGCCATCAAGAAGAGACGTCATAGTTGGAGGATTAAGTCTTGCTGCTGCCGGTACGCTATCCGCTGTATCCTCAGCCAACGCTGCAACTGCTAACATAAAACTGACAGGAACCTACAAAACAAATAGTGCAGAAAAATCCCTGGATATTATTAATCTTTATGACTTGGAAGAAGAAGCACGCAAATTGATTCCTGCGCCCCAATTTGGCTATATCAGCGGCGGTTCAGGTGATGAATGGACTCTACGTGAAAACACCAGAGCCTTTGACGATTTCCAAATTATTCCCCGCTATCTCGCAGGAGTAAAAGAGCCTGACACAACAACCGAATTGTTCGGCAGTAAAGTGGATATGCCTATTTTCATTCCCCCAATGGCAGCACATGGGCTAGCTCATATGACCGCTGAATTGGGAACCGCGAGAGGCGCTGCCGCTGCCGGTGCCCTGTTTACTGCACAAACTCTGTCTAATTCATCTCTTGAAGAGATAGCAAAAGTGAGTAACGGCCCCAAATGGTTTCAAATTTATTTTACCAAAGATATGGGTATTAACCGTGAACTGATACGCCGAGCCAAAGCTATGGGGGCAACCGCAATCGTCTTTACAGTCGATTTAGAGTGGAGTGGTAACAGAGAAACAGATAAACGTAATAAATTTGTTTTCCCACGCTCACTGCCATTCCCTAATATCCCCGGCGTTCCCGTAGGGGCAGCATTATCAGAGATTACAACACTATTTAAACGGGATCTTGATTTCAATGATTTGGAGTTTCTTGCCAAAGAATCGGGCCTTCCAATCATCGTGAAAGGCATTCAATCTGCCGAAAATGCTAAAGAGTGTGTTGACCACGGAGCCGCAGCGATCCAAGTTTCTAACCACGGTGGCCGACAGTTGGATACTGTCCCGGCAGCAATCGCTTCATTACCAAGCATTGTTGAAGCTGTTGGATCTAAAATTCCAGTCTATCTAGACGGAGGCATCCGCCGCGGTACCCATGTGTTTAAAGCTCTCGCATTAGGTGCCAAGGCTGTCGCTATCGGTAGACCCATTTTGTATGCGCTGGCATTGGGTGGAGCACCCGGCGTAACTTCCATTTTAAACCTACTTAAGGATGAGCTGAAACTTAGCATGAAGCTGGCAGGATGCGCAGCCATTAAAGATATAGAGAGAAAATTTATTAGTTTGATTTAACCAATGAACTGATAAAGCAAATATTGGCCCCGTTTCACTTGCAACAGGTGATTTCAGGAAACGGGGTAAATTATGTTAGCTTTAGAAGTAATAGCTCCCATAATGAAAAATCCGTTCTCTCACTTTGCACCATTATTTCCTATTATTAATGACTTACTTCCCCTTGAAATGTTCTTCAAGGGGAAACATTTCATGTAAATATTAATGGAGTATACGAGACGCTGACAGCTCGGTAATATCAAATTCATAACTTTGTTGTTCTTCCATGTTGCCGCGTAAAACATCTTCCACTAATGCAGAAAAACCCGTCATCATCTGCCTTTCCATAATAACGCCTTTTGGTTCAGGCCACGGCAAACTAGCAATTGGCCAGTCACAATGTGACTTATAATAATTAAATTGCTCCAGCCGCCCTTTAGCCCGGTCAAAATCATTACTCCAGTAAGCATTGCCTAGCCGAAAGTTAGTATAAAACTCATCAAAACCACCGAAGATTTCATAAATATAATCAGCCGTTTTCAGCATATTTTTCCATGCGACTTCTTCACTGATATAACCGGCACAAAAACAGTTACGACTTAAAACGATTGCAAGCCACAAATCAAATCCCCACACTAATGCAGGTGGACGTCCATTAATAGATTTGGAACATTTATGAATATAGTCAGGTGTTACTTCAACTAATTTGGCAAGTACTTTAAACATTTTCCCATCACTAAGAGCGACATCAACAGCAAAATGTTTTGAATGTACCCCCTCCCATAAACCCGTTAGCATCTTCATATACCCTTCTTCATCAATAATTCCCCAGTCGCTGTATAATTGGGATTGATGTTCCTGGGTCGGAGATAATGGAAGCAGACAGTAACGATAGCTATCATGGGCAACCCGTGACTGTAGAGGATAGTGCTCTAGCGTTTCACTCCAAAAACCTAGCCAATAGTCACTAACAATATTTAACCGTAATACTTGACGCTTCTCTTCTGGTAAAAGAGACAAACCTGCTTGTTGATAATAACGCCGTTGTTCCCATTCAGGACGCTTAACAATGCGATAAATAATAACCGAGAGTAACATTACTCCAAATAATGCTACACCTCCTACTTGTGCCAGAAGTAAATAGTCGGTATCAGGGACAGATACATTACCTATTATAAATAAAACAATTGCTACAGATAATACAATACCCATACATACCGCAATTACAAATAAAATATTAATCAACGCATATAATGCACTTAGAAAAGGTAACTTTCTTTTTTCATAGATAATATGCTTCATTACCTGATAGCCTTTAACAGGGAACTGTCTATAATGAGGCTGATTTTGTAAAAGCTCTTTCATCACAAATGCTTCCTTTCCGAAAATTATCTGTCATATACGATAATTCTTGTCTGTATTATCATAAACTTCAAGGAAACATTATTTTTGCTACTGAGTACCAATTTAGCCAAATTAACTCCATCAGGGGACAATCGCAAGGAACTTTGCTGGATAATATTTTCTATTGAAGAAACATGATATACCTAATAGATTTCGAGTTGCAGTGCGGCGGCAAGTGAACGAATCCCCAGGAGCATAGATAACTATGTGACTGGGGTGAGTGAAAGCAGCCAACAAAACAGCAGCTTGAAAGATGAAGGGTATAACATCACAATATTATCATCGTACTGGTTGTAAGGAGCGCAATGAAATTGATTAACCAAAAAAAGTTACTGGAACAGGCCGAAGTTATTTGCCAGGCTCGTGGAGTCCGCTTTACTCCGCAGCGGCTTGAGGCTCTGCGTCTAATTTCAGAGCAACCCGGGGCAATTAGTGCTTATGATTTACTGGATTTGCTACGAGAAGCAGAACCACAGGCTAAACCGCCTACCGTATACCGGGCGCTGGAATTTCTGCTGGAACAGGGTTTTATTCATAAAATAGAATCCACCAACAGTTATGTCCTATGTCACCATATTGAACAGCCAAGCCACACCTCAGCAATGTTTATTTGTGACCGTTGTGGTTCTGTTACAGAGCGAGATGGTGGAACCGTTGAATCCGCCATCCAACAGTTAGCAAAAACAGCCGGGTTCAGTTTACGTCATACCGTCATCGAAGCGCATGGCTTATGTTCACCTTGTGAAGAGATCGAATCCTGTACTAAACGAGATGAATGCCAGCATGACCACAGAATTGAAGGAAGTAAAAAGAAATAGATAGTAAGTAGATACTTACTTTTGGTACAGAGTCAGACTGGAATAAACAACCGCAGAATCACGTTTAAGATAATCACAACGATAAATTCAACAACATGATTCTGCCGGAATATTGCAATTCTTTAACAATCTCAAAAACAACAATTTGATATTTTACTATCAGGACCAGTTGCCGTTACGAATCACCCCAACCGCCAATCCTTCAATTGTCAGGCCCTGTTCACTCAAATCCACCACAATTGGCTTAAATTCGGGGTTTTCTGCCAGCAATTCAACTCTATTGCCAGTCTGTTTAAAACGTTTTACCGTCACTTCATCTTCAATGCGGGCAACAATAATCTGCCCATTGCGAACATCTTGTGTTTTATGCACAGCCAGCAGATCACCATCCATAATCCCAACATCTTTCATAGACATTCCGCTGACCCGCAACAGGAAATCCGCACTTGGCTTAAACAGTGCGGGATCAACCTGATAATGACTTTCAATATGCTCCTGTGCCAACAGTGGTTCACCTGCGGCTACACGGCCAATTAACGGTAAACCAGATTCTTCCAACAGCAAACGGATACCCCTAGATGCCCCTGCAACAATCTCTATCACCCCTTTACGAGCCAATGCTTTTAAATGCTCTTCAGCCGCGTTAGGTGAACGAAAACCAAGACGTGCTGCAATTTCAGCACGCGTTGGCGGCATACCTGTTTGCGAAATATGGTCACGCACCAAGTCATAAACTTGCTGCTGCCTGGCGGTAAGTGCTTTCATTTCGTCCCCTGTTTGTTTATACAGTCAATATGTGAGTATATACAGCTAAATAACGATTGGGAACCTACCAAGGTAGAAAATCAGCCAATTATAATATAATACCTAACTATTAAACCAAATCAGGCCATAAAATAGCGCCAAAGGATGGTCCCCCAGACAATTAATGACAATATCATCGTTAGAAAGACAGCCGCCGATCCCATATCTTTCGCGCGACCGGACAATTCATGGAACTCACTGCCAATACGGTCAACAACTGCTTCAATAGCACTGTTCAGGATTTCCATAATCAACACCAGCATCACTGAACCAATCAGTAAAATGCGCTCAATGGCGCCGATATCCAGATAAAATGCAACCATCATAGCCAATATCGCTAAAATTATTTCCTGACGGAAAGCCGCTTCATTTTGCCATGTCGCCCTAATGCCCTTCACCGAATATACGATTGCTTTAATGATACGGGCCAAGCCCTTGGATTGATTCGCCATAAATTATTCACACCAAATATGAGGTTATTTGACACTTTCCACTCTTATTATTGCCTTAACACAACAGATCTCAACCCCCGTTTCTGATATGCTGGCAACGTGTTGCTAACAAGAGGCTTTAAGATATTTATGTCAAGTTGGCGTAAAATATATTATAAATTATTGAATTTACCACTAAAAATACTGGTAAAGAGCAAACTTATCCCCACAGATCCTATTACTGAATTGCGGCTCGATACGACACGCCCGATTCTGTACGTGCTGCCGTATCACTCTAAAGCAGACTTACTGGCATTACGTCAGCAATGTCTTGAGCAGGATCTGCCGGACCCATTAAATTCACTGGAGATCGGTGACACTGAACTTCCCAGCTATGTATTTATCGATAATGGCCCACGTGTATTCCGCTATTGTGCACCAAAGCAGGAATCCGTAAAAATTTTCCATGCTTATCTAGATCTGCATCGCAATAATCCAAATTTGGATATTCAAATGCTGCCAGTTTCTGTCATGTTCGGCCGTTCCCCCGGACGTGAAGGGCAGAGCACCCCACACTTGCAGCTACTCAATGGTATCCAAAAGTTCTTTGCCATTCTCTGGCTAGGCCGAGATAGTTTTGTACGTTTTTCAAACACAGTATCTCTACGCTATATGGCAACTGAGCATGGCACTGACAAGACTATTGCCCATAAGCTGGCTCGTGTGGCACGAATGCACTATTCACGTCAACGCCTGGCAGCCGTTGGCCCACGCCTGCCAGTTCGGCAAGAACTGTTTAACAAATTGCTGGCTTCAAAAGCAATAGAAAAAGCAGTCTCTGATGAGGCCCGTACCAAGAAAATCTCACATGAGAAAGCCCGACAGAATGCCATTAACATGATGGAAGAGATTGCTGCGAATTTCTCTTATGAAACGGTACGGCTGTCAGGCCGTGTACTAGGTTGGACCTGGAACCGCCTGTATCAAGGGATCAATGTTCACAATGCTGAACGCATCCGCCGTCTGGCACAGGATGGTCACGAACTGGTTTATGCGCCCTGCCACCGTAGCCACATGGATTATTTACTGCTCTCCTACGTGCTCTATCATCAGGGTTTAGTACCGCCCCATATCGCCGCTGGCATCAACCTGAATTTTTGGCCAGCAGGGCCAATATTCCGCCGCCTTGGTGCATTTTTCATCCGCCGCACGTTCAAGGGTAATAAACTCTACGCCACGATATTCCGGGAATATCTAGGTGAATTATTTGCCCGCGGTTATTCTGTTGAATACTTTATGGAAGGCGGTCGCTCCAGGACAGGTCGTCTACTCGATCCCAAAACGGGTACGCTGTCCATGACGTTACAGGCGCTGTTGAGAGGCGAATCACGCCCAATTACTATTATCCCGATTTATATCGGCTACGAGCATGTGATGGAAGTTGCCACCTACGCCAAAGAGCTGCGTGGTGCAACCAAAGAGAAAGAGGGCTTTTTCCAGATGATACGCGGTTTGCGCAAACTTCGTAATCTGGGGCAAGGCTACGTGAACTTTGGCGAACCCATCCCGTTGATCCAATACCTTAATAATCATGTTCCTAGCTGGCGCGATTCTATTGATCCAATAGAATTCCATCGCCCCGAATGGTTCAATCCGACAGTCAGTCAACTGTCTGAGAAGATTATGGTAAACATCAACAACACGGCGGCGGCTAACGCCATTAACTTGTGTTCAACTGCCCTGCTTGCGTCACGTCAGCGAGCACTCACTCGTGAGCAACTGCTTGAGCAACTGGATTGTTATATACAGCTCATGCACAATGCGCCCTACGCTGCCGATGTCACTGTACCAAAGAAAGCCGCGGAGGAGTTGCTAGAACACGCTCTGCAAATGGATAAGTTCGAGGTAGACAAAGACAGTATGGGCGACATTATCATTCTGCCACGTGATCGTGCAGTTTTGATGACCTACTACCGCAACAATATTCAACATCTATTAGTACTGCCATCACTGATTGCCTGTATCGTTATTCATCATCGCCGTATCAGCCGCGAAGCGTTATTAAGCCAGGTCGCGATCATTTATCCACTACTTAAAGCCGAGCTGTTTATGCGTTATAGCAAAGCAGAGCTGCCAGAAGTGGTTAATACGCTGATCAACGAACTGACCCGCCAGTGCCTTATCTGTAACAAGGAGCATGGCATGTTGGTGCTTAATCCAGCGCGTATCCGCCCCCTGCAATTGCTGGCAGCCGGTATCCGTGAAACACTGCAACGTTATGCCATCACACTCTCTTTACTAAACGCCAACCCAGTAGTCAGCCGGGGAGTGCTGGAAAAAGAGAGTCGGATGTTAGCGCAACGTTTATCTGTATTGCATGGCATCAACGCACCTGAATTCTTTGATAAGGCAGTATTTACTACGTCGGTAAATACGCTGCGCGAAGAAGGTTATATCAGTGACAGTGGTAATGCGATTACAGCAAATACCCAAGAGCTGTACCAGGTATTAAGTGAACTGATGTCACCTGAGATTCGTCTTACTATCGAGAGTGTCAGTTTGCCACCAGAGCATAACGATACCGAAGAGAGTGCTAAGGCAGGATAATCTTCTGAATACTGGTGATAATGGTTATTCATCATTATCACCAGATGTTTCAGACATAGCTAAAGAAGATGCCAAGGAATAGCACCAGACCAACGTAATTATTATTAAGGAATGCCTGGAAACACAGTGTTCTTTCCCGGTCGGCAATCAGTTTCTGCTGATAAATAAATAGCGTGCCCGCAAGCAACAATGACCAATAGTAGATACCACCCAGATTCATCAGATAACCCACCAGCACCAGCACCAGTAACATAGCGAGTTGTAATAGCCCTATAATCAATTTATCGAAACGACCAAACAGGATAGCGGTGGATTTAATGCCAATTTTTAAATCATCGTTTCGATCGACCATGGCATACTGTGTATCATAAATAACCGACCAGAAGATATTAACCAGGAATAATAACCAACACTCTAGTGGTAAGGACTCACTAACCGCAGCAAATCCCATAGGAATCGCCCAACCGTAAGCTGCCCCTAGTACAAACTGAGGAAGATGACTAAACCGTTTAACAAAGGGGTAAAACCAAGCCAGAGCCAATCCAACGACTGACAACCCGATCGCCATTTTATTCAGGGTTAGAACCAGACCTAAAGAAATCAGCGCCAGTACGACAAACAGGATCTTACTCTCTTTCTCACTAATAGCACCGCTAGGCAGGGGACGTGTTTTTGTGCGCTCAACATAACCATCAAATTTTCTGTCAGCAAAATCATTAATCGCACACCCCGCTGCACGCATCAGAAACACACCAGCAGTAAAAACCAATAATATGTGCATATCCGGGATACCTTTACCGGCCATCCACAAAGCCCAGAAAGTCGGCCACAACAACAATAATGCACCTATAGGTTTATTAATACGCAATAAACGGCAATAGGCCAGCCATTTACTTTGCGCCATACTTCCCGCCACTTCTATTTCCCCCTTTTAAATTTTACCTTTGTATACAGGTGATTCAGGTAAAAAGACTTCGGTTAATAATAACGGTTTGCCGGATAACCTCAGCAATGATCGCCTTGCCCAACGGTTCCCCTGTTGCCCCACATGAATATAGTCCCGCATCAATTTATTACCACTAAAAAGATATCGTCCCAGCGGGACTGTTCCTAAATCAACCAAGCTTTCATCAGGGCCAGTTAATGTTGTTTCGGGGATTAACGTCCGCCCCAATAGCCAAGGGATATTATCACCGCACAGTACGATCTCACGCAGCCAATATCTTTGACCCGTTAGCAAACGCTCATTTTCATCAGAAAGTTGCTCCGCGGTAATAAAACATTCTCTGAATGGTATGATACGCACATGGTTACAATATTGTTCAAAACGGCGGGTCATTGAGCCCAATTCCATCAACCAGTCTAAAACCTCATCAGGCAAAACGGGCGAATCCGCCGAAAGCCACTGAATAGGCACCGTTGTTAATATTGAGTCAGTTGACATTCGCTTTTCCATTAGGACAAATTTCTTTTATCCGACAGTACAATTGATAACCGCAGAGAATACCACGTTGCAGGTATACAGAATAAAAAGTTATAACAAATTCTATATACCTAATAGATTTCGAGTTGCAGTGCGGCGGCAAGTGAACGAATCCCCAGGAGCATAGATAACTATGTGACTGGGGTGAGTGAAAACAGCCAACAAAGCAGCAGCTTGAAAGATGAAGGGTATAAATATTGTTGACCAAAAATAAGCGAATTATGATGAACATAATTCGCTCATATCAATTAAGTTTCTAATCCAGAATAAGTGACTAACGCCATGCTTTAAAACGGTTAATCAACCCATTTGTCGAGCTATCGTGGCTGACAACCCTATTATCATCCTTAAGTTCTGGCAAAATACGGTTAGCCAATTGCTTACCCAATTCAACTCCCCACTGGTCAAAAGTAAAGATGTTGAGAATCGCCCCTTGCACAAATATTTTATGTTCATACATGGCAATCAACGCCCCCAAGCTAAATGGGGTAATTTCACGTAACAGAATGGAATTAGTCGGGCGATTTCCTTCAAACACTTTAAAGGGTGCAACATGTGCAACTTCAACCGCAGTTTTACCACTGGCGACAAATTCAGCATCCACCTGCTCACGAGATTTACCAAAGGCTAATGCTTCCGTCTGAGCAAAAAAGTTGGATAACAATTTGCTGTGATGGTCACTCAATGGGTTATAGCTGATGGCTGGCGCAATAAAATCACAGGGGATCAGTTTAGTTCCCTGATGAATAAGCTGATAGAACGCATGCTGGCCATTCGTTCCAGGCTCTCCCCAGATGATTGGGCCGGTTTGGTAATCCACTGGATGACCATTGCGATCGATATATTTACCATTGGATTCCATATTGCCTTGCTGAAAATAGGCAGCAAAGCGATGCATGTACTGATCGTATGGCAGAATCGCTTCAGTTTCTGCGCCAAAGAAATTGTTGTACCAAATACCAATTAACGCCAGCAATACCGGAATATTCTGCTCAAATGGGGTATTGGCAAAATGCTGATCCATTGCATGTGCACCACTAAGCAATTGTTCAAAATTTTCAAACCCAACAGAGAGTGCAATAGACAAACCAATCGCTGACCACAACGAATAACGGCCACCAACCCAATCCCAAAACTCAAACATATTTTTGGTATCAATACCAAATTGCTTAACTTCCTGCCCATTGGTGGAAAGCGCCGCAAAATGCTTCGCAATATGCCCTTCATCACCGGCACTTTTTAGGAACCAGTCACGGGCAGAGTGAGCATTGGTCATCGTTTCCTGGGTAGTGAATGTCTTGGAAGCAATCAGAAACAGCGTCGTTTCCGGGTTCAGTGCTTTCAGGGTCTCTGCAATATGGGTTCCATCAACATTAGAAACAAAATGCATATTCAAGTGATTCTTATAAGGTTTCAGCGCTTCCGTCACCATATAAGGGCCAAGATCTGAACCACCGATACCGATATTCACAACATCAGTAATCACCTTACCGGTATAACCTTTCCACTCGCCATTAATCACGCACTCACTGAAATCTTTCATTTTTGCCAACACCGCGTTGACCTGCTGCATAACATCTTCCCCATCAACCACAATCGGGGCGTTGCTGCGATTACGTAGAGCAATATGCAATACAGCGCGATCTTCGGTACGGTTAATTTTTTCGCCAGAAAACATACTGCGAATAGCCCCGGCAACATCCGTTTCTTTAGCAAGTGCCTGTAGCTTTTCTAATGTCTCAGTTGTGATGCGATTTTTTGAAAAATCTACCAGTATCTGGTCATCGAACGTCGTTGAGAACTTAGCAAAACGATTTGGGTCCTGTTCAAACAATTCACGTAGGTGAATATCCTTTATCTGCGCAAAATGCTGTACTAGTGCTTTCCAAGCTGAGGTTTGACTAGGATTAATATTTTTCATGGCTATGCACTCTATTAATTGACTGTAATTAATTGGAAGTAAAGAAAGATTGTAACCTGTAATTCTGTGATTGGAGTCTCCTTTCCTTTAATCACTGATATTGGTCAAAACGATTAAGTTTTTCTAGTTCTATTTGCCTGTACGTATAAAAGACAATCACTTCTCTCTACTATCCTCAATTTATTTTATGATTCTCATAGCGTCATGAAAGATATTGATGTAGCTCTTCACTCCGTTGACTCAAACCGGTTAACCCGATATTTCTAAAAGACTATCCAGTTAACAGAAGGTTATCGCAATGAGTGCTGTTTCATCCCAATGCCCAGAAATTGGCGGGCATGTAGTCGCAAAATTTGGTGGTACCAGCGTGGCAAATTTCGATGCCATGAATAACAGTGCAGATATCGTACTAGCAAATAAAGCAGTACGTGTAGTTGTGCTATCTGCTTCTGCCGGCATAACAAACTTATTAGTTGCATTATCGGAAGGCTGCCATGCAGATAAGCGGGCTGACTACTTGAAACAGATCCACTCCATTCAATACGCAATTATTGATCGTTTGCATGAATCCGAGACGATTCGTCAAGAGATTAATCGTCTACTGGAAAATATTAAAACCCTTGCTAAAGCCGCATCTCTGGCAACCTCTGCGGCTCTGACAGATGAATTAGTCGGCCACGGTGAACTGATGTCCACACGATTGTTTACCGAATTGCTTCGCCAGCGCGGTAAAGATGCCGAATGGTTTGATATACGCAAAGTGATGTATACCGACGATAGTTTTGGCCGTGCGGAACCAAACCATGAACAACTTCAATCGTTGGCAACGGAACATCTCTTACCCCATCTGAAAAATAGCCTGGTTGTCACCCAAGGTTTTATTGGTCGTGAAGAGAACGGCCGTACCACGACGCTGGGACGCGGCGGCAGCGATTATACCGCGGCACTTTTAGGAGAAGCCCTTGGCCTGAAACGCGTTAATATCTGGACAGATGTTCCGGGCATTTATACCACTGACCCACGAGTCGTTCCAACTGCCCAACGAATTGATAAGATTGCCTTTGATGAAGCGGCGGAGATGGCAACATTTGGCGCCAAAATCCTACATCCGGCAACCCTGTTTCCTGCTATTCGCTGTGGCATTCCAGTATTTGTTGGCTCTAGTAAAGACCCACAGGTCGGCGGTACGCTAGTTTGTGATACGACAGAAGCCCCACCACAGTTCCGCGCTATTACCCTGCGCCAGAAACAGACATTACTGACACTACACAGCCTGAAAATGCTGCACGCACAGGGATTTTTGGCTGAAATATTTACCATTCTGTCACGTCATAATATCTCAGTGGATTTGATCACGACCTCTGAGGTCAATGTGGCATTAACACTCGATACCACTGGCTCCACTAGCACAAATGGCTGCCTGCTGACCAATGCACTTATGACTGAGCTGGCGACACTGTGTCGAGTTGAAGTGGAAGAAGATCTGGCGCTGGTGGCAATTATTGGTAATCAGCTTTCTCAAACCAGCGGATTAGGAAAAAAGGTTTTCAGTGTGCTGGAAAGATTCAATCTCCGCATGATCAGTCATGGCGCCAGTAACCATAACCTGTGTTTACTTGTTCAAGGCAAAGATGCAGAACAAATTGTTCAAACGCTTCATCAGCGTTTATTTGAGTCAATATAGTTTTTCAGGTACTTGATATCCTGCTCAGTCAAAAGGCTAAGCGGGATATTACGGTCAATCCCTCATTTGACTCACTGATGATTAATTGTGTAGGAATATCTATACCCTTCATCTTT
>NZ_JAHZMK010000009.1:84481-106236 GCF_020387775.1 Photorhabdus antumapuensis
CGCTGCAACTCGAAATCTATTAAGTATATATTAGCCCCCATTTTAAAAACCCAATGAACGTCTTCTAAAGTAAATAGAAATAGTCCACTTCTAGAATAAAAAATGACGCCGACAGCAAGGCTAAATGGATTTTCATAATAGTGAGACTCTTTCTTCATTCTCTTTATTTCACGCTGACAGGATCATAAAAATTTTCTTTCAATTTTGCTATTTTTTATTAAATAGCTTGCTGCTTTAAGCCACAGTGTGAGTAGTTTAGCATTTTTACTCATACATTTAATTATATTGAGGGATGGTAAATCATAGGAGACTTTTTAAAGAAATATTACTTTCTCATTTATTAGAAAATTGTGCATATAACAATCATATTATCTTGATAAACAAAAGGCTATCAATTAGTATTCATCACGATTAAAACTGAGGTATTGATATTCCATACTGTTTAATAACATATGTAAAATCAATCAAATGAGCTGAATGAATAACAGTGATATTAGCAAGCAAATATGCTTTAGCTTGTGCGGTAGCTATTATAAATATCAATAAATTACACAAATACAATCTTGGTATAACAGGATAATATATGGAACTTGAACAGAAAGTATTATCAATAGTCAACAAAATTGCCAGAAAAAATGTCGAATTAGATGATGAAATTTTGAAGAAAAACTTAATAGATTCAATTACTACTGTAGATCTCATCCTAGAATTACAAGAGGAATTCGATTGCTACATATCAGCAACCGATGCTGAGTCTATTCTCGAAACCCCTAAATCAATTATCAATTATTTGAACAACTTGAAATGATGTTAAAAAAAATATCTATTAATATTGCTGCGTTATTATTCGCAGTAATTATTTTTTCATCCATTATAGTACTTATTAATAATTTCAACCAGAAAATAGTAGAATACAAATATATCAAAGACGATAATAAATCGAATAACTATATACCTACGATTACAGATCAACAAAATGTTATTGATTTTTCAAAAGAAAAATCACTTGAATATGGATTTAAAAATAATCATGTCATTTTATTTGGATCTTCTGAATTAACAAACAGAGCGCATAAATTCATTCCATATAATTTCTTAACAAAAAATTTAAATATTCCCACAATAGGTATTGGTAAAGCTCACTTTGAATTATTAGCAATTTATGGCTATTTATCGGCTTATCAAGAATATTTAAATAAAGATAGTAGAATAGTCATTATTCTATCACCAGGATGGTTTGAAAAAACAGATCTGTTACCACAAGCATACAATTCTCACTTTCCATCATATATTGCAAATAAACTCGCAAATGATGAAAATGCAAAAAATATATTTTCTAACTATCTCAATGAAAACAAAAATAACTTTGAAAATTTAAACGCGACCCAATTAAAATTAATTCATAAAGACAATATAATAGCATCATCAGTTGCAAATGTTTTGAATTATATAGCAGATGCAAGAATAAACATTAAAAATATAATAACCGACAATCATGAAATTAAACCTGACCATATTTATATCCTTCATGAAGCCCCTTTAATAAAAAAACAATTTAAAATTGCTAATACCGGAGTTCAATGGTTAAATCTAGCTAACGATGCTAGAAACATTGAACTTAGAAATATGAGCAAAGAGACACAATAGGTAAATAAAAAATATTATGAAAAATATGTAAAGGATAAAAAAAGTAAAAAAGCATTCCCTAATGGAATCAATTACAGAAAAGAAATGAATGCCCTTGAAAATATATTGAGTTTATTGACGAAATATAATGTCGATGCTCTATTTATTATGCAGCCATTAAATCCTTATGTATACACAGATACAAATGATTTTAAGCCCGTTAAAAATATTATATCAGAGAAAATAAAATTTCATGGTATGGGATATTTAAATCTTATTGAAGCGCAATATCAGCCAGGAGTATTAACTGATATTATGCATATGGGAGAATATGGTTGGTTATTAACTGACAAAGCTATTGTGGAACATTTTGCGAAATGAAATATTTTATAAAGGCTTTTTTATTATATCTTTTTCTAATGCTGACCTTATTTTATCATTCTGATTCTATCGTCAATGGTAACAGTGAAGTTAAAGTAAAATATGAATATCAGCAATTTTAGAATAAAAAAGGCATAAGAAAACATGTTTGCGAATTTTAATTTTTTCATTTATCTATTTTCAATCTCATTGGTTTTTTCTTTATTTTTTCTATTTTTTAATAAAAAAATCAATTTTAAAGTCGCATTAAGTATACTTTCTATTATTTGCTGGTGTATTATTTTTAGATATAAAATTTATATCCCTATAGCGTTATCTGTTTATTTCTATTTAATAACTTTAATTTTCAAGAATAATATAATTAATAAATTAACATCTTCTCTGTTAATAATTTCACCTTTATTTTTAGTTAAATTAAATTTAGAATTTAGTCATCTACTCAGTGTTATCGGTTTATCCTTTTTTACATTTAGGGCCATAGATGTCATTTTATTCTCTAGTAAGCAGCAGAAAATAACAACTTATGAATATTTTGCCTATTTATTCTTACCATTAGTTTGGCTGGCTGGCCCTATGTATAGATGGAACAGCTTCAAACGTGACTTACTTGAATCACAAGTGCCAATATCTTTAGAAAAATGGTTTGCCGGTGCGGGGCAAATATTATATGGTGTAGTTCAGAAATTTTTATTTGCAGCTCTTATCTATAATATATTTTTATCCAACTATATTAATAAAGACACTATTGAATCATACTTAGTAGTGGCTATAAGTTATAGTTTTTACTTATATTTCGATTTTGCCGGCTATACAAATATGGCTTGTGGCGCAGGTAAGCTATTTGGAATAAACTTACCAATTAATTTCCATTATCCAATTTTAGCCAAAAATCCACAAGATTTTTGGCGTAGATTTCATATTAGTTTATCTGAATGGTTAAGAGATGTCATCTTTATGCCATTATATAAAACACTCATGGAGAAAAACTTTTTCAAAAGTCATAGACTTTTCGCCCAGAATATCAGTATTTTTATCACATTATTTTGCATGGGTATTTGGAATGGCCTGGAGCTTAATTATATTATAAGTGGTGCTCTATTTGGTTTTTACTCAGTAATGCATAACTGTTTGATTAATTACACCAGAGATAAAGAAAATATCGCTAATATCTTAAATACAAAATTCATGTCTTTCTTTGGCAGACTGACAACTTTAACTTTAATTTGTTTTTCTTTATATATATTTAGTGGATACAGTTTTATAAAATGAAATATCTTAACGAATATAGCGAATCAAATTTTGATTTATTAATCAACGATAAAATAATAACGCCTTCTCATCCAGACAACCCCGTCATAGTGGGTTCAGATCACGTCATTTATTGGCGTGATTTATATTATGAGATTAAAAATTGGCATTCTAAATATTTAGAATTAAATTTAAATAGCAACACACCTTTGATTTTATACGGGCATAAAGAAGCTAATTTTTTAGTTTCAATTTATGCATGTATAACCTATAAGATCCCATTTATTCCAGTCGATATAATTTATCCGATGCAACGTTTGTTAGAAATTGCATCATTAGCCAACACACCTTATTACTGTGATGTTATTAACAATCAATTCAAAACGACAAACGTTGATTATATTGAATTTGATGAAGATAATGTCGCCTATATCATGTTTACATCCGGTAGCACAGGAAAACCTAAAGGCGTTATCATTGGACGTGAAAGCGTTTATGATCTTATGCGATGTATGGGTTTCAACCCCCTCTTTTTCCTATAAGCAATTACTATCGCAGAATTTTAATTATTCCTTTTTAAAGAATCTAAAACATTTTCTATTTTGTGGTGAAATCCTAAGTAAAAATCTCGTTAAACATTTAAAGAAAAGATTTCCATCTTCAATTATCTATAATACTTATGGTCCCACGGAAGCTACCGTAGCAACCACATTAATTGAAATTAGCGCTCAACATCTCGATTCCGATATGGAATTATTGCCAATTGGAGAGTCAAGATCAGGCGCTATTATAACATTAGAAAATGGTGAAATTATTATCTCTGGCTCTCATGTTATGAGAAGATATATTGGTGCCAAAACGGAAGATAATAATAGATTGACAATTAATCAGCATGGAACGAGAAGTTTCCGAACTGGAGATATCGGCAAATTAATTGACAATATCTGGTATTGCTTTGGTAGGAAAGATAACCAAATAAAACTAAATGGCTATCGCATTGAACTACATGAAATTGAAGAAAGGTTGATGAATCTTCCTATTGTTGATAGTGCTGTCGTTTTGCCATTAAAAAAAGAAGATGGTTCTATTGTTCGTTTGATTGCTTTTTGTAAATTCAAAACTATCCTTGATAAGGAAAATTTAGTTAACCTACTTAAAAAGAGTTTACCTTCTTATATGATACCTAGTGAATTCATCAATATTGATAATTTCCCAGTCACAAATAACAGTAAAGTTGACACAAAATCTTTATTGTCAATATATAACAACAATGAATGTAAAATTATAGAATAATTAACATAAAGCCGAAAATAAAAAGGAAAATAATATAATAATAATCTATGAAAAAATAACTTAAAATATATATTTTTACCATAGAAAATATATCAATAATCAAGTGATATTAACTATGACAGGTGATCAGCTCAGTATTCTCATCCCCCACTGATCACCTGTTTCCCAACATTAAAAGAAGACTTTCTATAATTTAGATACTATTAGTCGTTCGCAATGTTGACCATAATGCTTTCATGGCCTTTCCTTTAGGGAAAGCAATATATTCCGGTTCAATTAACGACGGCCGCCAGCTCATTTTATATTGACGTTGCGAAGCAGCAGGATAAACAATGCCACCTTTTGATGACAACCATTTGGCAACTTTATAAAAGATTGCCGAGTCATTGAAGTATCCTTCCTCGCCGAACTCCACCAAAGGCGTGAAGCCCAAATGAAGGTAGGAAACTACGCCCTCTTTCAGGAAGTCATTAATCGCAGTTTCATTAATAAATTGCATCGTGCCGTCGGGTATGTCCGGTTTTTTTCGAGATAGATTATGGAACCATCCCGATGTTTCCCCCCAAGTGTAGCTATAAACAATATATGCCTGAATTTGTTCTCCCTGAGTTGCAATATATACTCTGTGCTGGCCTGAACTCACTTCCACTGTATTGAAATCAATCACCAATTTTTTCAGGGCCTTCGCATGTTTTTCTTTCAACCAAAGCTGATTAATATGTTCTAGTTGTGGTTTAAATCGATAATATTCCTCTTGCGAGCAGATCTCTCGAACGGTGATCCCCGCCCTTCTGGATTTACTGATCTTATTTCTAATCTGCTGAAACCGTTTGCCTTTCATGCTATACCCATTAAGGCTCAATGAATAACTTGCCCCAAGCTGGTTCACACAAAAGTCATTATTTTTCAACAATACAAAATCACTCTTATCACCGTGTAGAAAAACCGGGAAAGCCCTTTTTTCTCTGGTGAAGCGGAGAAAAGAGTGCAAAAGTGCAGCTCGTTCTTCGTCAGAAGCCAAGATACCACCTACACACATATGCAGATTTTTGTCCTGGAAGAAACCAATAGCCCCCTTTTGATTAGTAAACCAATATGTTTCACTATTAAACAACAGGCTACTCAACGGGTGCTTTGAATAGCAGAGCACTTTTCTGAGATGACTGTTGCCAAGAACATCCTGAGCGTTCCCAGTGGCAATAATCTGCGGAGCATCAAGCAACATGCTCATAACGCTCACCTTGATTATTTCGGGAATACTGGACAGGGACGAACCCATGCTTCCTGGCAATATCCCGAATCGCCAATGCATCATTATAATCAATAGATTTACCGATGCTTTGATGAACACTCACCCCTTCAAGCGCCACAGCGATAGTTTCCGATAAACAAGCGAGATTTACCCCCGCAGGTACATCGATCACATTGCAATCACTATAGGCCACTTTCTCAGGCTGATAGACCAATCCACCCTCGTAAATTTGATGGTTGCCATCACGAATGAAATCGAACGGTCTGGCCGCATCAAAAACGATGGCGGAATCTTTCAAATAATGTGTATTCAAGAAAGGCTTACCTTCACTCGTTGCCGAGACAATAAAATCAGCCTGACTCAAAGAATGTTCATAACTCTCTATCGCTTCCAAACCAAAGGTATCAACGACTTCAAGAACTTGCTGATGTAATACTTGTGCATCTGTCACACCCGGATTTTGTTTAACAAGCCATTTTCTCATCTTATCCATGACCGAATCTGGCTGGATAACATCATGAGTCCTTAACACTGCGGAGAGAAGCGCCTTGGTCAGTTCAGAGAGCAATACGCGTGCTTTATTGGGGCGGCTAACCAAGATAATCCGGCCAAAGTTATGCGCTAAACCAATGACTGAAAGCCTGCCTACGGAGCCTCTGGCCCCCACTACCGCCAATGTTTGCCGGGATGCATTCTCAGTCAACATTGAGCGTATCCCCTCAATCACCGCCACCGCCGTCAGAGAGTTGCCATTAGTCAATATCCGACCCTGCCGATTATTCACCAAGCTATTACCACCATTAGTAATGACCGAGGTATAAGCACCTAAACCAACGATTTCAGCGCCATTTTTCTCTGCCACATCAAGATATTCCTTCATCAATACTGCCCGTTCTTTCGCCGACAATGCCATCATATCTTCGGGACTAATGGGAGAGAAAAGGAGCATGCCATTGGCATATGCCGTTGAACTCTCGACACCAAACTCAACCGCGATATCCGGATTAAAATCAATCGAGGAAACCTGCGTGATCCAATTACCGAGCTGTTTCTGCTGCTCCAGCGTGTAATTCTCCTTTATTGACAAGCAATAAGAATGAGCTAGCTCATTGACCGAAGTGGTATGAATCAAGAAAGCGAATTTCTTACCCTCAATCAATCCAGGGATAGGCGCTTTAATCTGGGCCAAGTTGTTATTTTTTGAAATCGGATAACTCACCGCAGCGGGTGGAAGCTCCGCAACCGGTATGTCTATCAAGTGTGAAAAAAGAATGTCATATCGTCCATTCTCAACCAGTTGACATATCTCATCAAAAGCCGTGAAAAACGTCTTAATATCCTCTTTGGAAACGTTAAGCGGTGGCTCAAAACGTACAGAACAAGGACGAGACATTAACGGCATAGTGAAAAGACCATAATGTTTCAACAAGAAACTACAAATGATATAAGCCAGGCCACCGCTTCTTTGACTGAAATTGATAAATATGTTGGAAGCCGCTTTGCTGTCCTGTATTTCAAGACCACGCATCAACCCAGCCCCTTGCCAGTAAAAATGCTCCGGGTGTTTAGCAGACAATTGTTCAAGACATTCATCAACATAACGGCTGACTTCTTGAATATGGGTTAACGCCTTACCATCATCTTTAGTCAGATGCTCGATAACAGCAATCCCCATCGTTGCGGCTAGAACGTTATTGGCAAAAGTGGAGCTATGTTTCCTGTCGAACTCGGATAAATAAAACTCATCTGAATACAACATCGCACCAATCGGCGAGATACCTGCCCCCAGCGCTTTAGAAAACAGAATCACATCCGGTTTCAAAGCGTAGAGCGTGGCTGCGCAGAATGCTCCCAGCCTACCGATACCCGTCTGAACTTCATCAAATACTGACAATGTGCCATTGTCTTTACACAGTGCCAAAATACTGGACAACGTATCTGGTGGAATAACTTTCATACCACCTTCTCCCTGTACCGGTTCAATGATAAATGCGGCAAATTCCCGGCTCTCCAGCTTTCTTTTTATTTCATCCAAATCTTCACTATCAACCTGCTCATATAATTTATCATCGTAGATAAAATCAGCTTTAAACCGATTTGATCCCGTAGCGGATAATGCCGAATAGGTTTTACCGTGAAAACTGCGATGCAAACTCAGAATACGCTTTCTGCCAGTAAACAGACGGGTAAATTTAATCGCAGCTTCCACTGTTTCAGCACCACTATTAGTAAAAGTACAGTGGGTATATTTTTCCTTATCTATTTGCTCTGCAAGCATTTCAGCCAATAGCCGTACCTTTTTGTGAATATTGGGCTGAAAGAAGATAGGTTCTTTATCTTTAGTGAATCTGTCAATTTCAGCGATAGCGAAATCAGGATTATGCCCAAATGGCAGTGCACCATATTGAGCCAAAAAATCCTTAACAACCCGGCCATCCGATAATGTAAGCCGGTTATCTTGAGCAGACTTAATATCCAGTTCAAGGCCCACAGAGTTTAATAAACTCTCACGATATTGATTAACAAACATAATTTTCTCTCTTTTTTTAGGTGCACAAAGTCATGCTGTAAACAGCATGGAAAAATCCTTGAGTTATAAATAGGTGATTCTAAACGTAATTAAGCTTGCTGCATGATCTGGTTAATCATTTGGAATTCTCCTATCGGATGAAATTTAAATAACTGTACTGCCAAATAGAAATTCATAATTTCTGGTGTTGTCATGACCTTAATCCCACCGCAACATCGGAATATGAAACTGGCAGTTTCCTCAAGGATCTTTTCCAAGGTATAACGTAACGCGAGAATCTTATGGACGGCGTTTTCATCCTGGCTAGCATAAAAGGCAATGATTAACATCTGACCGAGAATAACATTAATTTTATAATCCGCCTGAGTCAGGGTATATTTAATCGGTTGCTGTTCCACCACTTTCTCAGGAATAAAACGAGTAAGCCCATCAATAATGCCAGAGTAAGTATTCGCAACAAAGTAATTAAATATTGATAAACCGTAGGAAAGCACCATCTGTTGTTCAACCGCCTTATAATGAGAAAGTCGTTGAGGTGATACTTCGGCATCCAAGAATTTGATTTCTTGATTATCACTTTCAGCCAAAATTGCCAACTTCCAAAAGGGAATAACCTTAACATTCTGCACCGATTTAGAAATCATCACGATTCTCATCTCATTGTTATTATCGGTATCGCAGACAGATAATACATAATAGTCAGCAATCGAAGATAAGGAACAAGGTTTCTTCGAACCATTAACAAACAGTTTTCCCTCTTTAGAATGCATTTTAAGTGACGGTGTAAAAATATCCGTTCCAGGCAAGCCCTCTGCAAAAGCAGAAGCAACCAACGCTTTTGATGCCATAACGTCATTCAATAATACGTTGCTGTCTTCGAATATGTCAGGAAATTTACTGCAAGCCAGTACAATATGATTATGCATTGTTAAGGCAATACCAACTGCGGGAAGCCGGGCAGAAGCTTCACGGATAGTATTACCTACTTGATGAAGCCCATCCATATTGGATTGAGCCATCAAACGTAGGCATTGTGAAGCGGCCTCAGAACCCAACAACAATCTTTTCAATCTATCTGGTGTCAGATGTTGGTATTTCCCGCTATTCTTCCTGAGTTCTTCAACAATATTTGTCATTTTTAATTCTCCTTAGCCTATTCAAATAACCTGCTGAATAAGGCCAATATCTACGCTAAGCCCATGTACTTAAGGCGTGACTGCTGCATCTGTTCAACCAAGGAATGAGATAGCTCAAGGCGAGATTCCACCGTAGAATCGGACAACAACATCCCAGGTGCTAATTCATAACCTTCAATAAAGCGCAAATGGTTCTGCATACCTCGTTGATAGAACATTTCACGCTCCACAAACAAGTCATCAACAGATACCTGGTTCCATAACGCCAGCCCTTCTTCGATACACTCAAGAGCCGATTGCTTTAGAGAACTATCATTTTCGAGCGCCATCTTGACGATATTTGCACACACTGTCAGATGTCTTAATTCATCAGCATTGGCTCTGGCCTGTGTCTCGGCGGCGATAATATCAAAAGGGCGCCACTTGATTTCGCTGAGCTCCGAAGTTGGCGCAAGCACCCCTTCCAGAACAACAGTAATAATCAACACACCTGCAATATAATCATTTTTCAACCCCACCCACTTGTCGAAATAAGCTCTCAACGTCTCCAACATATTGGTCATTTTTCCTCGTAAGAGGCTTTCCATTTTTCCGGCCACATTGTCGATATCCGCAAAGCCTATTCTGACCAGATGTTCTCTGAATAATTTAGCATGTCTACCTTCATCAAATATCTGAGTCAGCATATAATCAAAGTTGATATTGTCAGGTGCCTTATCTGCAAGTAACAATAATGCTTTCGTTGCTTCATATTCCGAAATCGATTTAAAAGAAAGCTCTCTGATCAGAGATTCCCGCAAATCACCCGGTAAATAGGTTAGTTTAGGATCATTGGCATAATGGGTTCTTTTTCTTTGTTCAACACTTATCTGTTCAGTGAACCATTCATCCAAGCCCCAATCTTTTGCCTGCATTTCTACTTCCGATGCCTGTTTAATTAAATTCATAATATAAATTCCTCTCCAAATAAGTTATCTCTACAATCATTTATTTCAATGAACAGTTGGCTGCTTAAATATATTAATAGATAACTTAGGGAAATTTCCCAGTACACCTCGATCCAGGCAAATATGGACAAATAGTGCAATAACGCTGTAATTGTCCTTAAAGAACCAGATCCAGAGCAAACTAATCACACTGAGTGTGAATAAATTGTGGCAAATATTATAAATGGTATAAAAAGCTGGAGAAGGAATTTCTTTTTTATTCAGTAAACTCCAGATCCGCCCAGGGTAATAACCAATAATATCAATTAGAAAAAATAACAAAATAAATTGCCACCAATTTATATAACTTTCAAGTTGCCAGGTCAGAAATAAACTGATAAAAAACAATCCTAGAAACTCCCAACGCAGAATTTTCAATGTATTAATCATCTCTATTCTCCATTATTTCTCTTTTCATGATTGCAATGATATCTCCTGGCTGTTTAATCCAGGCGCTGTGAGGATTACCTTTGAAAGATAAGGTTATTTCCCTAACTTCTGCGTTAGGTATAAGACTTGCTAATACTTGAGTAGATTTCAACGGAGCCCAATTATCTCCTTTCAAACAGATATAAACAGCCTTGGATAAATTTTTATTCTCCGTCCTCTTATAAGCACGGACATGATAATAATTTCCCGTACAAGCAGTTCTGGACCAGTCCCGCATTAACCCCTTAGCTTCTCTTATACCAAAACCAATCTTTTTCCCAGGGAGATAACCATATAACGCGGTCAGAACATTAAAAATAATAGCTGCTGTTATTATCTGCACCCTCCCCATTCCCTGCCAATTCTTATACCATACGTTCCCGGTTGCCACACAAAACAGAGAAAATGGCCTGTCAGTTGAGCAGGCAAAGAGCGTCGCAATATGCCCCCCAAGACTGTGACCAAAGATAATAGGAATTTTATTGCTATTTAATTCAACAGCCTTGTCTAACATTACCGGAAGATAATCCCTTAACAGATCGGAATAGTTATAGTCATTTTCTCGACTTGGTTTAGGTTGATTGTCCCCATAGCCGGGCATATCAGCAGTGACGACCTGAAAACCCTCTTTTACCAGTTGTTGTATTAAAGAGTCATATTTCCTGATTTCTACCCCAATAGCAGGTAACAATATAACAACTCTTCCATTACTATCTCCCTGATAAACTTTATAATTACAGATAAAATTGCCAGCCACTTTAAAATGATTACCGTTAATATTATTTTTCATATCTATATGCTCCCAATAACTACATCACGCTCCAGTGACTGGCATTGGCGATAAACCCGCCAAAAAATTTGTATTTTCAATGCGATAGGCATCAAATGCTTGTCCATATCGCCGGGCTATTAGTGATTTTATAATTTATTATTAACCAATATAAAAGCCCCTTATACTTTCTTAGTAACAGGCTATAGATAAATCAAGGAACATATATTATTTTATAAATTATTTGCTGGAAAAATTATTTTACACATTAGAAAAATTTAGTTTCAAATGTAAATCATACCATTTAGATATTAATAAATAAGTTATAAGTCAATAATAAAAACATCAACTTTAAATGTATTGAATTTATATGAAACAATATTGACAGAAATCTATAATTATATAAAACAACAAATAGTTAATAGTAATAATGGATAATCTTAGTTTAAATAACACATAAAAACAATGAAATTTATTCATGAATCAATTCAAAAATACATTCAAAAAATTATTTCCTAACATTATTTTCATAAATTCATTTATATTGTTTTTCTATATACTTTACATGGCGACATTATTAATGTTCATGAATTATATCATTACCACTATTTAATTCATGCAATTAACCAGCCATTCTGCTCTCTTACTCTATGACTGGTTTTATATTAGTTTTAACTATAACGGCTAATTTTATAGCATTAAATCACTCGTTTCCAAAAACTGGCTATACCAAATCCTAAAATAAGCATTGGCAGAATAGCGAGCACGCCCTCCACGACAGGAGCATGTAATCCGACAGAAACAAGGTATATAATTGGAACATAGAGAATACAGGTAATGTAAGTACAGATAATTAATAAAATCAACGCAACGTTAAATTTATTGAACTCCCGCAACATCAAATCCGTTAATAAAAATAACAAAACAGGTAATGTAATAAGATAAGATGCTGTGGATACAACTAATGCTGAGATAAGGCTAAATAATCCAGCAAATATCCTTAAAATGATCTTGATATTTGATACAGTTCGGGCTAAACAACTACCAATCATCACGATTCTAAGCAAAATCTTGGGATTTCTTTAAATCTCAATGATAGGTAGCATTTTCCACACATCGGATGAGTGTTTTTCAGGTTTATCGTCCATAATAAGAAATGAAAATGAATTCCATCTTATTATTCAGAGGGCATTTCGATGAGCACTGCCGTTACCAGTAAAAAAACAAAAAAACCTAAGATTACGGCGAATAACGCTGTTGCTAACGGGCAAGTACAGTCATTAAGTCGCGGCCTGACTCTTTTGGAATATATTTCCGAGTCACCCGGCGGTATCGCCCTGACTGATTTAGCCCAACAAGCCGGATTACCAAATTCCACCACTCACCGCCTTCTGACCACCTTGCAACAGCACGGTTTTGTCCGTCAGATTGGCGATTTAGGGTTGTGGGTTATCGGTTCACACACTTTTATTGTCGGCAGCAGTTTCTTACAGAGCCGAAATTTATTGGCACTCATTCACCCGATCCTCCGCCGCTTGATGGAAGATTCCGGTGAAACCGTTAATTTAGCGATTCTTGATCATAGTGAATATGAAGCGGTTATTGTCGATCAGGTACAGTGTAATGCATTGATGAGAATGTCCGCCCCTATCGGAGGTAAGTTGCCTATGCATGCTTCCGGAGCGGGTAAAGCATTTCTTTCAACATTATCAGATAACCAACTGGTTCAATTACTGCATAAGAAAGGGCTTCATTCTTACACACAATATACCAAGACAACCCCTCCGAGTTTAAAAGAAAATCTGGAACAAGCACGTAAACAAGGGTATTCGTTCGATGATGAAGAACATGCTTTAGGTCTGCGCTGTATTGCTGCCTGTATTTATGATGAGCATCACCAAGCCTTCGCGGCTATTTCTATTTCCGGCCCAGTCTCACGGATCACTGATGATCGCGTGACTGAACTTGGTGCTTTGGTGATTCGGGCAGCCAAAGAGATAAGTAAAGAATATGGCGGGATTCGTTAATTATTTTTCTAAAATTATCATATCCTTCTCAGGGCATTGATTTTTTCGTGCCCTGTCTTTTCAGACCAATAAATTCAACTTAATTTACCATCCCGCTAAAAACATTATCAGAAATATAAAAGAATAATAACGAAATTATTTAACCAGTCTGAAAATAATATCAGTGAAAAATGAGACAAGGAGTCCGGGAATAATTATATTTTCGGACTCTCACATATATAGAAGGATTAGTTAATGGAACACTAATCAATGAGTATCATTCTGATTAAATCGCTTTTGATAAATTCCAAGTACCTGTCCCGTTGCCTCGATTAGAAAGAAGTGAAGTATATACCTTATATATTGCGCCAGGAACACCAGCATTAAAACAAGTATCGAGAAATCCTCCATGAACGCTATTATAACCATTCAGAAAACGGATAACATCGCCTTCACGAACTTTGCCATCATATCCATTGGTTGTATCTGAAAAAATATACCATGTCAGAGTATCAACTGGACGCGCTACTTTATCCGCAGTGTAAACATTATAGAGCTCAGGTGACGGCGCATAACCGTTAGTGCCGAGATATCCCCCATTATTCTGGTAAAGATTCACAAGAAATATAGCATCACCACTGTAAACCTCTGTTCCTATGCCTTTTCCACTCGCAGATAAAACTTGCCATGAACCTGTACCCGGACCACGCGTCGGCGAAGTAGCCGTGAGCACATTATATTTTGCTCCTGGTACATTTGCATAACCATTAGTATCCAGATAGCCACCATTGCCAAGATAGTTATTTTTAATATGGATTTTATCACCGTATAAAATTACACTAGCCATTATTATATCCTTAAATACTTTCACGAAGTTATATGTATGTTATATGAGAGTTTTCATGTTTTTAATTAAGAGTCAAAAATATCAATTCTTTTTATAACCACTAGTCGAAGCTAAAAAACCTTGATTTCCAAACTCTATAAAATTATAGAGCACCCACAAATAAGTGGATATATTTTTATTTCTTAAATAAATCATTAAATATATTATTTTAAATCAAACTCCAATTTTGCCTTCCTAATAATAAATATATTTCATATTGAACCCCAAGATTATATTTATTAGGAATATTCATACCCCGCACAAGAAAAACAAATAGGCATTAATTTATATTTAATTCAGGAAAATAATTTAATGAGGATAATAATATTAACTATTGGTGAAAATGGCGGCTGCTAACAGCAAACGCCAATTCCCAATAAAATCAGACTGAAACTTTGGCGATAGAGTAAGTTTCTATCTCAGTACGTTGGCTGAACCGCTGTTTACGGCGATATGCAAATACATCTTCCACATGACCGTTTTTAATTCGTTCTTGCAACGCCCGCCAGTAGTCTGCTTTAAATAAATCACTATGCATCTCTTCAAAATAACAGCGAATACGACTGTCAGTGCAAAGAAAGTGTCGGAACTCCTCAGGAAAAACATCATTTGGCGCCACGCTGTACCACGGTTCACCGGCAAGTTCATCTTCTGGGTAACGCGGCGGCGGAATATCACGGAAGTTAACCTCTGTCATATAACAGATTTCATCATAGTCATAGAACACCACCCGCCCATGCCGTGTCACACCAAAGTTTTTGAACAACATATCTCCCGGGAAAATATTCGCGGCAGCAAGCTGTTTAATCGCATTACCGTACTCTTCGATGACATCTTGCAACTTCTGTTCTTCCACCTGTTCCATATAGATATTCAGCGGTGTCATCCGCCGTTCCATATACAGATGCTTGATAAGGATCTTATCCCCCAGATCTTCCAGTTTTTCCGGTATTTCTTTCTGCAACTCTGCCATGAGTTCAGGACTGATACGGGCTTTATCAATAACGAAATTTTCAAATTCCTGTGTGTCGGCCATCCTCCCCACCCGATCATGCTCCTTGACCAGACGGTAACACTCTTGTACTCGCTCCTGAGTCACCTCTTTCTGCGGCGCAAAGTGATCTTTAATCACCTTGAAAACGCGATCAAATGAAGGGGAAGTAAACACTAACATCACCATCCCTTTAACACCGGGAGCAATCATAAGCTGCTCTTTGGAGAAGGTAATAAACGCCAGATATTCCCGGTAATATTCTGTCTTACCATGCTTCTGGCAGCCGATTGCCATATAAAGTTCAGACGTTGATTTGGCAGGCAGAATTTCTCTCAGCCATTCAACCAAAGCCGCAGGCAAAGGCGCATAAACCATAAAATAGGAACGGGCGAAACCAAATACAATGCTAGCATCAGCATAATCAGTCAGGCAGGTATCAATAAAAATCCCGCCAGATTCGTTATGATGGATCGGCAGCAAGAAAGGATAGACCTGACCTCCAATGCGGATCTTACCGACTAACCAAGCCGCTTTGTTGCGATAAAATAGTTCATTAGCTATCTGAAAAGTTGCCTGTAATAATTCTGCGACTGGAAATGTCTGTTGCAGATAGTCTGTAATATAATGAATATCTCTATCCAGATTTTCCCAAGGTAAACGCAGCGGCAAATCATTAAGAATTGTCCGTAACATTAAAGCAAGATTATCATTCGGGAAAAAGTCACGCGATAACGGGCGAGGAATATCCCGAAATCTACGCGCAGGCTGCGAGGTAAAAATAAATAATTTATCCGGGGTCAGATTGCGATGCTCAAACAGACGGCAATAAACAGAATTAAAAAAACTCTCGGCAATTTCAAACCGGGGATAATCCGGTAATAAACTGGTATAAACCACCTTTACCTTGGCAATGTACTCTTCATCATATCCGAAAGCACTATGTATACATTTAAGCTGCTCAACCACCAATCCAACATGATGATCATAAAGATTAATACGCTTTTTCATAGCTTGCTGAACCGCATGCCAGTCAGCCTGTTCAAAGCGTTGCTGTGCACCTGAAGTTACCTCCAGAAAGCGGCCATATTGTGCATCAAATCCCTGTAAAATAGTTTGTGCTATCAAATGTGCTGAATCTATCCCCATCGCAACTCCTCAATATATTCAGCCTGCTTATAGCAGGCTGAATAGAATCAGAAATACAATAATCAGAACTGTTGCTCTTCCGTGGAACCAGTCAATGCAGTGACAGATGATGTCCCACCCTGAATAATCGTGGTCACTTTATCGAAATAGCCTGTACCCACTTCCTGCTGATGAGAAGAGAAGGTATAACCACGCTCAATGGATGAAAACTCTCTTTCCTGTACCTTCTCCACATAATGTTTCATGCCTTCACCCTGAGCGTAAGCATGTGCCAGGTCGAACATGTTGAACCACATACTATGGATACCCGCCAGAGTAATAAATTGGAATTTATAACCCATTTCCGACAGTTCAGCCTGGAAACGCGCAATGGTCTTATCATCCAAATTCTTTTTCCAATTGAACGATGGAGAACAGTTGTAAGCCAATAATTTACCGGGATATTTGGCGTGAATCGCCTCAGCAAAACTGCGGACCATTTCGATATCCGGTGTTGATGTTTCACACCATATCAAGTCAGCATACGGTGCATAAGCCAAACCACGACTAATCGCCTGATCGATACCTGCTCTGGTACGGAAAAATCCTTCATAAGTCCGTTCGCCAGTAATAAACTCACTGTCATAAGCGTCACAATCAGAAGTCAGCAGATCAGCTGCATCGGCATCTGTACGGGCAATCAGCAGTGTCGGCACGCCGGAAACATCCGCTGCCAGACGCGCAGCAACCAATTTTTGAATCGCCTCTTGTGTCGGAACCAGAACCTTACCGCCCATATGACCACATTTTTTCACTGCGGCAAGTTGATCTTCAAAGTGAACAGCCGCAGCGCCAGCCTCAATCATGGCTTTCATCAGTTCAAAAGCATTCAGAACACCACCAAATCCTGCTTCCGCATCTGCCACAATTGGCAGAAAATAATCGGTATAGTCCGGGCTATCAGTACCAATACCATTTGCCCACTGAATCTGATCTGCACGGCGGAAACTGTTGTTAATGCGTTTTACCACCGCCGGGACTGAATCCACCGGATACAGGGACTGATCGGGATACATACTGGATGCAGTGTTAGCATCAGCCGCAACCTGCCAACCAGAAAGATAAATCGCCTCAATACCCGCTTTTGCCTGCTGTAATGCCTGCCCACCAGTCAATGCACCTAATGAGTTGACATAGCCTTTCTTTGCCATGCCGTGCAGCAGTTCCCACAGTTTTTTAGCACCAAGCTGTGCCAATGTATGTTCTGGATTAACCGAACCACGCAATTTAACGACATCTTCCGCACTGTACGGGCGGATAATCCCATTCCAACGGTCACTTTTCCATTCTTGTTCCAGTTGAGCGATTTGTTGAGTTCTGGAGATTGTCATAACTTCTACTTCCTATCTTTTATTAAATTAATCGGATAATGGTGGTTTGTTATTATTCGTTGCTTAGTCGAGCAATTGATATCCCGGCAGTGTCAGGAAATCTATCAGATCATCCTGAGTAGTAATGCGCTCCATCAACTTGGCCGCATCGTTAAATCGCCCTTGGCTGAAACGTGCTTCTCCAACTTCTTGCTTAATGACCTCCATTTCCTCTTCCAGCATTTGTCTGAACAAGCTTTTTGTTACTTTTTTACCGTCGGATAATGATTTTTCATGATGAATCCATTGCCAAATAGATGTCCGAGAAATTTCGGCTGTCGCAGCATCTTCCATCAAGCCATAAATAGGCACGCATCCATTTCCTGAAATCCACGCTTCAATGTATTGAACTGCCACGCGGATATTGGCGCGCATCCCTTCTTCAGTACGCTCTCCAGGACAAGGTTCCAGCAATTGCGCAGCCGTAATAGGTGCATCTTCTGCGCGGGAAATAGCTAACTGGTTTTGCCGTTCTGCCAAGACTTTATCGAAAACTTCCATTACCGTGTCGGCAAGACCTGGGTGAGCAATCCATGTACCATCATGACCATTGCGTGCTTCCAGCTCTTTATCCGCCCGGACTTTATCCAGTACCCAATTGTTGCGTTCAATATCTTTACTGGGGATAAAAGCAGCCATCCCCCCCATCGCAAATGCCCCGCGCTTATGGCAGGTTTTAATCAACAAACGGGAATAAGCACTGAGGAAAGGTTGATCCATCGTGACAGACTGACGATCAGGCAGAACCCGATCACTATGATTTTTCAGCGTTTTAATGTAGCTGAAAATGTAATCCCAACGACCACAATTAAGGCCAACGATATGGTGCCGAAGATGATAAAGAATCTCATCCATCTGAAATACAGCAGGCAGAGTTTCAATCAATACCGTTGCTTTGATTGTGCCTCTCGGCAGCTCAAAACGATCTTCTGCAAAGCTGAATACATCACTCCACCACTGAGCTTCGTGGTAAGACTGAATCTTTGGCAAGTAGAAATAAGGACCGCTCCCCTTCGCCAGCAATTGTTTATAGTTGTGATAAAAATAGAGCGCAAAATCAAACAACCCACCGGCAATGGGCTCATTCTGATAGAGAACATGTTTTTCCGGTAAATGAAGCCCTCTTACCCGTGCGATCAGAACAGCGGGATCTGATTGCAACTGGTACTGTTTGCCTTGCTCATTAACGTAAGAAATTGTGCCATTAACAGCATCACGTAAGTTGATTTGCCCTTCAATCACCTTATCCCAAGCCGGTGCTAAGGAATCTTCGAAATCCGCCATGAAAACTTTTACATTAGCATTCAAAGCGTTGATAACCATTTTCCGTTCTACTGGTCCAGTGATTTCTACTCTGCGATCACGGAGATCAGTTGGAATATTTTGAATTTCCCATTCACCTTCACGAATGGAACTGGTTTCCAAAATAAAATCAGGCAATTCGCCATCATCAATTTTCTTCTGCCAAATATCCCGATCGGCTAATAATTTTTTCCGTGCACCGGTAAACCGAACAACCAGATCTTTCAGAAAATCTACCGCCTCAGGTATCAAGACCTCCTGCTCTGCTGCGCCAAATCGTTTAATAAACGATAATTCAGTCGCTAAAGTTTGCTGCGTCATCTATTCATCCTCATTTTAAAGCACACCTGAATAAGAGTAATAGATATTTAAAATAAATCAAAAACGATTTCCATTTTTTTATAAATTTATTTTTATTCAATAAAAAACAAATGGTTATATGACAAATTACCTATTTAAAATTAGAGAAATCAATTCCATAAATTACAAGATCATTTAGTTAAGTTTTTGTTATATAAGATAAACTACAAAAAGTGCGACATTTTGATAGGTGTTAATAACAGGAAAGTAGAAAAAATCAGAAGGGCTAAATGGCTGAATCTCAGCCATTTATAAAGATATTAATCCAGTGTTGGATTCATGTAGGTAAGATCATATGGCGTAATCTGGTACACATAATAATTCAGCCAATTAGAAAATAATAAATGCCCGTGACTACGCCATAATGCTAGTGGTTTTCTTTCTGGATTATTATCTGGAAAATAATTTATTGGGATCTTTGGATCTAAACCTGCTGCCAAATCACGTAAATATTCACTAGCCAACGTTCCTACATCATATTCAGGATGGCCTGTGACAAATACCATGCGTTTATCTTTACTCGCCAGTAAATATCCCCCTGCCTCCTCAGAACTGGAAAGAATATCCAAATCAGTATGTTCACGAATAACCTGCTCAGGAAAATCTGCATAGCGAGAATGAGGAGCAAAAAAAGATTCATCAAAGCCACGAGTTAATAATGCTAAAGGGTCCAGAGTAGAGTGATAATAAACACCTGATAGTTTTACTTCTCTGGTAAACTTCGGTAAGCCGTACAAAATATTCAAAGCTGCTTGCACAGCCCAACAAATAAATAAGGTAGAAGTGACATGTTCCTTTGCCCAACTAATGATTCTTTCAATCTGCTCCCAATATGCCACATCTTCGAATTCAACTAATCCTAATGGCGCACCGGTAACAATTAAGCCATCAAAGTTTTGATGTTTTATCTGCTCGAAATCACAATAAAAGTTATTCAAATGCTCAGCGGGCGTATTCCTACACTTCCGGTTATCTATTCTCAATAGCTGGATATCTACCTGTAAAGGCGTATTGGATAGTAATCTTAAAAATTGATTTTCAGTCTCAATTTTCTTTGGCATCAGGTTAAGCAGCAATACCTTTAGTGGACGTATATTTTGAATATTTGCACGAGTAGATGTCATCACGAACACATTCTCATTTCGTAAAAAATTCACTGCGGGTAATTCATCCGGTATACAAATTGGCATGCTATAACCTCGATTTTTTTATCCATTTACACGTTTAGACTTCTAGACAGCTAAATCTAACTAAGTATTAACAGAATGTCGAGGCTTTACAAGATAAGCTGAAATTATTTCATTTTTAGTTTCACAACAATGTTCAACATGATAATGGCTAATAAATTTTCAGCATTTATAACATAAAATAATTTAAATTATATTTATTATATGAAAAAACAATAAAGAAAATTAAAAATGGAATGAAACATATTAAAAATCAATGGCATTTTCATTAGAAATGAGGAAGATCAAAACAAAAAGGCAAAATTATAAGAAGTCAAATTACAAGCTATCAATATTAAAAACAATACACTCTAAGAAAGTAACAAGACTAATTGATAAAATATTCTTATTATTAATATGAGCTATAAGGTTTATCTTCAATACTGGAATATGAAATTTTCTTATAATAACAAGCTAATTTGAATCAGATGCTAATAATAAGTATGGAAAGAGAAAAAATAGGCAATTACACAATTTAAATTACAGACTCTTAGAGTCTGTTAATAACCGGCTCGATGATGTTTATGAATATATAGAGAGATTTTCGTCATGCTCGGCTGAACTTAGGATAACATTACTCATTTTTTTCCTATCAGTTCAAAAAGCTATTTAAATTATTTTTTATGTCTGCTATCACTACAACATATTTTAATTATTCAAGACTGATAAGACCAACTATCTGTTTCTTAAAGGGAATAAGTAAATAAATAATACCTTAAAACGCAAAAACCCCCAGCTTGCGCTGAGGGTTTCTACTGTATTTAAAGCCTGGCAGT
>NZ_JAHZMK010000090.1:0-1399 GCF_020387775.1 Photorhabdus antumapuensis
TTGGCCGGCACTGAAAATTTCCCGCACTGGTTACCGTTCAGGCGTGTCGCCCAACAGGGCGAAAACCATTGCCTCGGTACTCAGGGCATTAACCGGCTGATGACCCAATTGCAAGATCAGCTGATTAATCACGGCTATGTCACCAGCCGGGTTCTGGTTCCTCGTCAGGATTTGCGTACCCAAACCTTAAAACTGGTGATGATACCGGGCAACATCCGACATATCCGCTATACCCCGGACAGCGGCCATTACATTCAACGCCTCACGCCCTTTCCCGCACGTGAAGGAAAATTGCTGGATTTACGGGACATTGAGCAGGGATTGGAAAACTTGCAACGTTTTCCGACGGTTCAGGCGGAGATGAATATTGTCCCGGCAGAACAGCCGGGCGAGAGTGATATTGTGCTGGACTGGCGTCAGTCTCGGCACTGGCGAGTCGCCACGTATCTGGATGATACCGGGTCCAAAAGCACCGGCCGTTATCAGGGCGGACTCACCTTTTTTCTGGATAACCCGCTGGCGTTAAGCGACCTGTTCTATCTCTCCGGTGGGCGCGATATTCACGCGTCTGCCGGGAAAGGCAGCCAAAACGACACGCTCTATTATTCGCTGCCATTTGGATACTGGATGGCGAGCGTGACCGCCAGTCACTACGATTATATGCAGACAATCGCCGGGCTGAATCAGGCGATTCAATACCGGGGCAAAAGCCAAAACCTGGCGATCCAAATCAGTCGGGTGCTACACCGCAACGCCGACCAGAAAACCCTGCTCAACGGTGAAATTTATCGCCGGGCGTCCCGTAATTTTATTGACAACACTGAAATCGATGTTCAGCGCCGGGAAACCGCAGGCTGGAAGCTGGGGCTGTCCCATCATCACGCTATCGGCAACGCTACTCTCGATACCAAGGTGACTTACCAACAGGGCATGCGGTGGTTTGGCGCGCAACCGGCGCCGGAAGAGTACCGCAATGAGGGGACGGCTTTACCCAAAATCACCCAATTCTCGGCGACGCTGGCCGGACCGTTAACGCTGTTTAATCAGCCCTTTTCTTATCAAACCCAGTATCTGCGGCAGATAAGCGCCAGCCCCTTGACGCCCCAGGATCGATTTTCGATTGGCGGCCGCTGGACGGTACGCGGTTTTGATGGCGAGTTGACCTTATCCGCTGATCGGGGCTGGTACAGCCGTAACGAACTGGACTGGCAAACCCCGCTGCGTGGGCAATCGCTGTATCTGGGGATCGACTATGGCGAAGTGGGCGGACGGGGCAGTGACGTTCTGCTCGGAAAACATCTGGCGGGGAGCGCCCTGGGCTGGCGAGGCAACCTGAAAGGGGTGAGCTACGACTTGTTTGTCGGTGTTCCGCTGTCCAAACCCGCCGGTTTCCAAACCT
>NZ_JAHZMK010000091.1:0-1248 GCF_020387775.1 Photorhabdus antumapuensis
ACACATTAGAATGGTTTAATGATGTAACTATTAAGTCATCAATATTCTCTGTAGGTAGATGACCATTTTATCACCGCAGCCTGACCATAGAACCGGATCATTTATTGGTCAACATCACTGACTTTGTCACACTTAAATTAAACAAAAGGGAAAGTACAATGAGTAAACGCAACAACTCTGTGGCAAGAGGCACGAGTTATCTTTTAATTTACCTGACGGCAATCCAGCCGCTACACCCGACGATTGCCGCGGGAATAACACCGGACAATAACCATACGCAGGTACAAAATCAGGGCAATATCCCGGTGGTGAATATTGCCACGCCGAATGACGCGGGGATATCTCACAATACTTATAAAGAGTTCAATGTTGCCACTCAAGGCGCCGTACTGAATAACGCCACTCAAGCGGCTCAATCACAACTGGCCGGGCAACTTAACGCCAACCCTAATCTGCATGGAAAAGCAGCGGAACTGATTATTAATGAAGTGACCGGCAGTGGACAATCTAACCTGCAAGGCCGGTTGGAAATTTTCGGCAATAAAGCCAATGTGATGATTGCCAACCCCAACGGCATTACCTGTGATGGCTGTGGTTTTATTAATACGGCCAGTGCCACACTGACCACGGGTAAACCCCAATTTGATAAACAAGGCGCGTTGGAAGCATTAGAGGTTAAAAAAGGCCAAATCACCATTGGCGGTAAAGGGCTGGATGGCAAGGCGACGGATTATGTCGATATTATCAGCCGGGCGTCTGAACTGAATGGAAAAATTCAGGCGAATAATTTATCCCTTACACAAGGAGCTAACCGGATTGATTTTAACGATGGCACAGTGAAAAAAATCACCGGAGAAGGCGCTAAGCCTCAATTAGCGATTGATACCAAAGCATTAGGGGGTATGTACGCGAATAAAATCCGCCTGATTGCCACAGAAGAGGGTGTCGGCGTTAATCTGAAAGAGTTAACCAGTGACCAGCGTGATATTACCTTGAATGTTAATGGCAAAATTGAACTGGGAAATGCCAAAGCCAAAACGGATTTTAACCTCAGTGCCAGAGAAACTCATATTGCCCCTAATATCAAGGTACAGGCAGAACGGGATATTACGCTGGCAAATACTCAATTGGATAATAAAGGGCGTGTCACTGCGGGCCGGGATGCCCGGATATGGGGTGATACTGTGCGTAATACCGGTGATAAAGCACTTCTGCAAGCCAATAATAATATGTGGATTCAGAAGGATG
>NZ_JAHZMK010000091.1:1427-1702 GCF_020387775.1 Photorhabdus antumapuensis
TCACGCCAGAACTGAAACCAGAATTTCTGACAGTAAGCAGCCTGGCGTTATCACATCTGGAAAGAATATTTATATCAACAGTGATGAACTCTTGAATTTTGTCAGTAAGATGAGTGCCGGTAAAGATATTTTCTTGACAGGAATTAATTTTATTAATGAAAGCAGAATAACAGGCGTGCTCAATAATTATATTGTATATACTGAGAAGGAAACTGAAGGTAATGTATCTTCCAGTGGTGAAGTCTATATCAGGACAGACTTTGACAGATCAGGAA
>NZ_JAHZMK010000092.1:0-1864 GCF_020387775.1 Photorhabdus antumapuensis
CTGACCGACACAACGCTGATAAACATTGTGAGGTCGGGCGGAGAAAAAGCGAATAAGCGCTTGACTCTGCGGGCGAAAAGCGTAGTATACGCAGCCCGGCTGAACGAGAATGTTATTTTTTGTTGCAGCCTGCTCTTTAACAATTAATCAGACAATCTGTGTGGGCACTCACAAGACCGTATCACCAAAAAATACGTTTTAAAGTCTTGAAGAGTGAACAACAGTTGATTCATTACGAATGAACAGTCAGTTTCTTTGAGCATCAAACTTTAAATTGAAGAGTTTGATCATGGCTCAGATTGAACGCTGGCGGCAGGCCTAACACATGCAAGTCGAGCGGTAACAGGAAAGTGCTTGCACTTTTGCTGACGAGCGGCGGACGGGTGAGTAATGTCTGGGGATCTGCCCGAGGGCGGGGGATAACCACTGGAAACGGTGGCTAATACCGCATAATGTCGCAAGACCAAAGTGGGGGACCTGAAAGGGCCTCACACCCGCGGATGAACCCAGATGGGATTAGCTGGTAGGTAGGGTAATGGCCTACCTAGGCGACGATCCCTAGCTGGTCTGAGAGGATGACCAGCCACACTGGGACTGAGACACGGCCCAGACTCCTACGGGAGGCAGCAGTGGGGAATATTGCACAATGGGCGCAAGCCTGATGCAGCCATGCCGCGTGTATGAAGAAGGCCTTCGGGTTGTAAAGTACTTTCAGCGGGGAGGAAGGGTATGGCCTGAAGAGGGCGATATTTTGACGTTACCCGCAGAAGAAGCACCGGCTAACTCCGTGCCAGCAGCCGCGGTAATACGGAGGGTGCAAGCGTTAATCGGAATGACTGGGCGTAAAGCGCACGCAGGCGGTCAATTAAGTTGGATGTGAAATCCCCGGGCTTAACCTGGGAACGGCATCCAAGACTGGTTGGCTAGAGTCTCGTAGAGGGGGGTAGAATTCCATGTGTAGCGGTGAAATGCGTAGAGATGTGGAGGAATACCGGTGGCGAAGGCGGCCCCCTGGACGAAGACTGACGCTCAGGTGCGAAAGCGTGGGGAGCAAACAGGATTAGATACCCTGGTAGTCCACGCTGTAAACGATGTCGATTTGGAGGTTGTTCCCTTGAGGAGTGGCTTCCGGAGCTAACGCGTTAAATCGACCGCCTGGGGAGTACGGCCGCAAGGTTAAAACTCAAATGAATTGACGGGGGCCCGCACAAGCGGTGGAGCATGTGGTTTAATTCGATGCAACGCGAAGAACCTTACCTACTCTTGACATCCTCAGAATTTGCTGGAGACAGCGAAGTGCCTTCGGGAACTGAGAGACAGGTGCTGCATGGCTGTCGTCAGCTCGTGTTGTGAAATGTTGGGTTAAGTCCCGCAACGAGCGCAACCCTTATCCTTTGTTGCCAGCGCGTGATGGCGGGAACTCAAAGGAGACTGCCGGTGATAAACCGGAGGAAGGTGGGGATGACGTCAAGTCATCATGGCCCTTACGAGTAGGGCTACACACGTGCTACAATGGCGGATACAAAGTGAAGCGACCTCGCGAGAGCAAGCGGAACACACAAAGTCTGTCGTAGTCCGGATTGGAGTCTGCAACTCGACTCCATGAAGTCGGAATCGCTAGTAATCGTAGATCAGAATGCTACGGTGAATACGTTCCCGGGCCTTGTACACACCGCCCGTCACACCATGGGAGTGGGTTGCAAAAGAAGTCGGTAGCTTAACCTGCGGGAGGGCGCTGACCACTTTGTGATTCATGACTGGGGTGAAGTCGTAACAAGGTAACCGTAGGGGAACCTGCGGTTGGATCACCTCCTTACCTGAGATACGGTTGAGTGCAGTGCTCACACAGATTGTCTGATGAAAG
>NZ_JAHZMK010000093.1:0-1394 GCF_020387775.1 Photorhabdus antumapuensis
ATGCGGTTGCGCCGGAAGCGGCGGTTGGGACTGGTGTTTTGGCGGCGGGAGCCGTAAAAGTATTAGGTAACAGCAAAGAAGGTGCGAAAAATCTGGCAGAAGAGTTGAACCATGCCTCAAAACCGCTGTTAAGTAATGCTAAACCTGATACCCATGTCGTAGCTAGTTTGATTGAAAATGAGAAGTTGTATGTTGGAAAGGGGGCGACAACTGTTACATACCCTGATGGCATGAGTTTTCAGATCAATCAGCCGAAGCATTTAGCAACTGTAGATGGATTTACCCAAAAATCAGGAATTGCGGGCGGGCACAATGCAGATGCTTTTTATAGTGTTGTAAAAGACAAAGGAATACAAATCGTCAGTGAAATGCCTACTGGTGTTAATGGAATAACTCATATCGAATATAGAGTACCTGCTAAAGATGCTGCTGGGAATTTTACAGGAACTTACAAAGGTAATGGTTCAAAACCATTTGAAAAGACTATCTATGATCCCAAAATTTTTACTGATCAGAAAATGTTAGAGTTAGGTCAACAAGCTGCTGTCAGTGGTTACAAACAAGCTATAGCTAGAGGTCAACAAGCATATGATGCTACAGCAGATGGTGTTACATTTAGGGTATATATTGATAAGAAAACAGGTGGGATAAGTAACTTCCATCCAAAATAGGACATAATAAATGAAATTTTTATTTGAGCTACCTTATGATCATTCTAATTCTGACTGGATCATAAAAAGCTATTTTGACCTTATGTATAATGAAGATCGTTTTTTAGATGTCGTAGAAAATATTGTTCAAAAAGAATCTTTTATGTTAGATGGTGTATATTGTTTTTTCCCTGACATGAATAGTGAAGATGAATATTTTGAAGGTGTTCAGTTTGTTGTTGGTTATCCGCCAACTGATGAAGATACGATAACAGTTAGTGAAGAAATTTGTTATCACTATGTCAGATTGGCCTGTGAAAAGTATCTTGAGTTTCATCCAGAAGATACAACTAAAGTTAATGAGCTACTGGCAAAAATGCCAATATAAAATCAATATTCCCCGATCATGTGAACTGTCCCCCAAAAGTTAGACATTAACTGATTAAGGCACAGTTTATCCAATCGGGGTTATATTCTTTTATTTTTATGACAACTGGTTTGCTAATATAGGAACTGAGTTGTTCCAGTCAGAACCCTTTACAACAAACCAACCATAATTAGAAATCGTGACTATTTCAGCCATTCACTTGATCGTATGCAAAGGCAAGGAATTACTCCCACCGTAGTAGAAAATACGATCAAATCAGAAAATGCAGTGAAAGGAAAAATTCCAGGAACAATGGCTTACCACGATAAAACGAATAACCTTACAGTAATGGCCAGATGAAAAATCTGGCCGTGTAG
>NZ_JAHZMK010000094.1:0-1018 GCF_020387775.1 Photorhabdus antumapuensis
GAGGGGCAGTTACTGGAAGACGTATTAGCGGGACTCGGTAACACTCCCGGCACAAAGTGGTTAAAAAACCCTCAAGACCGCAAAGATGTCCAGTGGCATCGGGTTAAGGACGCTTACCGCAGTTGGGACAAAAAAAGCGAAAGCTTAAACCCGGTTGCGGGGGCGGTGATGGCGATTGCTGTCGCTGCGGTCACGGCGGGCTCGGGCCTGGCTGCCTGGGCGGGAAGTGGCGCCGTGGGAGCGACAGGCGCGACAGGCGCCACGGCGAGCGCGGTTTATGGGGCGGCTTATGGCGGTATGATAGGGCTGACCTCGCAGGCGGCGGTGGCGTTAGTTGAAAATAAAGGGGATCTCACCAAAACACTGGCTGCCTTAGCGAAGCGCGAAGCCGTCAAATCCCTCGTGACCCAAATAGCGGTGGGCGGCGCATTAGGGGGACTGGACCACACGATGGGTTGGGGAAAATTAGTGGAGGGAAAAGGCGTTGTCGATCCGCTAAAAGCGCAACTTCCCTTATTGAGTCACCCTAACTGGAGTCAGGTGGCCCAGCGTGTTGCGGCGCAATCCATCGTGAGCTCAACCATCGGGACGGCGATTAACGGGGGCAGTTTTACGGATAATCTGCAAGCGGCGTTACTGAGCAATATAGGTAATCAGATTAACGCGGAAGGCGCCAGGCTGATTGGTGATAAGGGACAGATTCTGGGTGTCCCGGGTAAAGCGATTAGCCATGCTGCGATATCTGCCCTGGCTGCTGAGATTGGCGGCGGTGATGCCAAAGGGGCGGCTGTAGGCGCTCTGGCGGCTGAATTAGCCGCCATCACCATGGAAAGCAGGCTATTTGAACCAGCGTATAAGAATGAAACAGAGCGGCAAATTCATAAGCTTCAGGAAGCGCTGACGGGTAATGAAACTAAGGCCCAGACGGCTAAATTTATCGGAGCGTTATCAGGTGCCCTGATTAGTCATACCCCGGAAGGTGCTTATAGCGCAGCAAACAGCGCAGAGCTTGTCTATC
>NZ_JAHZMK010000095.1:0-2158 GCF_020387775.1 Photorhabdus antumapuensis
CTTTGACAAAGAGAAAGAACAGCAACGACTGAAACAGGCCCAACTGCTTGGCGAAATCAGTGCGCAGGTGATTGATATCGCCAGTACCGAAGGAGCCATTATCGCCACCAAAGCGGCCCACGCTAAACTGGAGAACATCAGTGAACCGGATAGAAAAGCGGCCATAAAAGTCCTGGAGGATAAAGGTAAAACTGACATCACCCCGGAACTCATTAAAGACCAGATTTACAAGACCGCCTATCATCAGGCATTGAATGAATCTGGCTTTGGCACCGGTGGCAAATACCACACCGCTTTACAGGCGGCCACTGCCGCCATTCAGGGACTCGCGGGCGGAAATATGGGTCAGGCACTGGCGGGCGGCGCTTCCCCTTACCTGGCCGGGGTGATTAAAGACCTGACCACCGACCCGAAAACCCATCAAGTGGATGTCGTAAGCAATACCCTGGCCCATGCAATTCTGGGGGCAGTAGCGGCCGAAGTCAGCGGTAACAATGCGCTGGCGGGTGCAGCAGGCGCAGCGGGCGGGGAACTGGCCGCCCGGGAACTGATGAAGCACATTCACGGCGAAAATGTTAAAGTCAGTGACTTAAGTGAAGAGGAAAAACAGACCATCAGCACCCTCTCCACTCTGGCAGCGGGTCTGGCTGGCGGCATTGCCGGTGACTCCACCGGCAGCACCGTTACCGGGGCCCAGGCCGGGAAGAATGCGGTCGAGAATAATTTCCTGAGTGCCAAAGATGTCTACGAACTGAAAGAAGAGCTACTGGAAGCAGAAAAGACTGGCACAGATAAGCAGGTAATTTACGACAAGTTTAAGGAGCGCAGCGAGAAAAACCGTCAGGAAGGTGTGGCGGATGACTGTTCCCATAATCCGGGCTGTGTGGTGTCCGTCTGGGAAATGATGAACTCGGGAACAGACGCCGCTAGCGGCCTAAACCGGACTTCGTTCCTCTCCAATCTCAGCAGTGAGGAGATGGCACAGTTAAACCGCTTTGTGCAGGCAGAGAATGCGGAAAGTGCTCAGGCGATTTACCAGTCTCTGCCGGATGTGGTAAAGAAGGTTGTTGAAGGCAAGGAGTTCGCGGAACAGTTTGGTGTAATGCCGAAAGTGGGCGGCAGTAGCGGAATAATTGGACTGGGGATTGCCGGGAAGAAGCCGAAGTCACAAGGTACAGGAAATACGGAAGCAAAAGGTGCTAGCTCTACTCATAATCAGCAGGCGAATCAATCGGGAGCCGCGACTATCGAGCCGCAAGTTGTCGTTCTAAACTCAGGGAAGAAAGGCGCTTGGGAAAAGCAACTGAATAAACCTAAGCCCAATACGATTTATCATGTTGATGATAACAAAACATATAAAACGGACTCATTAGGACGAGTTCACTCGGTTGAGGCTAAGTTGTTACTGAATGCAAATGATCGTAATGGCTATCAGCAATGTAAAGCTGGTAAGTGTGGTAATCCGGGAGATGATGGCGGTCATTTGATAGCAACAATCTTCAATGGGCCGGGTGAAAAACTTAATATTGTCCCGATGGATTCTAACTTAAATCGCGGTGCCTGGAAGAAAATGGAAAATCGCTGGGCAAACGCATTGAAAGAAGGTAAGCAAATTAATGTTAAGATAGAGCCTGTTTACTCAGGTAATAGTCAGCGGCCTACCAGTATTAACGTTCGTTATTCAATAAATGGCAGCCGTGAGAAAGAAGAAACCTTTATAAATGCTCCGGGAGGGAAATAATGAGAAGTGATCAAGAAATTTACAAAGATATAGGTCTTATCTTATATAGCATTGTTCCCGATGAAGCTCGTAAAATCATCATGCGCGCAGACTTATCTCCAGAAGGAGATCATTGTGCATATGAGTATGACTACATTGATAATAGTGGTAATACTGAATGGCTAACAGCCGGAGGGCAAGCTAATACTGATATGCTTCGTTATTTAGTTGAATTACGTAATTACTACATGGATAACAACCTTACTAATGATCGCACAGTATGGCACGGTTGCGAGGTTACACTTGATGTAGAACAAATGAAGCTCAATATAGACTTCAAATACGAAGACTAACCAGAAAGAGATCCCAGCCAAAATGAACTGCTCCCTGAAAGTTGGACACCCAACAAGTAAGGGAAGTTCTCCATGAAGAAGTACA
>NZ_JAHZMK010000096.1:0-1627 GCF_020387775.1 Photorhabdus antumapuensis
GTTAATCTCACTAACTTAACCACAACCCAAGACGCTATCCGTTTAACGACTGAGGGTAAAATTATCCTGGGGGAAGTCCAGGCCAAAACGGACATTAACATCAACAGCAAAGCCATTGAAACGGCGGCACACAGCCATGTGCAGGCGGGTCAACATCTGAGATTGACCACCGAAACATTGCATAATCAGGGTCAAATCCGTGCCGGTGGTGATGTCACCCTTAAAGCAACCCAACTGGATAACGTAAACCCGACTAAGCAAAGTCACCCCATTATCAGGGCGAATAAAAATAACCACATTACCGCTAACGAGATAAACAATGTTGGCGAATTAAGCGCGGTACAAAATCTCACCCTGACAGGCAAAAATTTTTCAACGCAGGCGATAAAAGACAGTCAGGGGAATATCATCGGTAAACTGAGTGCTGGTGGGGATCTGACGGCGGTATTTAAAGATGGATTTCGTTTTAATTTTGATAAAGAACATTTTCAAGCGGGAAAGAGACCCACTGATCTGGCGTTAATCACCGGGAAAAACATTGCGCTCACGGCCAGAGATTTAGTGAATCGGGCGTCAATGAGGGCAGAACAAAACTTAACCGTTAACGCAGAAACCGTGTATTTAAGCCAGGGGAATTTAAAAGCTGGGAACCATGTCATGCTGGAGGGAAAGTCACATCTTGATGTGAATGACTATGATATTTCCGGTCGTGATGTGGCCTTGCTAGCTAGCCGGGGGCTGCTTTCTGTTGCCTCTGGAGATGACTATACCCCGGAAGGAATAAAGGTATTAACCACTATTTCTGCTGATAACCTATTACGCATTATCGCCGATGGTCCTGTTAATATCGTCGATACCCTGATTAACCGGGCGAAAAATATCTTTTTGGCCACCAATGATAAACTTGAGATTTATGCCTCTGGCGATTTAATTGATTTTAATGATGAGCAGAGTCCATTAAATGACGGCGCTAAACAAGCATTAATTAATCAGCGTCTACGCCAGCTCAGCCAATTGCAAGCGGATGAAAATATTGAGATCCAGGCGGGAAAGATTATCGATCTGCGAAGCATTTCCTTGACGGCAGGGAAAGATCTCACGCTGACCAGTGGCGGCACGCTTGATATCAGTAAAATAACAGCAGAGAACCCCTATGAATATGAAAATGAACACGGAGAGGGTTATGAAAAACAGGATGAAGATGAAAATGCCAGTGACGAGGAAGACGAACAATCTTACCCACAATTTCAATTCCCAATAGCGAAAAGTATCATTACTGCCGGCAATAATTTAACCCTGAATGCTGGCGGTGACATTATTGACACTGAAGCGACGTTGTCGGCAAAAGGGACAACGACAATCGCCAAAAACAATGCAGAATTGCACTCACCTGAAGGAAAGTATACGCCGGTGACTTCTGCACTGATTGAACGTGCGTTAAGACAGGGTCCTGAACTGACAATGAACTTCTCCGAAATAGAAGGAGAAGTCCCGGGAATTAAACTGGCGGATAAGCAAACGCGCATAACCTCGAAAAACAATCGCCCGATTATTCATATTGCGGCCCCTAACGCCCGTGGTGTTTCACATAACCATTATCAGACGTTTAATGTTGGGACATCAGGGC
>NZ_JAHZMK010000097.1:0-1602 GCF_020387775.1 Photorhabdus antumapuensis
CCACAACCCAAGACGCTATCCGTTTAACGACTGAGGGTAAAATTATCCTGGGGGAAGTCCAGGCCAAAACGGACATTAACATCAACAGCAAAGCCATTGAAACGGCGGCACACAGCCATGTGCAGGCGGGTCAACATCTGACATTGACCACCGAAACATTGCATAATCAGGGTCAAATCCGTGCCGGTGGTGATGTCACCCTTAAAGCGACTCAACTGGATAACGTAAACCCGATTAAGCAAAGTCACCCCATTATCAGGGCGAATAAAAATAACCACATTACCGCTAACGAGATAAACAATGTTGGCGAATTAAGCGCGGGACACAATCTCACTCTGACAGGCAAAAATTTTTCAACCCAAGCGATAAAAGACTGTCAGGAGAATATCATCGGTAAACTGAGTGCCGGTGGGGATCTGACGGCGGTATTTAACGAAGGATTTCGTTTTAATTTTGATAAAGAACATTTTCAAGCGGGAAAGAGACCCACTGATCTGGCTTTAATCACCGGGAAAAACATTGCGCTCACGGCCAGAGACTTAGTGAATCGGGCGTCAATGAGGGCAGAACAAAACTTAACCGTTAACGCAGAAACCGTGTATTTAAGCCAGGGGAAGTTAAAAGCTGGGAACCATGTCATGCTGGAGGGAAAGTCACATCTTGATGTGAAGGGCTATGATATCGCCGGTCGTGATGTGACCCTGCTTGCCCGCCGGGGACTGCTCTCTTTGGTCTCCGGCGACGACTATACCCCGGAAGGAATATCGGCATTCACCACGCTTTCTGCGGATAACAGGTTACGTATTATCGCCGGGGGTCATATTAATCTTTCAAATATGCTGATCAATAAGGCGAAAAATATCTTCCTGGCGGCCAATGGGATGATTGAAATAGCGGCTTATGCGGATTTTAATGATGAGGGGATTCGACCCAATGATGAAACTCAACACGCCCTCATCAACCAGCGTCTGCACCAGCTCAGCCAATTGCAAGCGGATGAAAATATTGAGATCCATGCTGGCGAGGTTGCTGATCTGCGAACCCTGTCGTTGACGGCGGGGAAAGATATCACCCTGACCAGTGGTGATGCGCTGGATATCAGTACGGAAGACGCCTATGAATATGAAAATGGCGATAAAAAATACGCGGTCAATGAGGACGATATTGATGATGAGGAAGATGAACCCTCCGCTCCCCCATTTCACTTCCCGATGATAAAAAGCACCCTCACGGCCGGCAATAATTTAACCCTGAATGCCGGCGGTCAGATTGTCGATACTGACGCCACGTTGTTAGCCAAAGGGACGACGACCCTCGCCCAAAACAACACCGAATTGCACTCAGCCGCAGGGAAGTATAACTCAGTGGCTGGGAAGTATACGCCGGTGACTGCTGCGCTGATTGAAAGTGCGTTAAGACAGGGTCCTGAACTGACAATGAACTTCTCCGAAATAGAAGGAGAAGTACCGGGAATTAAACTGGCGGATAAGCAAACGCGAATTACCTCGAAAAACAATCGCCCGATTATTCATATTGCGGCCCCTAACGCCCGTGGTGTTTCACATAACCATTATCAGACATTTAATGTTGGGACATCAGGGC
>NZ_JAHZMK010000098.1:0-2658 GCF_020387775.1 Photorhabdus antumapuensis
CCCCAAGCGACCAACAATCCTCTTACCGGGTCTTGCCCTTCCGGGTGATCACCTTTGGCATGTTTTGACAATGCCGCTGAAATCTCTTGAGAGGATTGACCTTTATTTGACATAGCGGTAGCCAGACTTGATGCTGATCGACCGTAATCTGCCATGCCTTTTGGCAAGCTCAACGCATTATTCTCCACAACAACTTATTTAATTCTAACTATATATATATAAATCAATATCTAATCCAGCATTTAATTCATCAAGCTCTTTAATCATCATCTTATCTAAATTTATTGCTGGCTTAATTCCTTCTTCTATTTTAATTACTATATTAAATTGATAGTCAAGCTCATACTCATTAGCCAATTTTACTAAAACCTTTTTTTTGCCTTGTAGTAATGTGAATATTTTTCCTAGCTGTTCACCAACATCAAGAGACTCTTCATCACCCGTACTCAAAAGCCAGCAACTATCTATTCTAAAGCGTTTTTTTTCTGGTATAGGATCACCTTTCACCCAATATTTTGTTGGTTGAATAGCTAATTTCTCAGTTACATCCTCAGGATTTAATTTATCTCCAGAGATCAAAAAATACACACCCACAGTTGATTTAGTCATCTTTTATAACCTTATTTAATGAATTCACCTGTTGGGATACCTTCTCCAGTACCCCCTTTTCTGAAGACCCATAGTTCACCAGTTTCTTTATTCACATAAATATCATATTTCGATATATTTTTCTTACCAACAACATCAGATTTAAGCTCATGGGCATCAATTCCATTATTTTTTAAATATTTGTCATCAGCCATTTTGATATTTGATGGCTTATTTTCACTTTGTCCATTCTTGTTCTGATTATCTTCAGGTGGCTGCTGATTTCCTGTACCACCATACTCCCTCTTCTCTTCATTCGTTAGACTTTTACCAATATTCGGATTACTTTCATCATCTGTAGAGCTAGAAGAGCATACCCGGCCAAATGAACACTCTGTAGCTTTATCTAGTGTTTCTCCTATCTCCTTGAGCTTCTTGTCCAAAGCTGAAGCTATCGTCTGATTGGCTTCGTTCATGGCTTCACCCGTGTTTGAACCCGCTATCGGTGGCGGTGGCATGGGTACAGCTAGGGCATTATTGTCCACAACAACGCATTCCATTGCGAAGTTGGCCACCAAACACCGATTTTCCCTGTGCACTCAGCCAGTTACAACCTGTTTTTCCTTGTACGGTTTGACACTCGATCAACAACGCCCCGACGCGACTTTTCAGCTCGATAAGTCACTTTGTCTGAGATATTCAAAACAGTCGTTATAAATTTTTAGTCTATCCTTCCCTCAGTCTTTAAAAGCTCAAGAAAACGTGCATAGGAGTCTTGATCGGCTTCCAAGAGGCCATCAAGAATACCCTCTGATATCAAAGGACTATAGAAAATCCCATTATCAAAGAAAATAAAATCTCCAGACAGTGATGGTTCAATGATATCTACTTCATCAACATTATAAGTAAGTAAGCCATCATAGCCTTTAGCCCAACCATAAAAGTAGGTTTTATCGCCAATCCAGTAAACGGCAAAGACTTCAATTACTTTTTCAGATCTATGTTTTTTTACTTTCATAACTATTTATCCTTATCCGTAATTGAAGGTTTAGGCTGAAGTTCAGACCTTTTAGGTGTTGTAATCTTCATATCATAAGCCTTACCAGTGTTTGAGTTATATTGATAATGAATAGTAATATTTGATCCATCAGGTAACTCATGAGTAACTTGCATCTTTTGGAATCCCGCTTCAGTAGGAAAACGAGGATCTTTATTCATTCCTTTGAGGGGATCACCAGAAGATGGCGTTGCCTTAACCTGATTCCATAATATTTGTTCATTCAGATCCCTTGGTGCGGCAACTTGTTGTCCTGGTTTTGCCGTTGATATCTTCTCAGCATTTTTAATAAGCTGCTGATGATAAACAGTATTAGCCGATTTATCACCCAGATTCGTTGTGCCTTGACTGTTTTGCCCAATCTTTTCCAGCGCCGCTTTCTCTGTATTAACAACTGCACCTGTGCTTCCTTTTGTCGTTGGCGATGATTTCGGTCCTTTACTGCCTTCAACAATAGCAGGCAGCGTCATCGCCATCGCAGCGGCAGTCTCCTTACTCATACCCATCGCTTCAAAGCGTTTTGTCCAGCCGAGTTCACCCACTTTGCCTGTGGCAGCCTGACCTAATGTATTCACCGCCGACAGGTAATTTCTGAACTCAACCGGCAATGTGCCATCCTGGTCCATATTTTTGAGGGTACGCTCAAACACAGGCCACTGATCAACCAGATAACCATACTTCTGCGCACATTGGTTCGGGTTACTGTTACAGAAGTCCATTATTTCCTGTTGATTACGGATATTGGTATCAACCATATCCTTGATCACCTGCTTACAGCTTTCCCCTTCACAGGTTCGGGCTTGGTGCGCAAAATTGTCCAGCTCATTGACACTCAGATAGTTATTCTCAATCGCATTCTTCCCGGCCTGAGCACCAGTGAGGGCGCTGACGCTGGAATCACCTGCTATCCCACCGGCTAGCCCGGCTGCCAGGGTAGAAAGGGTGCTGATAGTTTGTTTTTGCTCCTCGGCTAACTCACTGACTTTTGCTTCGTCGCCGTAAAGCTGCTTAAT
>NZ_JAHZMK010000099.1:0-1142 GCF_020387775.1 Photorhabdus antumapuensis
TTTAATGTTGGGACATCAGGGCTGGTATTGAATAACGCGACCCATGATACGCAGTCTCTACTGGCGGGGCAAATCGGCGCGAATCTGAACTTCAATGGTAAATCGGCTGAACTGATTATTAATGAAGTGGTGGGGGCTTTTGCCTCAAATCTGCAAGGTTTGTTGGAAGTCGCAGGGCAGAAAGCTAATGTCTTCATCGTCAACCCGAACGGCATGATTTGTAATGGCTGTGGTTTTATCAATGTCCCGGCGGTCACGTTATCGACCGGTAAACCGGTGTTTGATAAAGACGGGGCATTAGAAGCCTTAGAAGTGAAGAAAGGCATCATCACCTTGGGTGAAAAGGGACTGGATGCAACGGCGCAGGATACTGTCGATATCATCAGCCGGACCACTCAGCTTAACGGCAGACTACAGGCGAAAAACCTGACATTGACACAAGGTCCCAACCGGGTTGATTTCAAACGCGGGACGATTGTCCCCCTTGCCGGGGAAGGTTATACCCCCTGGGAAGCGATTGATACCGGGTCATTGGGGGGAATGTATGCCAATAAAATTCGTCTGGTGAGTACCGAGCCGGGTAAGGCGGTCAATCTGACTCACCTGACTGCAACGCAAGGCGACATCAATTTGATCGCCGACGATAAGGTGATTCTGGGGGATGTGCAGGCCAAAACCGACATAAACATGCGTGGTAAAAGCATTGCAATGGCGGAACGGAGCCATATGCAAGCGGGTCAACATCTGACATTGACCACCGATACCTTGCAGAATCGGGGACGAATTCATGCCGCTGGCGATGTCGCCATTAAAACGAAAGCCTTGTCTTTAGATGGGGGAAATATCAACGCCGGGAACCATGTCCTGCTACAGGGCGAGAACAGTTTTACGATGCGTGGCGCGGATATCTCCGGTCTTAACATTACCTTGATTTCCAACGGTTATAGTACTTCTGTTTTACCTGGAAGCAGTGACACGCCGGAAGGCACACAGGCATTATCCCTTATTTCTGCGGTTAATACGCTGCGTATTCTGTCTGAGCGCGGATTATCTCTTTCAGATACGTTAATTAGCCGGGCAAAAAATATCTTTGTGGCGAGTAATGAGTGGATTGATATTAATCAGCATTTGGCAGCGGATGA